>NVRK02000015.1 GCA_002400845.2 Hyphomicrobiales bacterium
ACCAAATCTGCACGTTTACCAACTTCAATAGAGCCAATTTCGCGGCTCATACCGTGGGCAATGGCAGGGTTGATTGTGTATTTCGCAATATAGCGACGCACGCGAAAATTATCATTATCGCCTGTTTCTTCTTTCAAGCGACCACGTTGCTTTTTCATTTTATCAGCCGTTTGCCAAGTACGAATAAGCACCTCGCCAACGCGCCCCATTGCTTGGCTATCAGACGCGATAATTGAGAACGCGCCAAGGTCATGCAAAATGTCTTCTGCGGCAATGGTCTCTTTACGAATACGGCTTTCTGCAAAGGCGATGTCTTCTGGAATATTCGCATCTAAATGGTGACACACCATGAGCATATCGAGATGTTCTTCTAGCGTGTTTACGGTGTAAGGCCGTGTTGGATTGGTAGAAGATGGAATGACATTTTGCTGTCCGCAAATTTTGATAATGTCTGGCGCATGACCGCCACCAGCACCCTCTGTATGAAAGGCATGAATGGTACGATTTTTAAATGCGCTTACAGTATTTTCCACAAAACCAGACTCGTTTAATGTGTCTGTGTGGATCATAACTTGCACGTCATAATCATCGGCAACGCTTAGGCAGTTATCAATCGCGGCTGGCGTGGTTCCCCAATCTTCGTGCAGTTTAAGCGCACATGCGCCGCCCAAAATCATCTCTTCAAGCGGTGCGGCAACAGAGGCATTGCCCTTGCCTGCAAAAGCCAAGTTCATCGGAAAAGCATCCGCAGCTTGAATCATGCGCCCAATGTGCCAAGGCCCCGGTGTGCACGTTGTGGCAAGCGTGCCGTGTGCTGGCCCAGTGCCACCGCCAAGCATGGTGGTAACGCCGCTCATCAGCGCGTCTTCAATCTGCTGAGGGCAGATGTAATGAATGTGGCTGTCAAACCCACCAGCGGTGATAATCTTACCTTCGCCAGCAATAATTTCTGTACCCGGCCCAATGATGATATCAACACCGTTCTGCGTATCAGGATTGCCAGCCTTGCCAATGGCATGAATGCGCCCATTTTTAAGGCCAATGTCGGCTTTGTATATTCCCGTGTGGTCAACAATCAGCGCATTGGTAATAACCGTATCAACGGCACCTGCCGCGCGAGTAATTTGGCTTTGGCCCATGCCATCGCGGATAACCTTGCCACCGCCAAATTTAACTTCCTCACCGTATGAGGTTAAGTCTTTTTCGACTTCGATAAACAATTCGGTATCTGCCAAACGCACTTTATCGCCAGTGGTTGGGCCAAACATATCTGCATAGGCTTGTCTTGATATTTTAGCTGGCATTACAACTTATCTCCTATTTGGCCCATTACTTTGCCATTAAACCCATATACTTCGCGCTTGCCACCAAGCGGAATAAGCGTCACATCGCGTTCCTGCCCCGGCTCAAAACGAACAGCAGTGCCCGGCGCAATATCAAGGCGCATGCCTTTTGTTCTATCTCGGTCAAAAACCAGCGCTTCATTGGTCTCGAAAAAATGATAATGCGACCCCACTTGCACAGGACGGTCACCCGAATTGGCAATTTTTAGTGTTACAGTCTGCGCGCCCTCGTTTAAAACGATATCGCCTTTTGCGGTTATTACTTCACCTGGTATCATAACTTTATCTCCCTATCTTACCACTTAACGAATTGGCTCGTGAACAGTCACAAGCTTGGTGCCATCTGGAAACGTCGCTTCAACCTGCACATCGTGTATCATTTCGGCAATGCCATCCATCACTTGGCTCCGCTTTACCACATGCGCGCCAGCTTCCATTAAGTCGGCAACACTGCGCCCATCACGCGCGCCCTCCACCACAAAATCTGAGATGAGTGCAATCGATTCTGGATAGTTCAATTTCACGCCTCGCTCCAAGCGTTTGCGTGCAACAATTGCCGCCATTGCAATAAGCAATTTGTCTTTTTCTCTTGGCGTTAAATTCATTTAAATTCCCATCTTCTTGTAATCATAAAATCTCTTAATAGCGGTCATAGCGACCAAACCTTTGGCAGGTCATTACCATCGTTTAATAAGGCAATAAGCGGTACTAATATTTTGCGCAATTCATAACTGTCTTTTGCAATTATTCTGGCGAGTAGTTTACCTGTTTCATTAACCTGCCAAAATGATGCACCACCATTATTGCCAATAATTTTCCGCGCCGCTTCAAGCTCCAATTCTGTCTTTTCATTGTGTGCAGAAATACTCAACAAAGTTGCCAGAGCAATATTGCCATTGGTAAAAGCTGGTGAATTTATTTGCTCATCAACATTATCAGAAATTCTAAAGTCCTCAGCGTGCACTAATTTGCCATCAACGCGCACGCGCCATCTATCATGTAGCGCACCAGACTTCACCACCTCTCCCATCGCTTTGCGTCCAAAAATAATGGATTCTAAAATCAACGCCTTAGCGCTTGTGGCTAAGTTAATATCTAGCTTTCGCTCTAACGCGCCTTGGTCAAACAATATTGTTTCTTGCGGTAGCCAGTTTAAGCTAGCACCCGCGCCCGCGTCTAACGAAACATGCATCACCGCCGCGCCACTGTTCGACTTATAAATACGCTCGCAGGCCTGCGTAGTAATGGTTAAATTGCAATTGTCCTGCGCCACGAATTCCCAATCCAAAACATCTCCACCCGTCATGCCACCTGACGAATTAATCATGATCGCTTCGCAAGTAGAGCCATAGGTTTTGGGCAATCGTATCTTCGCACAACCTTCTTGATACAGTGTGCGAATTTGAGGTGACTTATTTGCTATGTCACTTGAAGAAACACGCAACCTGCCCACACCGCGACTGCGCTGTAGAGAAACACTATTTTTATGAATTTCTGCATCAAAAGCGTTCAATCAAATCCCCAATTATGTGTTGCATATTGCTACCAAGCAAAGTTGGCACGGGGTAATTCTTATGTCTAGCAAAGGGCATGTTTTTTATGCGGTTTTAATGCTCAAATGTTAGGCACACTAATTGCCTAAACTATTTTTTGAAATGAAAAGCGCTACGATACGTTTAAAGATTTGTATTCTTCACCAATGCAACTTAATGCTTCACTGTTCATGTTTTATTTGAAGATGATTTCAAAATGCCAAAAGGCATGTTTAACATCAGCATTAATGTGTAGATTTTTAAAAATTATTCTTGCAACTCACGCGCCTAAAATGCGCGTCTTCTTAGCACCAATGGTTATTTTTCGGTAAAAGCTTGCGAAAAGCTCTCCGTCAAGGGTGCTAGCAAATAGGACGCAAAGGTCCAAGATTCTCTTTGCAAAAACACATCACCGTTCATTCCTGAAGTAACCAAAGGGCTTCCTTTAGAGTTTTTCAAGACTTCATCGAACTTAACACTAACGTTAAAGTACTGCTGCAACGTGTTTGGATCAGTTGTCGTATCTGCTGCGATAAAAGTTACTTTGCCAGAAAGCGCATCAAAAATCCTAGGGTTAAGCGCAGTTATTTTTATATCAGCGTCTTGTCCAACCCAAACCTGTGAAATATCTTGAGGCATTATGCGAACACGCATTTCTAACGCTGCACCATTGGGAACAATCTCAGCGATGATCTCACCTGGCTTTGCTACCCCCCCAACCGTAGTAAGGGCTGATCGTAACAATATGCCATCAGCAGGCGCTTTAATTTCAGAGTTTTCTACAGCAGCTTTTACAGCTTTGTATTGATCTCTTATTTCACCTAACGCACCCAACACTTCTGTTAATCGGCTAGAAGTACTTTTTTCATCACTGTGCCTTACGCGGTCAAACTGAGCAATAACTTCATCAATCTCATTGTTTGTAGAATTATACTGCGCCCGCATAGAAGCAAGTTCGCTTTTGCTCGTAAGTAAGCGGGTTTCTATTTCCCAGCTTTGCTGACGCGCAATATGACCACCACGCGCAAGCGAACGCGCAGATGCATGTTGTTTTTGCAAAATAGAAACTTGCTTAGACACACTTACAATACGACGTTTCAAACCTTCTTGACGGTTTTCCAGTGCCATCGATCTTTGCGACAAAGCATCAAGCTCTGCTCTTATTGCTTGGCGTCCAGTTTCAAATTCACGTGCTTGTTCTTTTAAGACAGCATTGACGATATCAAAGCCTCCATCGACATTACTATGAAATCCAGCATTCTTTAAACTAGAAAAATGGCCACTTGTAACACCGCGTAATTGAAAACTAGGAATGCTATCTAATGGCTGGTCAAATGAATAATTCTTTTCCGCTTCAAGGCGCGTTTTCAACGCCAAAAGTGTAGACTGCTTTACACGTAATCTTGTTAGCTCCGCTTGATCTGTTGCAGGGTCAAGTTGAAACAAAACCTGTCCTGTTTTTACGCGGTCGCCTTCTCTTGCCATAATAGCCAACACCACACCGCCATTGCGATGTTGGATAACTTTATTCTTACCTATGGAAACAGCAACGCCTTGCGCAACTATTGCTGACCCCAATGGCGCAAGCACCGCCCAAGCCACAAAAAGTGCAGAAGCTCCGAAAATAAATTTCTTACCTTTACCAACAAGGTCAACAGGATCAGTTTTAATTTCTGCAAACCATGACGGCTGATTATTATCAATTTTCTTTATCATTGCCTAAGCCGCCGATTCAGATGCTACAGAACGCTTTAGCCTGTTAGATTCAGCATCCATCTTTTGGCCCACCGCCAGCTGTCCTGCCTGCGTTGGACGTGCTGGCCTTTTGTTTCTATCCAAAAACTCTGCTTGCCCTTTGACAATTCGCATTGTTCTGTTCGCAATTTTTAAGATGGAGGTTCTTTGAGAAACAACAATCACCGCGGCGCCTTGCTTCTTTGCAGCGATCAGCGCGTTAAACAACATGCCTTCTCCATATTGGTCCAGATGTGCATTTGGCTCATCAAGAATGAGAACTTTCGGGGTGCCATATAAAGCGCGCGCAAGAGCAATGTTTTGCCTCTGTCCCATAGAAAGTTGAAATTCTCCCATACCAACGATTGATTGATACCCTTTTGGTAGGCCCAAAATCATCTCATGAACGCCTGCCGCTTTAGCCGCTTTATAAACTGTCTGCTCATCAAAATAAGCATCAAAGCGAGCGATGTTATCTGCGATAGTGCCTGGAAACAAATTAACCTCTTGGGCAACATAGCCAATATTTCGGCCCCACTGTTCCGTTGGCCATTGGTCATATTGAGCATTGTCCATCAACAATTCGCCTGCGCTGGGGCGAAGCGCACCAGCCAACATGCGAACAAATGTCGATTTACCTGCACCAGAAGCACCCACAACAACAACAATTTCGCCAGGTTTAAGCTGCAAAGAAATGTTGTTGATTATGCGCGTTCCAGGAGCCGCGCCTTTAGGGACATAAATAAGATTTTTAGCATGTAAATGGCCTACAGGTTCAGGCAACATCGCGCGTGCTGACAATGTTTTTTCTGGGCCCGTTAATTCTTCAACAGCTTTATAAGATGCATAAGATTTTGTTATTTGCTCCCAGCTACCAATGACTTGCTCAATAGGACCAAGGGCTTTGCCAGATATCATGGACGCAAGAAAAATCTTGCCGCCAGACATATCGCCAGCTAATACAAGAAAAGCACCCCACCCCATAATAGAGACCTGCAAAATTTGACGAAACGCTTTACTAAGCGAAAAGAAGATCGCTGACTTATCAGAAGCATCTTCTGCTGCAATCAACGCAGAGGCAGTTCTGTGCCCCCAAAGCGTAATAAAATTTGGCAACAAACCAAGTGTGCGCACATCTTCACCTCTAGAAAACGCAGCTTGAGCAAAGCCAATAGCCTCGCCATCCATATCACGGCTCTTCGTTCGACTCTGCTCTGTCATCTTACCATTAAGATAACTAAACAACGCCATTACAAAAATACCGCCCAGTGTTACTAGAAAAATTGACCAATGAACAAAAAACAGAAGCAATAGAAAGAATGGAATAAAGGGTAAATCAAAAAGACCAATGACTGTTCGACCAGATAAAAAGGTTCTAACAGTTCCGTAGTCACGTAAATATTTAGAAATCGCCATAGGTGATTGAGGAAAATTTGCGAAACGGGCAAATAACTTATCCGCCACACTAACCGTATATTTTGCAGCTAGACGCTGAGAAACCTTTGTTCTGATGGTTTCCGCGACACCATAAACAACCAAAGCAAAAATTGCGATCAAAGTAATGAAAAATAGTGTTGGCTTGCTTCCAGAGCTTAAAACCCGATCATATATTTGCAACATATGAAAAGATGGCGCCAAAATCATCAAATTGGTTATAATAGAGAATGCAAAAAGAGCACGCAAATGTGGTAGATATACTCTATAAAATGGCTCAGCCACAGGCATACTAAACTCCGAATAAATTTAAAACACTCTCCACACCTTTCTAACTATTTGCATGAATATAGTTAACATCGGGTTATCAAGGTCGTTAGAGAAGATATACTTAAGGTTGAACATCAGTCGACCGGATTGTTAAAAAGCACACAAATTTGCTTGAACCGATGTGTAAATTAATTAAGGCGAAGTTATCCTAATATTTCAGCTAAAAATTAGAATAGTTAAAAACGGACGCGAATACACACCAGAACATATTTTGAACAAAGAGTATAATTACATGCTCGCTATTCTAAAATTCGAAAAAGAATTTTGTAAATGTGGGTTTGTCACTACTGGCAATCTGCACATAAAAGGGTGTTATGAAATTTAATGCCGAGTTTAGAAATCGTATAATTACAACCAAACTATGTTTATTTCTTCACGAAATAACACATCAAACTATGAAAAGTGGATACCAAAAAAAATCATCACTCTCGTACCTAGTCTTCATCAAGACTAGGAAAAAGTGCGCGATAGCTAATCTTAATAGTTTTTCAATCGAACCAAATTACAAAAGAGTGAATGGATTTCATCAATATCCCATTCACCTTATTATCAGGACAGAATACAAAATGAGCAATCTAACAAACTCAAATACCCAACATCATAAATCTAAATTTAATTCAATCATCATGCTAATGGCTGCCGCGTCACTTTTGACAACGGTTTCTGTTTCGAATGCAAAAAATTCAAAACTTGTAATTAAATATAATTCGACAACACAAAATGCCAAAGCCAATAAACGTAGCATTCGAAAAATCTATTTAGGGAGTGCTCCATATATTTGTTCCCCAAGTGGATTTGGCAGAACATCAAGTTGCAAGTTGCGCACCCGCATCAATTAAGCAATCGATTACTTTAGGTATCTGGCTTTCATCTTTTAAAGATACAAGTGAGAAATTCTGAAAATGATTGTTTTGATCGACAGCTATTTTCTAAGCGGCGCGATTTGATATAACGGTAATTTCTGGCGTAGTTCAAGCTAATGAGATCCGCCTGCTTTAGTTTACCAAATTCGTCAGAATATCTCACTGGGGTATGTTTAAAAACGTACCAATCGCCATCTGGAAGTTTGCGTTGGTATACATGTTTACCGTCAGTTTTATGTGCAAAGCAGGTCAGCTTTACCACTTTCCATTCAACTGCTGTCCATATGGCATTAAAACAGGCTTTCCCACCGCCGGGTAGAAACCAAATACCCTTTGCAATGGAGCTTTTTTCTTCACGCCCTACCCAAGCTGTAAACTCTCTTTTGGAGACACGGAAATAGCCGCCGCCATCATTCCACATCCAAGAGCGTCCATCATAGATACCGTGTAGTTCTTGCCTTGTCAGATTTTTAGCGCCATCAACATTGTTAACGTAGTCACTCAATGAAGCTGTTGGGCTTGCAAAAATCATAGCCGATGTGACTAATATTATCGCAAGAGGTTTGTTTGTCGACTTATACATATTCAGACCTTTCTAAAATTTGAGGAACCTACGGCCTAACCCGGTAGTTTGAAAGATTTCTAACAACCCGCCAATCTGGAAGACCAAGATTATACGGCCAAGGATAAACCTCTTTATCGTTAAAATAGACAACGGCTTTTAGTTCTGGAAATTCGGGGTAGTTCAACGTGACAGTCTTTAACCAATCAATCACATATTTGTCGCCGCCCTCATAACCAAGCTCTGCAACCCAAATGGGTCTGCCAAATTCAACGGTTAAATTATAACCTTGAGTGAGTGCTTCTTTGAATGAACGTGGTTTACCGTATTCAATTTCATCATATTGCTGAAGACCAAAAATTGAGAGACCAATAATATCTACATACTCTGGTCCAGGATAATAATCCTGAAGGTTTTTCTCGCCCTTTGGTGACCACATAATGCGCGTATTAGGACTAACCTCACGCACAATTTTCATCATTCGACTATAGGCTGTAATGTAGTCCTTTGGTTGCCAATTGGCCCATGAAAAACGCCCCGATTTATTTTCCATTTCCTGCCCCCAGCGCACAATTACTGGGCTTTTTAGTTTGGCGAAAATCACAGCAATGGCACGCATATTTGCATCATAAGTACCGTTAAGAATACGGGCGCGAAGTTGGTCAGATGTTACGCGCCAATCCCTATCCCACGACCACGGTTCAACAGTCACAAGCAAACTACGCCCACGAGAATTAGCGTATTCATCTGCCACATAAAGATCGTTCAGTTCAACATCTTCCCATGGAAGAAAAAGATGTTCTGTCGAAACATTTTTTTGTGCGCTAAAGTCACCATGCGGATCATAGGCACCAAATTTGGTGGCATCCTGATGAACAATCGGCCGCTTATCAAGCGCTACATTTATAGCGCGATCACCCTCCTGAGCAAAAACACTTATTGAAGTTCCAACGACGGCCAATAAAAAGACGGCTGTCTTCAATCTATTCAAACCAGGTTTAGTTTGACTGTTATCTATTTTCATTACGTCATCCTTCCATCTTTGTTTGGACAATTAAATTTAAGTTTTCTTCAAGTATCTGGCGCTCCTGCGTATTGTTCCAACGCGGCAGTAGACGAATTATTGGTTGCCTCACGCGTCCCTTTCCAGCTCCAGATATTCTGTGGCTGGTTTTAGTAAGGGTGAAAGCGGTAATCCCAATATTAAAAGCCTTAAGACCCGCAGGGCATCGCACTTCGCATGCGGCAATAGGCATTATCAGTACTGCGGACAAAATGATCGCCTGCAAGCCACCAACCAGTGTGAATGGAAATATCTTGAGGGCATTTTCATGCGCATGTTGGATTGTTATTTGAGCTAAAAGCGTTCCGTAAATTAGCGCATTTATTATTAGAAAAAGATAAAAACCAGACGCAGTTCCAGCATCCGTAATATAAAAAGCGAAAAGGCTAGACGCCAAAGAAAGAAAAGCATAGGGCGCCAAAAAACGATAAGGTAAGTATTCTGATTTTGCCGAACCTTTGCGCGTAATACGAAAATCAACAAAAGATCCAGCTATTTGATCGCGGATCGCCGCCATACTCCCAATCAACGACCATGGCCATCTAGCAAACAGAAATGCCAGAGATTCCCAACTAATAATTTTTGCATCATTGGGACGATATGTTCCAGTAGACCTCCACCAATAGGCTAGCAGAATTAGAACAACAGATATTGGCAAAATATGGATAAAGAAATTAAAATAGGTGACATTTACAAAATGGATGCCGCTCGATAATGCGATAATAGGCAGTAAAAACATCACCAACATAATGATGGAAAACATCGGATACCACAATTGAGAAAATAGAAATTGAAATCTCATACGCCAGCTTAATGTGGGAAAATAGATTGAAGAATGTTCCAGCATGATGGTCACAAGACTACGAGACCATTGGAATTCTTGAATTGCAAAATCTGAAAATGTAGCAGGACCTTCACCATGTGCAATTGCATTCAGCGCATGAACCCCCTTCCATCCGCCAGAATTCATTAACAAGGTCGTCGAATGGTCTTCTGCCAATTCTGGCCCAAGCCCCCCTATGTGTTTAAGAGCAGAGGTACGCACAGCATAATGAGAACCTATGCATAGGGGGGCCCAACCGTTATTGTACCCCGTCTGTAAAGCGCCATGCATGCTTGCTTCAACATATAGACGACCACGAGCAGACCAACTATTCTGCGCATTCTTATCGCAAATACTAGGGGCAGAAACATACCCAACTGAAGGGTCAGCAAACGGCCTCAATATTTCAATTAGATAATTATGGTCAGGAACATGGTCCGCATCAAATTGTGATACAAAATCGTATTCCTTATACCCATGTCGGTCATAAAAATAAGCTAGATTGCCTTCTTTGCAGCGCGTTCTACGAGGCCATATTTTTCTGTGATACGCTTCTACACCATATCTACTCGAAATTTTAACACCACGCTTTTCACACCAGTTTATGGTTTCAAGAGAAGGATATTCATCCGCAAGCCAAGTATCGTGGCTATAGCCCTTTTGTTTTAGCAAGGCATTTAGAGTTTTTTTGACAATGGAAAATGGTTCAGACGGTGCCTTGGTAACCACCATCGCAATACGACCCGTAATCGTTTTCTTTAATTTTTTGGGCACTTTTCCCTTTGCAAATATGAATATAAAATATGCAGGGATCAACGTTGCCCACATCAATAGAAAACTAACCAACGCAAACCTTGGTATTGAAAATACATGTTCTGGCGAAAGCCACCAAATCCAAAAAACCAAAAGAGTAATCAACCAAGCAGCGATACCGACATAATTAATCCACTTATCTCTGCCGCCAAAAATTGGTGCAAGATGAACGGTTGCCGAAGTTTTCTTATAGTTTTTTGGTTTTAAATTCATTAGCGCACCCCAAATCCAAAATTAGGTGCAGCAGTACCAATGATAGATTCGATGTTTGAATATTTGGTTTTAAACCCAAGCAACGAATTGGCAAGTTTTGTATTCGCATATAATTCCGGTGGATCTCCGTACCTGCGTTTTGCAATTGAAACTGGTACTTTACACCCAGTAATAGTTTCAACCGCTTGAAGTATTTGCTTAACCGATATACCGCGACCTGAGCCCAGATTAACCGCCAAATTTTTTCCGCCGGAAGTTAAATATTCAAGCGCAGATATGTGCCCATTCGCCAAATCGCACACATGAATATAATCGCGAATGCAGGTACCATCCTTTGTATTATAGTCACTACCAAACACTTTCAAAACTGGAATATGCCCAGCGGCGGCAAGCAAGGCTCTAGGTATTAAGTGGGTCTCTGGGTCATGCTGTTCAACCAACTCACTATCAATATCTGCACCAGCAGCATTGAAATATCTAAGCGTTACAAAATGCAAATCATGTACTCTAGAAAAATCTTCCAGTGCATGCTCAATAATCAACTTTGTGCGACCATATGGATTGGTTGGATATTGAGGGCAGTTCTCATCAATTGGCAATTTTTCAGGGATGCCATATGTTGCACAACTGCTGGAGAATATGAAATTTTTCACGCCAGCATTTACGCAACATTCAAGTAATTGAAGACTGCCAACCACATTATTGAGATAATATTTTTCTGGTTTCGAAACAGACTCGCCTACATAAGCAGAGCCCGCAAAGTGGATCACCGCCAAAGGCTTATAGACATCCAATGTTTTTGAAATGAGCGATTTATCTCCAATATCCCCCTCAACCAATGGCCCCCAACGAACATTATTTTTATGACCTGTGATAAGATTATCAACCACCACAGGATGATACCCTCTCAGCGCAAGGCGCTTACAAGTATGGCTTCCAATAAAGCCAGCCCCCCCCGTTACAATCACAGTCTTGTTCATAAACTTCATGCCTTCCAATTGGAAATCAAGATGAGTTTGATCTTCCTAACATTTTCGTTTCGTTCTAAATTTCTAATTCTGCTGCTAAGCCGTGTATGAATTTTCGACTTTTTTTGTCTCGCCTTTTTTCTGCTGATAGAAGCTTATCAAAATGCGCAATGGTTATTTTAAGACCTTTTTCTAGAGTTACGACAGGTTTCCAACCTAGCTTCTCACGTGCCTTATCAATATTTGGACAGCGACAGCGTGGGTCATCAACTGGTTTTTCTAAATAAATAATTTTTGATTTAGAACCAGTGAGTTTTATGACGGTTTCCGCCAGTTCTTGGATAGAGAACTCTTCTGGGTTACCCAAATTATATGGCCCCGGGTCATTGCTCTTAGAATACATCAACCGCATGAAACCTTCGATCAAGTCGTCCACGTAACAAAATGATCGCGTTTGTTGTCCATCTCCATAAATGGTGATGTCTTCATCTTGAAGTGCTTCCATAATAAAATTAGAGATTACGCGACCATCGTCAGGCTGCATGCCGCCGCCATAGGTATTGAATATACGTGCAATTTTAATATTAGCATTGGCTTTGCGCCGATGATCGAAGAATAAGGATTCCGCGCAGCGTTTTCCAACGTCATAGCAAGCTCTTGGGCCTATGGGGTTTACGTTTCCCCAATAGCTCTCTTTTTGTGGATGTTCCAGTGGGTCGCCATAAGCTTCAGAAGTTGATGCTTGTAGAATACGAGCATTATTTCTAATGGCCAGGCGCAACATATTATAAGCGCCTACTACCGAAGTCATAGTAGTACCAATGGGATCTGCTTGATAAGCTGGCGGAGAGGCAGGACAGGCAAGGTTAAATATTCGTTTTACTTTGAAATATTCGCAATCACGGATATCAGATTGATGAAACACAAATTTAGGATGTTTTAAAAGCCCAACAATATTTTTCTTAGTACCAGTAAGCAGGTTATCCAGACAAATAACACTGTGTCCATCTTTAAGGAGCCTATTGCATAAATGTGTGCCTAAAAACCCTGCACCACCTGTAACCAATATTGGTAAGTTAGATGCCGCTTTCTGTCGCCAGTATTTCATCAGGAACTACTCCATACTTAAGTTCGCCGAAGACTCCCTATCCTCAGAGGTTATATTGTGTCCCTTAAGTCCCAATAAAAGTGTGAACGAGATTGAAAAACAATCCAAAATTCAATCTGGCAAGCTACCAAATTAGCAAGAATTTAAATCGTCACATATCTTAAAGGCTTCCACTAAAATGTGTCTAGAGTATGATGAATGAAATTTATATACAGTAAAATCAATGCATAACGCATTATTTAAGACACAACAGATGTGTTCAAACCTGTAGTTAAGTACAGGCTCGGTGGCTTTTAATGCTGCTTTAGATGAAAGCACAAATAATAATTATTTGAACTGAATTAAAATCTAATATTACAGTTAAACCTGCCAGTAAATCAGCAATCAAAAAATATCTATGATGGAGGAGAGAGATAATTAAAATCGCACGTGGATCAAGGCAAGGCCGACTGATACGCAAGATTTAAATCAACAAAATGGTGGGCCCGGAGGGACTTGAACCCCCGACCAGACCGTTATGAGCGGTCGGCTCTAACCAACTGAGCTACAGGCCCCACGCTAATTTGAAAATCATCAAGATAAAATCAAATGAACGGCCCTCACCTAACCTTTTTGGCGAGGCTAAACAAGCCCTTGTTTCTACGAATTTGTAGGAAACATAAAAAACTTACATTTACTCAACCCTCGCCCCATACTGGCCAGATTTCAGCTTTATTGCCAGCGTATAAGTATGCATATAAATATGTTCTAGAACATGCGTAAGAATAATTGAAATTTAGAGCACCAAACTAATTTAATTTTGAAACTTTAATTTAGATCGAAAGAAACTCCCATGAAAAAAACGTTACACTCTTTCTTACTTGCCCTTGCGATCACAGCACCGCTTGCAATATCAACATCTTCTGCATTTGCACATGAGGTAAAAGTTGAACGCTCAATCATAAGCGTCTCTGGCACCTCAAAAACCAGTGTTGCACCAGACTTAGCAATCTTGAATTTGGGCGTATTACGCCAAGCCAAAACAGCGCGCGCAGCACTAGATGCAAACAATGCGGCAATGAAAGAAGTGTTAGCCGCAATGAAAAAGGTTGGCATTGAAGATCGAGATTTACAAACTTCTAACTTTTCAATTAGACCGCGCTACGATCATCACCGCCCTAAAAAAGGTGAAATACAAAAACCACCACGTATTGTAGGTTACAATGTTTCGAACAATTTAACTGTTCGTCTTCGCGACCTTTCTAAAATTGGCGAACTCTTAGACGTAAGCGTTACACTTGGCGTAAACAATGGTGGCAATATTAACTTCACCAATGAAGACCCAAAGGCTGCGATTTCTATCGCAAGAGCCAAAGCCATGAAAGATGCACTGACAAAAGCAACCATATTAACCGATGCAGCTGGCGTTCAACTAGGTGATATCATTTCTATTAATGAAAACTTTTCAGCCCCGCGCCCAATTTCCATGGCACGTGGAAAAATGATGATGGCAGAAGCAATGGTGGCTGATTCTGTTCCAATTTCTGCAGGTGAAAACACCTACTCAGTAACGGTAAACGTACAGTGGGAAATAAAACAATAATAAATAAATCAATAATTTCAATAACTTAAAATAGAATATTGAATCAAAAAATAGCGCAACCTTATAAGGGCTGCGCTATTTTATTCTCATACTCATTTAAGCTTGATGGCTATTAGTGATGACCTCTGTGTTTACGATTACGTTTATGAGCATGTCTGTCATATCTGCCACCATATCCATGACCTTGGTCATAATATGAGCCACCATAATAAATTGGCGTGCGATCTACCCAAGCAATGTTACAACGACGTCCACGACGCTCAAAAGCAACCTTTACCATAGAGCCACGTTTGCGACCTTTAACAATTACAAACCGGCGTCCAACGCGCTCTACATGCGCATTTCTAACGCCAATGTCTCTTGCTTTGCGGATTGCTTTACGAGGTTTGCAAATCGATACATGTTTACGTTTTTTCTGCTTATAATGACCGTTACCACGTCTACCATTATCAATGGTCAGCGATCCATGCTTGCCATTAAAAGTGAAAGACACATTGCCGCCAGCTTGAGCAGGAGCAGCTAGAGAAAGACCAGCTGCAAAAATAACAGCCGCTAATCCAGTTGGAATAATTTTATTTAACATTGGGTTCTCCTTAGGTTTTTCTTTGGCTAACACTTGTTTTTGCGCTGCCTTGAAAACATAGATACCCCATGCTGGCTGAACCATTTTGGAATCAGGCATTCATATTCAGTTCATATTCAGATTATGTTGCGTTAAGAAAATGCTTATAAATTTTACGCGCTAATATGTGCAACCACTTGCCTGTCGTGCGGTGCATCACGATGCTCAAACAAATAGATACCTTGCCAAGTACCAAGTGCTAAACGCCCCTCAACAATGGGAATAGAAATTGAAACTTGCGTTAAAGCAGATTTGATATGTGCCGGCATATCATCTTCGCCCTCATAGGTATGCGTGATGTAGGCCATTGACGGATCGCTGGTTGGCGGCACAAGCTTACTAAAAAAGTTTTTTAAATCCGTTTTCACTTCTGGGTCGGCATTTTCTTGAATGGTCACCGCGCAAGACGTGTGACGTACAAACAACGTCAACAGCCCTATTCGAACGTCTTCATTAGTGACAAATGAGTTCACCTCGCGCGTAAATTCGTAAAGGCCCTGCCCGTGTGTTTGAATAGAAAATGAAGTTTGCATAATTTTTCCGTTACATAAATTTCAAACTAACCAAAAATACGATTGCCTTGCTCGTCAATCACTTGCTTGGCTTTTCTAATTGTCATCTCATTTGCCTGTTCTAAAGAAGGCAAAGTATCTGCACGAATAAGCGTGTGTTCTTTATTTTCGCCATTTATTACTTTGGTAATTTTACCGCAAATACGAAACTGCCCACCATCACGCATCGGTGTTGGCACAATAAAGCAATTTTTATATTCAATCGGCTCGATTGTAACCTTTGTTTCACGACTGCCGCCGCCAAATAGCTTTTTCAAAAAAGACATATAGTTCTCCTAAATTCGTTACGCAGCTTTTAGCATTAGCCAGCTTGCGAGCCAAGCGATTGATCTATTAGAATATTGACTCTTAGGTAACTTTCAAAAGTTATAAACACACGAGTCCTCAAGCAAAATAAGTTGACTCAAACGTAAACTGAAAACGCCAAAAACCTATATTGAGATTCGTTTTACAACAACACTTGCCTTATCAAAGCTAATTCGTGCTTTATCTATTGCAGGCATGCTTTTTTGAGCCCACCCAATAAGCCCCATAATCGGTTGAAGCAACGACGCCCCCATTGGCGTTAGTGTATATTCAACGCTTGGTGGTTTTGTTGGAAACACTTCGCGCGATACCAAACCATCGCGCTCTAAGTCTCGTAATGATTGCGTTAGCATTCTTTTAGAAATATCAGGCAATGCCCTGCCCAATGCATTAAAACGTTTTGGCCCATCATCTAATTGCAATAATATTAAAGTCGTCCATTTTGCGGCTATATGGTCAAGCACATTGCGAACAGGGCATTTGCTTAACTGAATGTCTTCTATTCTCTTTTCTATATTTCCTGTCATCTCACACCTTTAAATATCTGCATACTTATCTTCTCTCTAAAACAAAGCTCTCTACATAAGTTTCCTGCTTAGGTTCCTTACAAGTAACCTTGTTACAAATTAGTGCCTCCTTTTCTCATACACAGAAGGTCTCTATATGAGACTTATAAACTAAAACGAACCTAGTTAATAGGCTTAACAAAAGGAAAATACTATGACAAACACTCCCACTTATTTAGTAACGGGCGCATCTGGACAGCTTGGCACACTTGTAATCGAACATTTAAAAACACTAGTTCCAGCTAAACAAATAATTGCGTTGGTTCGAAATGATGAAGCTAAAAAACTTTATGAAAAGCAAAACATTGCAACCAGAATTGGTGACTATGACGATATTGAAAGTTTGAACCAAGCATTTGTTGGCGTCACAAACCTTTTGCTTATTTCATCTAATGCAATTGGTCAGCGTTCAACGCACCACACCAATGTTATAAAAGCGGCTGAAAAAGCCAACGTTACCTTCATTGCCTATACCTCTTTAATCAATGGCACTAAGTCAGACCTAAACCTAGCGGACGAACATATTGTGACAGAAGCCCTATTGAACGATAGTAAAATAGCTTCATCAATTTTGCGCAATGGTTGGTATATCGAAAACTTCCTTCCAGCATTACCTTCAGAAATTGAAGGTGGCACTGTTTATGGTGCATCAGGTGATGGTAAATACTCTGCAGCAACCAGAAGCGACTTAGCTAAAGCGGCCGCAATCGTACTTAGCGGCAAAGGCCATGAAGGTAAGGTCTATGAGTTAGGCGGCAATGCATTCTCGCGTGGTGATTACGCCCAAACAATTTCAAAAATCACTGGCAAAAAAGTCAACTTCCAAAACCTTGCGCAAGATGCCTACAAAAGCGCTTTGATCGAACACGGTCTACCCGATGCATTTGCAGATATTATTGCAGATTCAGAAGCAAAAGCCGCAAAGGGTTCATTAGAAAACCCATCAACAGATTTAGCAATGCTCATTGGCCATCCAACCACTTCGCTTGAAGATAGCATTAAAGCAGTTTTATAGAGCTATATAACAGGCCAAAAAAAGGCAAGAAAAAAAGGGCTACGCGATTTGCACAGCCCTTTTAACACCTATCTAAAAGCAATTGCCACACGCGTAAATTAATTTAGACCAGCCCCTCTATTGAGTTACGTTTTAAAAATCACCAATGTTTTTTGTATTTATTCCATCGATACAATAGAATAGCAAAACCATTATAAAATAAGCGCGTTACAGGAAGCATCACAAAATTACCTGTCATCGCTGATACTCTTTTTTGCCAATCGAATTTACTCGGTGTTATCGCCCATAATGCAAGCGCCACATCTGCCCCCACTAACAAATTAGCGTTGTCATCTAAGGCATAAAGTTTTTTACGAATATCTTCTAAGCCCACATCAAATTTAGCCAACGCATCAGGTTCCAAATTGATATCTCGAAACTCAACCTTTCCAGATTTAACCAGCGCTATCAGTTTATTCTGCTGATAATTTATACCAGCATCACACACAGGACACTTTGTATTATAATACACAATAAGCATAAGCACTTTCCTTTCACTTATTTTTTTCAACCTTGGCTCTTTTTCAGGCCCCCTCTAGCTCAACTAAAAATCGCTCTGTTTCGTCATCAAATGGAAAGAACAATTCTAACCGATATTCAGACAATGCCAAATCTTCTGCAGAACCAAATTGTGCGATGGTTGAAAACAAAGAAATGTTTTGACCATTTAGGCAAAACTTCATTGGCAAAACAGGAAGAAGAGCGCTGTCATCATCATCATTTGTGAATTCTGGCTGTATATTAACTAAAGCTTCAATTGCCTTTATCAAAACATCATCACCGCCAAGATAGTCATTTTCTATTCTCAAACGACTGAGTAAAAACCGATGAACTTGAGGCCAATTTTTAATTAGATTTCGTAGCCCATTAGGGTTCACAGTTGCCTCCAACAAACTGTCACCCAATCCAATCTCCAACTGATTAAGCATTATGCGTCCCACTTTATTGGCATCAACAACGTTCCAATGTCGATCCAGTAACAGTGCTGGAAAAGGTGAATGATTTTCCATGGTGCGTGTAATTGCATTGCGAAATGGTAGCATTTGGGCTTCAGACAAATTTCGTTTTTGATATTGGTTAGTAAAACCAGCCGCAGCAAGTAAATGATTTTGATCCCCAAACGGCATGTTCAAAACAGTTGCTAAACGCAAGACCATCTCCCGACTTGGCTTAGCTCTTTCCGTTTCAAGAAAAGATATATGCCTTGCCGAAACATCTGCTTTCAACCCCATATCCAATTGACTAAGCCGCCTTTTAGAACGCCACTGTTTTAATAAGTCTCCAAACATTAAATCACTCCGTTTAATAACTTATATATATCAATTTTAAGCGGGGTTCACTTACCTCTAAGGTAATTGTTTTCAAATTCACATTCTGATTTCAATCAAAACTACAAAGATAAATCATTTAAGTGGAACAGTATTATGAATATACAAACAATTTCATTTCAGCTAAAATTCGCTTCAGCAGTTGTAATCGTCTTTGGCGTAATGTGCTTATTGGCTGCATTTCCCATCACACGCTTTGCGCTAACGCTAACAGCTGATATTATTTTTTGGCCGCCTGGAAATATGTCAGACATCAACTTTGCGCCCGAAGCAATCCTTCTTTCCACAATTTTAGGCGGCGTGATGATTGGATGGGGAGCAATGTTTTGGATGATAACCACTCACCTACTTCCAAAAGAACCATTATTGGCAAAGAGCTTGATGTTAAAATCAATATTAATCTGGTTTACCTTTGATACAATTGGGTCGCTATTAGGCCCAGCACCAATGAATGCCCTCTTCAACATTCTCTTTCTTGTCATATTTTTAGTTCCATTATTGCAAATACGAATGCAACAAAAAACAACATAAGCCACAAACGAAAAAGGGCTGCGCGAATTGCACAGCCCTTTAAAATTCTAAATTAGACGCAGCATTCTAACTATCCAAGAAGCTTCTTAGCTTACGGCTACGGCTTGGGTGCTTAAGCTTGCGAAGTGCTTTGGCCTCAATTTGACGAATACGCTCACGCGTCACGCTAAACTGTTGGCCAACTTCTTCCAACGTATGGTCGGTATTCATACCAATACCAAAACGCATTCTTAATACGCGTTCTTCACGCGGTGTAAGCGATGCAAGCACGCGTGTTGTTGTTTCGCGAAGGTTCGCCTGAATTGCCGCATCAATTGGCAGCAATGCATTTTTATCTTCGATGAAATCACCAAGATGCGAATCTTCTTCATCACCAATTGGCGTTTCAAGAGAAATAGGCTCTTTAGCAATTTTAAGAACTTTGCGAACTTTTTCCAAAGGCATTGCTAATTTTTCAGCAAGTTCTTCTGGTGTTGGCTCGCGGCCAATTTCGTGAAGCATTTGGCGTGATGTACGAACAATTTTATTAATCGTCTCAATCATGTGTACCGGAATACGAATGGTACGTGCTTGGTCGGCAATCGAGCGAGTAATCGCCTGACGTATCCACCATGTTGCATAAGTCGAGAACTTATAACCACGACGATATTCAAATTTATCAACCGCTTTCATCAAGCCAATATTACCTTCTTGAATCAAATCCAAGAATTGCAAACCACGGTTTGTGTACTTTTTAGCAATAGAAATTACGAGACGTAGATTTGCCTCTACCATTTCTTTTTTCGCTTGGCGTGCTTCGCGCTCACCTTTTTGTACTTTATGAACAATACGACGGAAAGCAGAAGGTTCTAGACCAGTTTCAGCGGCAAGCGTTTGAATCTCACCCCTAATCTCTCTAATCGTTCTACCATCATGCTTATTATACTCTTTCCAGCCCTTCCCAGAAAGATTTGAAATTCTGCGTATCCAATTAGGGTCAAGCTCAGAGCCGTAATATTCTTCCAAGAAGTTTTCGCGCGAAACACCGTGCGATTCGGCAAGGCGTAAAAGCTTACCTTCTAGGCTAACAAGGTTTTTGTTAATCGCATAAAGTTGTTCAACCAACGCATCAATGCGGTTTTGGTTTAGCGATAACGATTTTACTGATTTCACAATAACTTCGTGAAGTTCTTTATAACGACGCTCTTGTGCAGGTGACAAAGTTTTATTGTCTAAAGCTTTTTCAACAAGCTGATCTTGCAAGCGACGAAGCTTCTTATACGTATCAGCGATCGTATCAAATGTTTCTAAAACCTGCGGTTTTAGCTCTGCTTCCATAGCAGCAAGAGACAAAGCATTTTCATCTTCATCTTCATCATCGTCTCTCTCATTGGTCGCATCAGATCCATCAGATGCACCTTCGCCAGTTTCTTTCGCGCGTTTTTTCTGAGCTTCTTGCTCTTTCAAAATCGCGGCACCAGCGTGTGGCGCAGGAACAGCAGGCGCAACTTTTGCTTCAGGGCCAGCATAAGTGGCCTCAAGGTCGATAATATCGCGCAGAAGAATATTACCTTCGTTCAGCTCATCACGCCAAATAATAATCGCTTGGAATGTTAGTGGGCTTTCACAAAGCCCAGCAATCATTGTTTCACGGCCAGCTTCAATACGCTTGGCTATTGCGATTTCGCCTTCGCGAGAAAGCAATTCAACAGTACCCATTTCACGCAAATACATGCGCACAGGATCATCGGTTCTGTCAGAAGGTTCTTTTTTCTTAGCCGTTGCAACACTGGTACCCGTAGATGTTGCTACTTCAGTGCTTTCTGCCTCAGTGTCTTCTTCTTCAACAACGTTAATGCCCATTTCAGAAAGCATCGCCATAACGTCTTCAATTTTCTCCGAAGAAACTTCGTCAGATGGTAGTACTGCATTGAGTTCATCAACAGTCACATAGCCGCGTTTTTTAGCAGCCTTAATCATCTTTTTGACAGTAGTTTTCGTTAGATCAAGAACGGTACCTTCTTGAGCCTCTCCACTGTCATTATCTTTAGATTTTGCTTTAACTGCTTTAGCCTTTTTAGGTTCGGCTTTTGCAGCTTTAGTAGTTTTAGCTTTTTTAGGCGCTTTAGTGTCAGTTGCCATTAAAAGTTACTCTCCAGTCAATGCGGTTCCAACTAATATAAGTACGAAGTAGAAAACTACACGCTTATGTCAGAATAAAAGATAGTTACTCTATAAAAAAGTCTAATTTTACAATTAGAGCTCAATTACAAAACAACTTAATTACATTAGTGCACGCCGTTAAGCGAATCACTTAAATTAGGTATCGACTATCTAGCTACACGAAAATGCGTTAACTATAGCTTAAGCCATTGTGAAATTTAGATTTTTAGCCGCCAAAACAAACATCTGCTTCCAAATATTTTGATGCGAACCAGCTAAAAGTCTAATTCCCCTACAATTATACTCCTCTGATTCCCGTTCCTGCATAAAACGTCAAGGGAAAAATGATTTTTTAACAAAAAAAATTTCATAAAAAATATGAAATTAGTGAAAAAAGTCAAGAATTTATCAAAAATTGCTGAATCAAATTATCAGACTAAAAGCTTTTGCTTGGTCGTCCAGAAGACACGCCAAATCCATCGATCAATGCTTCGGTTCCCTCTTCACGGGCAATTTCATTTTTCACTTGTAACAAACGATCAAAATTTTCTTGATTATTTTCACGCTCCAATTCGCGCTCTGCCAGATCTAACTCTTTGTGCAATGTATGATTTTTCAAATGCATGGCATAGGATTGGTACCACCCATCAATCGCATCTTCAAACCCTGCATCTATTCCTGTTTGCCAAATTCTACTGTGGCGCATTTGTTCCTGCATTTTATTCAGCACATCAGCAAAGCCAAATTCGTCTAATTCTTTTCTCAACGCCTCGGCGCCAAGTTGTTCCGCATCTTGCGGATGCATAGCATAAATATCGACTACCATCTGCCGAACTCTTTCGGCCTCACCAGATTTTAACGGTAATGTTGAGAACTCTTCAAAAAAGCGACCCAATATTGCTGGGTGATTTACAACGCCAATAATCAGGCAAGCCTCGCGCATAGACAATCGAACGCCGCCCTTCTTCATCATAGAACTGTTAAGCAAAGACGGACTTACCCCCAATTTTCCTGAGCCCGCAGTACTTGTACCTTTTTTGCCCCAAGTTTTGTTAAATGAATTTTTGCCAGAGGCGAAGTTACCACCACTTTGGTTTTGCCCACCACTTTGGTTATAATTGTTAAAATTTGATCGATTCTGTCGACCTGAACCAAAATAATTAGCAAGCCTATCGCGCATATTTTGATCGTAATGGCGCTTAACAGCTTCATCTTTAATCAGGTTCACTACACCGCGAATACGTACTTCTAATTCTGCACGTTGCTCAGGCGTTTCATAAATACCACTGGTTTCGCGGTTCCATATCATTTGTACCAAAGGCAACGCATTATTCAACACATCACGCATGGCCTGCGGTCCTTCTTGGCGCAACAAATCATCAGGGTCTAAACCTTCTGGCAACATAGCAAACCTAACAGAACGGCCAGCTTGAAGCCCAGGCAAAACCATTTCAATTGCCCGATATGCAGCTTTTATACCAGCGCCATCACCATCAAAACATAAAATAGGCTCTGAGTGTAGTCGCCATAACAATGCCATTTGACGCTCTGTTAAGGCAGTACCAAGCGGTGCAACAACGTTTTCAAAACCGCTGGCATGCATGGCAATAACGTCCATATAGCCTTCAGTCGCTATGACTTGTTTTTTATCATAAGCAACTTTGCGAGCTTTTAAAAAATTATATAGTACATTCGACTTATGAAACAACTCAGTCTCAGGTGAGTTTAAATATTTAGCCAATGCATCAGGATTTAATGCCCTGCCGCCATAGGCGATGGTTCGACCTCGAGAATCTGGAATAGGAAACATAATGCGATCACGAAACCTATCATAAGACACAGCAATATCTGGGCCGTTAATCAACAGTCCACATGCAATCATTTGGTCTTGTGAGATATTTTTTGAGGACAAAAATTCTTTTAAGGCATTTCGACTTTCAGGCGCATAGCCCAAATCAAACTCACTTTGTGTCGCTGTACTTAATCCACGATCACGCAAATAAGCTCTGGCTTTAGCACCTATAGGAGACTGTAATTGGCTTTTAAAAAAACCAGTTGTCAGCTCCATAACTTCAAACAAAGTTGCTCGCTTTTGTTCACGTACTTGCTCTTGCTTATCCATGATTGGCATTGGAAGACCAGCTTGATCTGCAAGCCGCTCTACAGATTCAGGAAAACTCAAGCCATCTAATTCAACTAGAAACCTAAAATGGTCTCCGCTAACACCACAACCAAAACAGTGGTAACGTCCTTTGCGATCTTCGCAATGAAAGCTAGGTGTTTTTTCTCCGTGAAACGGACAACAGCCCCAAAAGTCACCACGCCCACGGTTTGTTTTCTTTTTGTCAAATGCAACACGAGCACCAACAACTTCCGAAATCGGAAGTCTATCTCTTATCTCATCTAAAAAGCCGTCTGAAAATCGCATCTATAAACAATCTATCGTGTACATATTTTTACTAAAATTATTATAGACCGAGCTACGAATAAAATCACCTGTAATATTTTCCAAATCCGCTCCGTATAAGTCACTTCAAATATCTGTTATTTGCAGAATTCTCTTATACAAGTTGTCTTTTTAAAAAAGTAACATCAAAAATTGCATCCGATTGCACTATTCTATTTAACGGTGTAAAAGCATAATACTACAACAAGCAATTAAATGGGGACGCCTACACTTTTTGTGAGGTTACTTAAATTATAATAAATACTTTTTAGAATGGATTCAAATTGATTTTTTAATTTGAATTAAACCATATGCAAATTAAAATATTAAATAAAAAATCAGGTAGGTTACTGCTTGATAAAATAAAAACACAAGAGTCGCTCACCGAAATTATAAGACTTATACAATACAGCGGTGACTACAAAAACGTTGCCTATTTCATGTCTCCAAATGCACCAACGTCAAACAAAATGCCATTTTTCCATTCGACCTACCAAAAAAGGTGGATAGAACGTTATTTACGAATGGAATATGGCAACATAGATCCAATTTTATATTACGGATTAGACAAAGACATCAAAAATAAGGAAAGACACTATTTTTGGGACGATATTGAAGGTCTAAACGATCAGCAAAAAGATTTTTTCAAAGATTCAGTATCTTATGAAATCGGAAAAAGAGGCGTCACCTTCCCCATTTCTATACTTCAAAACGCGACTGCGACCTTCTCTTTAACCAGCGACTTAGAGCTGGACGATTGGCGTCACAAAATTACAGCTGAAAAAGAAATTCTTGGTGAAATTGCCCATGAGCTCCACGTAAAAGCGATTTTAGAAGTCTACAGTTCTGAAGAGATGCCAAGCCTATCTAGAAGAGAAGTTGAGTGCCTTAATCTAATAGCAAAAGGCAAAGAAAGCCCAGTAATTGCAATCGAATTGGGAATTTCAGAACATACAGTTCGTGATTACTTGAAGTCTGTTCGTAAAAAATTAGGTTGCAAAACTTTGGCACAAGCGGTGTTTAAAGCAACAAAAATGAGAATTATTGGAATTTAATGATTTCTTGCAACTTTGAAATCGCTTGATAAGTATCAGGAATTTCAGATTTTAAAAACACAACCTTAAATACCCCCCATATGGGGGGATTGCGATTTTCCGTTAAATTAGAAAAAAGAACATGTGGTGTAAACTTCTATTGTTCGGAGTGGGTTCGGAAAATAGGGCTGCCGCTTTAGCTGTCCAGGATCAGTGGGTTGGTTCTGGACAGTTTTATTTAGCAACTTTATTTAACGAGCATCCCATACATTCTAGTTATTACGCATTCATTTCAATACGCTAAAACTTATCCAGTCAGTTGCGATTTAATCAGAGCACCTGCTTTTCCCATATCAATTTGACCGCGATACCGCGTTTTTAAGATACCCATAATCTTCCCCATATCGCGAAGCGATTCGGCGCCCGTCTCTGTAATCAACTCACCTACAATTTTGTTTGTTTCTTCTTGGGACAATTGTTTTGGCAAAAATTCCTGAATAATTACAATTTCTTCTAACTCTTGCGCCTCTAACTCAGCCCTACCAGCTTGTTTGTACATTTTAACAGACTCATCGCGCTGTTTGACCATTTTAGCCAATATATCCAGCACTTCCTCATCATCTGCTTTCTCTTTCCCTTTGCCACGTAACGCAATATCACGATCATTAATCGCAGCATTCATAAGCCTAAGCGTTGCAACTCGCCGCTTATTTAGTTCTTTTTGCGCACTAATAAGTGCTTTAGAAATTGCATTACGCATTAGGCATTCCTTTTTGATAAAATTTTGCCGAATATTACATAATAAATTAGGAATGCACATAAAAAATTCTAAGCTATTGAAATAATTCTGTTTAATTTACATTCAATGGTGTTGATCTTTTGCCCACCTTACAATAGTTTGCCGTTTCAGCTGACACATTTCAAAGCAACCGAATCTACGGCCAAAATCAAGAATTTTGTTCAAAGATAAAGCCTCGAATTGCGCGCTACTAAAATGCTAGCATTGCCCATAAAGCCTATACGGAGCTAAAACGTGACTACTGAAAACAGCCAAACCACACCTCAAAATAGTGACACAAAAATAAAAGTCCTAAATAAAAAATGGGAACAAAAATTAGTTACGGCATTATTGGTTCTGGCTGATGGCACTGTGGTTGAAGGATATGGCGCAGGGGCGCAAGGAACAGCCGAAGCTGAAGTTTGCTTCAACACTGCAATCACTGGTTACCAAGAAATTTTAACCGATCCTTCTTACGCTGGGCAAATTGTTACATTCACATTCCCGCATATCGGCAACATTGGTTGCAATGACGAAGACATCGAAACCCTAAACATGACGACAAGCTCTGGTGTTGTTGGCGCAGTATTCAAAGCGGCCATCACAGCCCCTTCAAATTACCGCTCAGCAGATCATTTCGACAAATGGTTAGTTTCACGCAACATCATTGCAATTAGCGGCATTGATACAAGAGCGCTAACGTCTTTAATCCGCGAAAAAGGCATGGCAAATGCTGTGATCGCTCATAATAAAGACGGTAAATTTGATGTTGAAGCGCTTAAAAAACAAGCGGCAAACTGGCATGGACTAGAAGGCTTAGACCTTGCAAAGACCGTAAGCAGCAAGCAAACAGGCACTTGGAACGAAGCACCTTGGGAATGGGACAAATCATTTAGCGAACGCACAGAAGATGCGTTTCACGTCGTTGTTGTTGATTTCGGCGTTAAAAGAAATATCCTACGCCTACTTGCTGGCTTGAATTGTAAGCTTACAATCTTGCCTGCAACAGCTACTGCAAATGATATTAAAAGCCACAATCCAGATGGCATATTCCTTTCCAATGGTCCGGGCGATCCGGCCGCAACAGGCAAATATTCTGTTGAAGCAATTCAAGGTGCAATGAAACTTGGCAAGCCTGTATTTGGCATTTGCTTAGGCCATCAAATGTTGGCATTGGCCCTTGGCGCAAAAACAGCGAAAATGCACCAAGGTCACCATGGCGCTAACCACCCTGTTATGGATCACACAACTGGCAAAGTTGAGATCGTTTCTATGAACCACGGCTTTGCGGTTGATAGCGCTTCACTACCAGATGGCATTGAAGAGACGCATGTGTCTCTGTTCGACAATACAAATTGCGGCCTAGCGGTTACTGGCAAACCAATCTTTTCTGTACAACACCACCCAGAAGCTTCCCCTGGCCCACAAGATAGCCACTATCTGTTCCAGCGTTTTGTAAATTTGATGCGTGTTGAAAAAGGCTTAGAAAAAGTAGCTGAAAACGCTTAAACTCATTTTGCAGAAAAATTTTTGCTTGATTAAACGATAGTCAGTTCTATTTTTTAGACATTATTTTTTTGATCTGGGCCGTAGCTGTACGACTTTACCGTCTGGGGCTACTTCGCCATATATTTTTTGCCTAAACTGCATTGCATCAGCATGACGCTCATCGACTGCCGCCAGCAAAGGCTTGTTTTCTTTATTGATAGAACCATCACTTAACAGCTCATCATCTAAAAGATTATCATAGGAAGTAAGGTCGCCATACCCTGTAGGACTTGAGGCGGCGACTTGAGCCACCAAGACTTTATCAGATTTACTTGCCGCTCTCTTACCAAGCACGGCGTTCTTCTTAGTTTGCTTTCCACTACTTAAGCCAGCACGCCTCCAGCCACCAATACCCAATTGAGCAAGCAACATGGCAAAAAAAGCACCCACGCCGCCCCATAAAGCGCTCTCTTTATTGAGCGGTATTGCTGGTTGATAAATAGACCACGCGCCTTTTACTAATTCCATATCGGGATTTTGCAAAACATGAACAGGCTGCATATAGGCGTTAGCAGCGTTCATATTAATTTGTTGGGTTTCAAGCTCTGTAAATCTGCCAATTGTTTTGGCCATCGAGTTCCCTCGATCTTGAACAAATTGCTCTGAGGAACCCTGCAACTTATTCAAAGCATCATCACGGGTAAGTAAAGCGTTTTTAGCGTTCGTATCGAAATCACCAACAACAACACCCAATTCTTGAACAGCGCCACCAAGACGCTGCTTATATTGTTGTGCAAACTCAGGCGCCTGACTAAATGAAGATAGCCCAACCAAACCAGCAACCAGTGTTACAAGTTTTGATTTAATCCCCATAAAGCCTCCAATAAGGTTGGTAACAAGCGACTATAGCACCGCCCTAACAGTAAAAGGGCGACTATCGCCCTTTTCAAATTCATACCGTAAATATCAATAATCGTTAGATTAAGACAAGCCCTAAAAAACTAAACGCTTACTTTATAAACTAGATGCTTTGAATGTATCGCAAGATTCAATCCGCCCAGATTCAAACCCACGCCCAAACCAACGCTTACGTTGTGCTGATGTTCCGTGATTAAATGATTCTGGAACAACATAGCCCTGCGTCTTTCTCTGAATTGCATCATCGCCAATTTGGTTAGCGGCAACCAATGCCTCTTCCAAATCACCACGATCAAGCCAACCTTGTTGCTCAACATAATGGCCCCATACGCCAGCAAAGCAATCTGCTTGCAATTCAACTTTAACAGAAGTTTTATTCACTTCCAATTTACCCATGCTACGACGCATGCGGTTAAACTCTGGCAATACGCCAATGATGTTTTGAACATGGTGTCCAACTTCATGGGCTAAAACATAAGCCTGCGCAAAGTCACCCTTCGCGCCAAATTGACGAGAAAGCGTTTGGTAGAATGAAAGATCAATATAAACTTGGCTATCACCTGGGCAATAAAATGGTCCAGATGCTGCAGTTGCCGTTCCACATGCCGAACGCACTTGGCCCGTAAACAAGTTCAATTGCGTTAATGGATATTCTTTGCCGTAGCCTTTAAATATTTGTGTCCAAATTTCTTCGGTAGAGCCCATAATAACCGACATGAATTCTTTCATCTCGTCATTTTTACCAGCTGTACCCGTTTGGCGATTAACCTGCGGCGCACTTTGTGTTGAAACAGATGGGCCACCAGTCAATCCGCCTGCAAATCCGCCAAGCAATTGCAGTGGGTTTAACCCAAGTGCATACATGATAAGACCGATAACAATCATCGTGCCACAGCCCATGCCGCCAGAACGCGCTGGCCGAACTGTGCCGCCAGAAGGAATGCGGAACATGCCGCCTCTTCCACCAAATCCACCAATACCACCGCCAGAACGCCCTCGCGAACTGCCTCTGGCATCATTTACATTGCTACTTTTGCGTCGACCCTTCCAGTCCATAAGACTGTACTCCCGTAAAATAATTAGCTCACATGCTTCTTAGCATTACGAATTGGGTGCGAAAAGTTATTTTTCACCTAATATCATTTAACAAACAATAAACTCGCTTTCAGCAGTAACAAATTTAATTTTAACGCAGGCGATCGATTATCACTTTTCGGTTTAAACTAAGCACCACCAATACCGCCAAAATCAATGGCACAACCAATACCACAAACCAGCTAGCAACACTTATACCAGTTGAAACACCTAGTTTTGAAGCATTCAAATACGCCTCAAAGGGATCAATTGCTACTTGATGCATAATTCTACCGGGCAAAAATGTTAACCCACCAGCAATCAACATAGCGCCAACATAAGTAAGCTTCATTGTTCTTTGGTGAAGGCTTATATTACCTGCCCGCACATACTTTATCGCCATGTATAGCGAGACAAGCGCGAAGACCGAAATTAAATGAATTGGACTAAACAAGCCAACCAACCTTATTTCATTAATGAAAAATGATGTGAGCGCTGTGCCTGCCATAGTAAGCACCCAAAACTTACCCCAGCGCCTATGACTGGTATTTCCTTTTCTGCGCCAAAAAATCATAATCCCCACAAAGAAGGAAATAATAGCAAAACCCACATGCAACTGAATGGCAAACGACGCATCCAATAAGGGTTGCAAATTCAATAAAGCATACATTGTCAAAAACTTCCTATGATGATTAGATAGCCAGACATTATTTTTTATATTTTTTAATTCTATCGATATTACGTAAATTAGGACTTTTACTTCGTGAACGAACCAATATTGCAGATCGCGCTTCGTGAAATGAGTAAAACCATTTCTTCTTACAAATTTTGGCTCTGTTTATTTAGCATTATTTGTATATTGGCATTGTCAGCCCCATTTGGTTCAAACGAAATTTATAACTTGATACAACGGTTTTTTTATTGGGGTGCGATTACACTTACCACTTGTTTTATTGGTTTTTTTGTTAACATCACGATCTCCACTTATTTCACGCGAAAAACCAACAAACTTATGTTTTCAAGAGCAGTTTCAGCCATTTCGACAGGCATAGTCGTTTCCATTTGGGTCTATTTAATCAACGCTTATGTAATTGGTATCATTCCAGCTTCATGGCCTAACTTTCTGTTTTTCGCCCTAATGTGCACCATAGTAACAGTTGCAATTTCTACATTAATGTTCGCGCTATACGACACAATTGAAGACTTAGAACAAAGAGCGCTCCAATTTAATGAAAAAACCTCAATTGCAAGGTCTACTTTTTATCATAGATTACCAAGAAAGCTTGGCACAGATATCATCAGTCTCAACGCGCAAGATCACTATGTGGAAGTTACAACCACCAAAGGGCGCGAACTTATACTGATAAGATTAAGCGATGCGATATCAGAATTAGAAGAAATAGCAGGCCAGCAAATTCATCGTTCTTGGTGGGTTACAAAAAAGCACATCGCAAATACCAAACGCAAAAATGGCCGCTTGAACATTGTCTTATCCAACGAAAATGAAATTGCGGTAAGTCGCTCTTATTTAGAGCAAACCAAGCTGTATTTAGACATCAAATAATCTAGTTCAACAAAGCTTCAATTAAGCCCTCAACTTTGTCCCCAATTTTGTATCAGATAGTTGATAAAAACATCACATTTGGGGTTACAAAACGCACAACACTTGCCTATAAGACACTCTTAGCCATACAATTTGTTTTATGAACCGGTCAGTTTATTCTGCCCGGAATTTTACGTATAAAATTGACTTTAGTTTTGCCTCTCATAGCAAACCTTCAGCCACTCATTTCGCCCAGAAGCATTACGGAAGCACATATGCCTAAACGTACCGACATCAACTCAATCCTCATCATCGGCGCAGGCCCAATCATTATTGGTCAAGCATGTGAGTTTGACTACTCTGGAACACAAGCCTGTAAAGCACTAAAAGCTGAAGGCTATCGCATCATTTTGGTAAACTCTAATCCAGCGACCATTATGACGGACCCCGATTTAGCTGATGCCACCTACATCGAACCAATTACACCCGAGATCGTTGAAAAGATCATTATCAAAGAGCGTACCGAGCGCCCTGACGATAAGCTTGTTCTTTTGCCAACAATGGGCGGCCAAACTGCTTTAAATTGCGCATTGTCACTAAAACAAATGGGTACGCTTGATAAGTGGGATATCGAGATGATTGGCGCAGATGCAGCCGCCATCGACAAAGCAGAAGACCGCAAATTATTCCGCGATGCTATGGATAAAATTGGCCTAGACACTCCCTTGTCGCGCTTAGCCAATGCAACCGAAGTTAAAGACAAAGATCGCAAATTCTACAACGAAAAAATTACCGAACTTGAAAAAGCCAATTCTGGGAAAGACAGCGAAGAAGCAGTAGACGCATTCAAAAAAGAATGGGCGAACACTGAACATGAGCGCAAAGAGCGTTACATCGCACACGGTCTTGCCATCGCATCTGATGCATTAAGCGATGTTGGCCTACCAGCCATCATTCGCCCGTCTTTCACAATGGGCGGCACAGGCGGCGGTATTGCTTATAACAAGTCTGAATTCTTTGAGATCGTTGAAGGTGGCCTAGACGCTTCACCGACCACAGAAGTTTTGATTGAAGAATCAGTCCTTGGTTGGAAAGAATATGAAATGGAAGTTGTGCGCGATAAAGCGGACAATTGCATCATTATTTGTTCAATCGAAAACTTTGACCCAATGGGCGTTCATACAGGCGATTCAATCACCGTTGCCCCTGCCCTAACGCTTTCCGACAAAGAATACCAAATCATGCGCAACGCATCGATTGCAGTATTACGCGAAATTGGTGTTGAAACAGGCGGCTCAAATGTTCAGTTCGCGGTAAACCCAAAAGATGGTCGTTTGATCGTTATTGAAATGAACCCGCGCGTATCACGTTCATCTGCATTGGCTTCAAAAGCAACGGGCTTCCCAATTGCAAAAGTTGCCGCACGTTTGGCAGTAGGCTACACACTAGACGAATTAGCCAACGACATTACAGGCGGCGCAACGCCAGCATCATTTGAACCATCAATCGATTATGTCGTAACAAAAATTCCACGCTTTACGTTTGAAAAATTCCCAGGCGCAGAACCAACATTAACAACAGCAATGAAATCTGTTGGTGAGGTTATGGCGATTGGTCGTACCTTCCAAGAATCATTGCAAAAAGCCCTTCGCGGATTAGAGACTGACCTTACAGGCTTAGATGAAATCGAGATTCCCGGTCTTGGTGAAGGCGATGATAAAAACGCAATTTCAGCGGCTATTGGCACACCAACACCAGACCGCATTCGTATGGTTGCGCAAGCCTTCCGCGAAGGCTGGTCCGTCGATCTGGTTCACCAAGCTTGCGAAATCGATCCTTGGTTCCTAGAGCAAATGCAAGAAATCATCCAAATGGAAGAGCGTGTTCGCGAGCATGGCCTACCAGATGATGAAGAAAATCTTCGCATGCTAAAAGGCATGGGCTTTTCTGATGCGCGTCTTGGCTCACTTACAGGCACAGATGCGGCGACAATTTCTGCAAAACGCGACGCGCTAGATGTGCATCCAGTTTACAAACGCATAGACACGTGTGCCGCAGAATTTGCATCACCTACTGCCTATATGTACTCAACATATGAGACCCCATTTGCTGGTAGCTTACGCTGTGAAGCAGAAATTTCAGACCGCAAAAAAATCATCATACTTGGTGGTGGACCAAACCGTATTGGTCAAGGCATCGAATTTGATTATTGTTGCTGTCATGCGGCCTTTGCGCTGACTGATGCAGGCTATGAAACTATCATGGTGAACTGTAATCCAGAAACAGTTTCAACAGATTACGACACTTCTGATCGTTTGTATTTTGAATCCCTAACGGTTGAAGACACGTTAGAGATTTTAAAACTTGAGCAATCAAAAGGCACGCTTCATGGGGTCGTTGTTCAGTTTGGTGGACAAACTCCGCTCAAGCTTGCAGCCGCAATTGAAGCCGCTGGCATTCCTATTCTTGGCACATCACCAGACGCGATTGACCTTGCAGAAGACCGCGACCGTTTCCAAAAACTTCTTGTGAAAATTGGCTTATCACAACCACGCAATGGCATTGCATATTCTGTTGAGCAAGCAAGAATCATTGCAGAAGAACTTGGTTTCCCATTGGTTGTGCGTCCATCTTATGTTTTGGGTGGCCGAGCCATGCAGATCATTCACGACGAGCCTACCCTTTCAACCTATTTGTTAGATACGGTTACCGAGCTTGTTCCAGAAGAAATTAAAGCGCGCTATCCAAATGACAAAACAGGCCAAATCAATACATTGCTTGGCACCAACCCATTGTTGTTTGATCGCTATTTGCAAAACGCGATTGAGCTTGATGTTGATTGCCTAAGCGATGGTACCCATTCTTGGGTTCCAGGAATTATGGAACACATCGAAGAAGCAGGCATTCACTCTGGCGACAGCGCCTGCTCTCTACCCGTTCATTCCTTGTCAGAAGAAACACTGGACGAATTAGAACGCCAAACCAAATTGCTTGCAAAAGAGCTCAAAGTTGTTGGCTTAATGAACGTGCAATACGCCATCATGGATGGTGAAATTTATATCATCGAAGTTAATCCACGCGCATCACGCACAGTGCCATTTGTTGCAAAGACACTTGGGTGTCCAATCGCTAAAATCGCAGCGCGCATTATGGCCGGTGAAAAACTAGATGACGCTATTGCCGCTTATGGCGACAAACCTGATTCACGTAAGTTAAAACACATTGCCGTTAAAGAAGCTGTATTCCCATTCTCTCGTTTCCCAGGCGTTGATACATTGCTTGGACCAGAAATGCGCTCAACAGGCGAAGTTATGGGACTTGATACAAGTTTCCCAATGGCCTTTGCAAAAGCGCAATTGGGTGCTGGTACAGATTTGCCAACCAAAGGCACAATTTTCTTCTCTATGAAGGGTGATGATAAAGCGCGTATTTTAGAATCTGCTAAAAAACTTGATAAAGCAGGCTATCATATTTTAGCCACTGGTGGCACTGCCAAATACTTGGCTGACAATGGTGTTGAAGTTGAACGCATCAACAAGGTGCTTCAAGGCAGACCGCATATTGAAGATGCTATTCGTAACCGTCAGGTACATTTAGTTATTAATACAACGGGAGGTCAAAAAACCATCTCGGATTCAAAATCGATTCGCCGTGCGGCTCTAATGATGAAAACACCTTATTTCACCACCGTTAATGGTGCCAATGCGGCGGCAGATGCATGTTTAGCGCTAAAAGATGGCTCTTTAGAAGTTAAACCACTTCAAAGCTATTTTGCCTAAAACATTGTTATTTTAAGGTCTTTTTAAAAACTGTATCAGGGCTTTTCTAAAACTTTAAAAAAACTGGAATAACTAGCCTTAATTGTGCTATAAAGAGGTAATTATATGGCGAGCGACCTTGAGACATCCGTCTGAGGGTCGTTTTCTTTTTGTCTTTAGATTTACTAAAAGACAAATCTATGAGCGCCAAACAAGAAAGAATTTAACATGGAAAAAGTACCAATGACCCCTGTTGGTTATGATGCATTGGTGGCGGAATTAAAAAAACGCCAAAGCAAAGACCGCCCAGCAATCGTGCAGGCTATTGCTGAAGCAAGAGCGCATGGCGACTTGTCAGAAAACGCTGAATATCATTCTGCAAAAGAAAGCCAAAGCTTGAACGAAGGTCGCATAACAGAATTAGAATCTGTCATTGGCCGTTCAGAAATCATCGACCCTAAAAAAATGTCTGGTGACACTGTCAAATTTGGCGCGACTGTTAAATTGGTTGACGAAGACACCGACGAAGAAAAAAATTATCAAATTGTTGGCGATCAAGAAGCCGATATCGCACTTGGTAAAATTTCAATTTCTTCTCCAATAGCCCGTGCATTAATTGCCAAAAGCGAAGGCGATTCTGTAGAATTTGCTGCACCCGGCGGTACGCGTGGCTATGAAATTTTGGAAATAAAATACATTTAGTACTCAAGGATTTCTTAAGTAGTTGCCAGTAGGTAAAGGCTGTTGTGTGAATCAATATGGTCAATTTTGAAAACTCAAAAATCAGTTCAAAAGTCAGTTCAAAAGTCAGTGTGGTTGCTCCAAATCTAAACAGAAGATTATCTGGAGTAACCTCAACCATCGTTCGGCTTGTACCCTTACAAGCCGAGAAACTGGGCATTGTTTCTTTTGGGGTTGGCCTGCCTGATTTCGTCCCAAAATTAAGCTTTACTCAATTGTTAAAGCTTAGCAAAAAACCAGCAGAACATAAATATCGCGTGTGGCACGCAAGACGCAATAACGAAATGCTACTTGGTCTAGTGCTTACCAAAATTTTGCGTCACCCCTACAAATTGCTTTTCACTTCTGCCTCACAGCGCGCCCACACTTGGTACTCTAAATTCTTAATCAAAAATATGGATCATGTTGTAGCAACCTCAAATGCAGGCCACGCCTATTTAAAAGTGCCAGCCGATGTTGTGTATCACGGCATAGATACAACAAAATTTACGCCCGCTAAAAATACTGCCGCTATAAAAAAACGTCTTGGCCTACCAAATGGCAAACTTATTGGCTGTATTGGTCGCATCAGATCACAAAAAGGCACAGACGTTTTTGTAGATACAATGATTAAGCTACTGCCTGAAAATCCAGAATGGTATGGGGTTGTTTTGGGCCGGGCAACTGCAAGCCATCAAGGGTTCTTAAACGAATTAAAAGATAAAGTAATTACCGCAGGTCTGGAAAAACGTATAATCTTTGCAGATGAAGTGCCAGTCCACGAAGTGGCTTCTTGGTATCAAGCATTGTCGCTATTCATAGCGCCGCAAAGATGGGAAGGCTTTGGCCTTACCCCATTAGAAGCAATGGCATGCGGCGTGCCCGTTGTTGCCACAAAAGTGGGTGCTTTTCCAGAGTTATTGATTGACGGAAAAACGGGTTACCTAACGAATATTGGTGACGTTGAACAAATGGCAACAGTCACAGCTCCCTTATTGAGCAATGACAAATTACGCAACAAATTTGCCAAGGCATCTAGAACGCACATGGTGAAGAATTTTGACATTAATGTGGAAGCAAACAGGCTTATAGAAATCTATCGCGCTCTATTGAATTAGAATAAATGCCTAGATTCACACAAAGTTGAGCAAAACCCCAAATCAATTGGCATTTAGCCCTTGTAATATAAGGCCTGTAATAGTTATTTGGGTGTAACGAATACATCTCTATTTGATAGAAAATAACGGTTTAAAAACATGAGCGACGTAAAAGAAAAACATTCTAAAGTTCTTATCATAGGTTCTGGCCCAGCAGGTTATACCGCTGCAATTTACGCATCACGTGCATTGCTTAAACCAACTTTGATTGCTGGTATGGAGCAAGGTGGCCAGTTGATGATTACAACGGATGTTGAAAATTATCCAGGCTACCAAGATCCTGTACAAGGCCCGTGGATGATGGAACAAATGCTTAACCAAGCCAAAAATGTTGGCGCTAATATCGTGAACGATTATGTGACAAATGTTGATATGGATCAGCGACCATTTGTTGTGAGCTGCGATTCTGGAGATGTTTACACAGCAGATACTTTAGTTATTTGCACGGGGGCAAAAGCCAAATGGTTAGGCCTACCATCTGAACAAACCTTTATGGGGTTTGGTGTTTCTGCATGTGCTACTTGCGACGGTTTTTTCTACCGTGACAAACATGTAATGGTTGTTGGCGGCGGCAACTCTGCTGTTGAAGAAGCGCTTTATCTTTCCAACATTGCTTCTAAAGTAACCGTTGTTCACAGACGTGACAGTTTCCGTTCAGAAAAAATACTTGCCCAGCGCCTGCTTAAAAAGGATAATGTAGAAGTATTATGGCACCACACACTCGAAGAAATCACGGGTAAAAAATCCATTCCAGCAGCTGTAACAGGCACTATTTTGAAAAACGTAACGACAGGCGAAATTGTTCCTGTTGAAGTTGATGGCGTATTCATTGCGATTGGTCACGCACCACAAACAGAATTATTTGAAGGTAAGTTGAAAAAGAAAGCGTCTGGGTATCTTTGGACAGCACCAGATTCAACCGCAACTGAAGTGCCTGGAGTTTATGCAGCTGGCGACATTACTGATGACACATACCGCCAAGCGGTTACAGCAGCTGGCATGGGTTGCATGGCATCCCTTGAAGCTGAAAAATACTTGGCAGAACTTGAATCGCAAGTAGAAGCGGCTGAATAAATTTACAACGCTTGTACTAAGGAGACAGTTTTATGGATTGGGATAAGCTTAGAATATTTCACAGCGTTGCAGATGCTGGTAGTTTTACCAACGCTGCAAATGCACTCAATTTAAGCCAGTCTGCCATCTCACGGCAGGTCAGCGCGCTTGAGCACGATTTATCAGTACCCCTCTTCTCGCGCCATGCACGTGGCCTAATTCTAACCGAGCAAGGCGAAACACTGTATCATACAGTGCATGACGTTCTGCTAAAACTCGATGCGGTTAAAAACAAGCTTACAGAATCTACAGAGCGCCCTGAAGGCAAACTAAAGATCACAACAACTGTAGGTCTTGGCACAGGCTGGCTAACCAATCGTATTCACGAATTTTTAGAATTGTACCCAGATGTGCAACTCAACATTAGCCTTGTGAATGAAGAGCTTGATTTAGCAACGCGCCAAGCCGATTGCGCCATAAGGTTGCGCCAACCAACCCAAGCTGAAATCATTCAGCGTAAATTGTTCACGGTGCATTTTCATATTTATGCTTCGCCAGAATACATAAAGCGCAATGGCCAACTAAAGAGCATTGAAGATTTAGATTCGCATAGAATTTTAGCATTTGGTGACAACAGTCCAAGCTATTTATCTGGCATGAATTGGCTAAAAACCGTAGGCCGCACAGACCATAAACCGCGCACTGCCGTTTGCGAGGTCGATAACCTAATTGCACTTCGTAAAGTATGCGAAGGCGGTGCTGGCATCGCAGTTTTACCTGACTATATTGTTGAGAGCAAACACACTCTCGTGCAATTATTGCAAAATGCAGAAGTGCCAAGCATGGACACTTATTTTTGCTACCCTCAATCCATGCGTGGCTCAGCAAAGCTACTTGCATTTAGAGACTTCTTAATCTCGAAATCTCGGCAATGGGAATTTTAGGCGGGAATTTTGACAGGCAGTTTTAAGCGGAAATTTTAACGCGCAGTTTTAACGGCAGAATTTTAATAATTTTTCACTAGAGTGCCGGAAGGGTTATTTTTAAGAAAACTGGAAGGTTTATTGGTAAAAAAGTTCTTGGCGCTAAAAACATTGGAATGGCTTCAGCTATTGATCTTACAATTGGATGCACGTTGGGAAAATCAGGCCTTGATATAAGCCTAACAAAAACGGGCATGCAGACAATTGGGTTTACATTATGTAAATTAGGTAGCCATATAGAAGAACTTTTAAGTTACCTGCAATAAATTTTATTATAAAATTTGGAGTTCTTACATGGATGATTTGGAATACAAATATCCTAGGCTAGTATTATTGCATCCTTTTTATAGACAAATCTGGCTGGTTAAAGTAGTTGATTCTATTTTATTTTTTTTCAAAGGTGGTTTTATAAGCATCTTTTGGGGCGTAGTTTTATATATTATTGTTGTAGCCTCGTTTGCTCTTTACGAATTTTTTATTAGAGAAAACAAATCAAAATTCAAGAAAAAGCGTAAGAGTATTTCGATATTTTTGACATTAAACATCCCCTTTCTTACAATTCCAATTCAGCTTTACTATAATTAAATTTGCTTGCTGGCATGAATGTTATCTACACAACATTAACCTGAAGATGAATATATTAAACGAGGTTGTTAGAATGTGCGATTTGTTAGAGCCTTTTGGTATAGATAAAAGAGAAATTAAATTTATTAGCAGTGCTGAGTTAGAGGCTAAAATACCACAGGGCAATATCTCAGAAATTACATGCATTGATGAAAAGTTTGAAAAAACGTATTTTGATTTGATATGTTGTGACAACAGTATTTTAAAAAAAATAGAAATTAAAAATTGTGTATTTAAACGAAATACTATTGGTGGAAAAAGCAGATTTAATAACTGTATTTTTGATAATTGCGATATTGAAAACTGTTTTCTTGATGGTGAAGTTGTTGGGGATTTAAATTCAATTCCTTTTCCGATGAAGCGTTAATGCGGTTTTCTAATCACTATGCAGATGAAAAAATCGTAAGCTTTATAAAATAGAAAGTAATTATTCCCTCTTTAATATCAACCACTCGATGCTGAAAAGTATCCAATTTCAGATCAGTATTATGCAGCGACAAAACTTACTAAGGCAGAAAATTTGATGAGTGGAAAGTTTGGCGACTTTTACACGAAGGACATGAATTGGGTGATCCAAGGGCCAGTTATGCAATCGCAAGCTGGTATGAACGAGGCCACTCTCCCGTCGTTAATAGAAAAAATTTCAAAAAGGCGGTGAGGTTTTTAATCCCCGCAGTAGAAGCAAAAGTAGCTTATGCGGTTTTTGATTATGCAATTTCATTAGAACTTGGACAAGGAGTAGAAAAAAATGAAAATGCAGCATTGTGCTATTATATTTTAGCTTTGTCGTTGGGTTGCACAGAAGCTTTGAAAGAAATTGCTAGGATGCATTATTATGGTATAGTTCTTCCTAAGGACCGTAAATTAGCAGGTATTTTGTTTGAATGGGATGAGTAATCATTGTTTACTAAACAGTATAAATAAAACCAGAATAGTTGCAGAAAGTTTCTTTCAATTGTCTATCTAACTTATTGTGGTATTTGTACTTATAATATAGCGGCGGTTTAGTGGCTTGGCTTAGTTAAAATCGTTCCAGTATACGAAATACGAATATTAGATTTATGGATAAGAAGTGTGGCGTTCTTACATGGATGATTTAGAATACAAATATCCTAGGCTAGCATTATTGCTTCCTTTTTATAGACAAATCTGGCTGGTTAAAGTAGTTGATTCGGTTTTAATTTTTTTCAAAGATGGTTTTATAAGCATCTTTTGGGGCGTAGTTTTATATATTATTGTTGTAGTTTCATTTGCTCTATACGAATTTTTTATCAGAGAAAATAAATCAAAACTCAAGACAAAGCGTAAGAGTATTTTGGCATTTTTGGTATTAAACATCCCCTTTCTTACAATTCCAATTCAGCTTTTCTATAATTAAATTTGCTTGATCGAATTTAGTTTATCGTCTTGTTTAAATTAGTTTATCCACACCCTTGGGGATAAGTTGAATCGATCAAGACTCTCACCCCTTTAGATTGTATAGTCTATAAATTAACGTGGAATGAGAATTCACCATCCCCTAATAATTCAAGACATAACAACCCACCTTTGTAAAAGTTGTTCAACGCTTAAAATACAAGCCAGCCTTGTCATTAACAATATCGCCGCTTAAACTTCATGATATATATTGAATTGCGGGAGAATATCATGCGTCTTGTTACTCTATCTAAAGCTGCTTTTTTTAGCGTAGTGCTTTTACTATCGATTTTCACTTACATCCCAACAAGCAACGCGCAACTCACAATACAATTGGGAGGCGATGAAGGCCAATTACACGCATTATTGACAAGTCGCGGTTACGACAGAATTGAAACAGTTAAATTACGTATCACCCATTCTAGGTTTAATGCCTGTAAAGACGGCAACAGATATCACCTTGATATTAAATGGACAGGCGTGATTGACAAAAAAATAACCGGGAAATGTCGTTCTCAGGTAACCATAGATACTATTGCTAAAAAATTAGAAAAGCGCGGCTACCAGCGTGTAAATGTTCAGCAGAGCCAGGGACAATACACAGCGATTGCCTGCGCTAGAGGCAACAGATACAGAATTAATATCAGCGTTGTTGGTGATATTAAGAATGAAAGCCGTATTGGTAGATGTAATAATAGATTAAATTCGTCAGATTTTATCACTAAATTACAAGCGCAAAACTACAATCGTATTGAGTTTACAGATTTAAACCCGCCTCGAATTAGAGCGACTGCTTGTAAAGGCAGAACGAAGTATAAACTAACAATGAACCAATTTGGTGAGATTAGACGCCGTCATGAAATTGGAAATTGCCGCTCACACATTAACGGCAAAGACATTGTAAAAACGCTTGTAAAAACACTAAAAGACAACGGATTTACACAAATTCAAGTCATCGACAAAAAGCCGCCTAATTACAGAGCATTTGCCTGTAAAGAAGACCGCCGCCTAAAAGTGACCCTTAATAAATATGGTCAAGTTACTGACGAAATTTATGAAGGCTATTGTGAAAAACCATACAGCGCTAATGAAATTCGTGAGGCTATGTTAGACCAAGGCTACACAAAAATTAACATCACAAAAAACAAAGACAAAACCTTCACAGCACGCGGTTGTATTCAAGGTCGCCTAACAGATGTTGAACTAACCCAATACGGAAAATTCATCAGCCGGAAAGATCGTGGTTCTTGCAACACCATTCGCGTCAACGAATTAGCTGACATATTGCGCAAACGTGGCTTGAAAAATTTAGAATTCAGTGTTGTTGGATGTAGAAAAGGCAAGTTGGAAAAAATAATTTTCGATGAATATGCCAACCGCATTGATACTGACTATATGGGGAAATGCCGTTAGTAGGGTAACACCCTTATAGCAAATTCAAAATGCCAATTAAAAGCGCAATTTTACCAGTCATTAATATTTCAATTAAGAATTTATAGCTGGTCTATTGGCTCTACTTAACAGTGTTTTCGCTGTCATCACCATTTTTTGAAATTTCAGCACCATAACTGCGAAGCGTATCTCTATCAGAGCATAGATTAGTTGTCGTAGACGTTTCATAGCCATTCCAGCTTTCATGCCCATTTTGCGTATCACCACACTGTGTTAAACTGGCCAAGTTACGCGGAATTCTAATGATAGGATCAGACTGGCGATCACGCTCGATTAAAGATTTTCCAGCGCTACTGCCGAAGGAATAACGAATACCGCCCCAAACCGCATCATAATCGTCTTCGCCAATTTCAGCTTCGCCATACACACTCCAACCATTGTTAGAAGGTGCATATTCAAACGCTATATTGGCAACATGACCACGTGAAATAAGACGATGCCCGATTGAGCCTTTTAAATTGTCGGTAAAGTAATAAGCTAAATCAACTTCATCAACAAACTCAGTTAAGAAATGTTGTCCGAACTGAACACCAGCCATAGCTTCTAAAGACCATCGGTCTTGATAGGTTGAAATTTCTAAACCAACCCGTCCGCCATGCTCATTTTCAACATAGCCCCAGTCACCATAAATGCCGACCAAACCTTTATTGGGGTCACGATAGAAAATATGAAGTCCACTTGCGGCACTGATAAACTCTTTGCGATATTTACCAATGCCAAGATCTAACTGTATACCAAAACTAGGCATTAGCGGCATAGGCAAAGCAACCGAGCCAACAAACATATGGTTGTGGTTACCACCAATCACACCAGAAATTACGCCAGCCTTAAAGTTCAAACCATCTACCGCTGGCTGTTGAAAAGCAACCGGTGTTGGGTCCACCATGTTGATGGAATTGTTTTGTGATGGCACATCAAGTAAAGGAGCATCCGCAGAAAATGCGAAGTTTGCACCCAATGCTATATTAAGGCTAAGAGCTGATAAAACTGATGCAATTACAGTTTTCATTTTATATGACTGATGCTTTTGCAACACTACAACCCATCTCAAATCCAATACTTAAAGGTGCAATTTAATACCTCAAACCAAACAAAATCTCAATCATACATGAATAAGCATAGTGTCAGGAAAGCATAAATAAGGCAGAAACCATGCGTATTACTTCAACCGAAGCAAATAAGTCACAGTTTCCCACGTTAAAGACCTTAGATTAACCTTATAAATTAATAATTCTAACTATAGAGCGGCAAGATTGCCACTAATTAAGCTAAACTAGGCTTGCACAAAACCGCTTAATTCTTGCGCACGATTCGGTTAAATCTTCTGTAGAAGTTGCATATGAAATACGGAAATTGGGTCCAAGACCAAATGCGCTTCCATGCACAACTGCAACGCCTTCTTGCTCAAGCAATTCAGTTACGAAATCGGCATCGTTCTCCAATACTTTTCCACTCTGGGTCTTTTTACCCATAAGATCTTTACAAGATGGATACACATAAAAAGCACCCTCTGGCATTGGACAATTAATGCCAGTCGCTTCGTTCAATAGCGCAACAACTAGATTGCGTCGCTCTTCAAAAATGTCGCGACGTTCAGCAATAAAGTCTTGCGTACCATTAAGCGCTTCAACAGCAGCCCATTGCGAGATAGAACTTGCACCAGAGGTTTGCTGACCTTGTATCATATCCATTGCTTTAATTAGCTCTACTGGACCAGCAGCATATCCAATACGCCAACCCGTCATAGCATAGGCCTTAGAAACACCGTTCATTGTAAGTGTACGATCGTATAATTTTGGCTCGACTTGCGCAGGCGATACAAATTTGAAATCACCGTAACAAAGGTGTTCATACATATCATCGCTCAATACCCAAACATGTGGGTATTTTACCAACACATCAGTAAGGCCTTTTAATTCATCATATGAATAAGCCGCGCCCGATGGGTTTGAAGGCGAGTTAAACATAAACCACTTTGTCTTTGGTGTAATCGCAGCTTCAAGCGCCTCTGGCGTTAGCTTAAAATTATCTTCGATTTTTGTTTCGATGAAAACAGATTCACCACCGCAAATAGCAACCATCTCTGGGTAACTTACCCAATACGGTGCAGGAATTATAACTTCATCATCAGGGTTCAATGTCGCCATGAAAGCATTGAAAAGAATCTGCTTTCCGCCTGTCGCAACAATCGTTTGCGGTACAGAGTATTCTAGTTCATTTTCACGTTTAAACTTTGCAACAATAGCCTGGCGCAATTCAGGAATACCCGAAACTGGCGTGTATTTTGTTTTACCCTGATCGATAGCAACTTTCGCTGCCTCTTTAATATTATCTGGCGTGTCGAAATCAGGTTCGCCAGCACCAAGGCCAATAACATCACGCCCAGCTGCCTTTAGCTCACGTGCCTTTTGGGCAACGGCAATGGTAGCAGAGGGTGAAACGCGGGAAAGAATGTCAGCTAGAAAAGCCATTTTTTGTCTCCAAAGATAAAGAAGAATTGCGGCGAACAATTAGGACTCAAATGACACAAAAGCAAGCACTTTGATGCCACGCCTTACTTCTGTCACAACATTTGTCCGTTCTGGTCACTTTTCCTCCCAAACATGAACAAATTTACAGGGCAAATAGACTGAATAATTACTTCAAAGGAATTTTAAAATGCATACATTTACCCATACTCAAAATTCAAATTTAAAACAAATTGACATGGCACAAATTGCTAGACAAAGCTCAGATGCTATTTTGGCATTTAACGCTAATGGGCACACTCAAATTGGATTTAAAAAAACGCAACACAAAATTCAAAATTTGACAAACCATGTATTATTCTCTGGCATTGCAACGTTTGCGTTTATAGCAACTCTGGCCATGTAATTAAAAAAAAGCCAATTGCACTTAAAGCCTCAAAGATAAGTATTCTTCTTTAGCGCTACTGGGATCAAAAATATCGGCAATGGCTATTTTTGTACCTGTAGTAAGTTGAATAATAATTGTACCACCGCCAAACAATCTTCCAGCAATCCCTTTTTTCACTCTTAATGAGGATATCAATTCGTAAGGCACTTCAACAGAAGCATCTTCTGGCCAGCCTTTATGATAGCGTAGTTGCCTGTCCATCAATTGTAAGCGCACAGTACTATAGCGTAAAAATGCATGTGCAGTGAGCAATGGCACGCCTACACCAAGCACAATGGCCCCAAGTCTAAACAATGCACTAGAAGACATGTCCATCATATAAAGCGCATAAAGCCCCGATGTATAGGAAATGAAAATTACAATTGTCGGAAGAAATATTTGCCAATGGGCGTGGTAAGTTGGCCTACCCATTTTATCTGCAACTTCTAACTCAGTACTGTCTTCAACTTCTAAGACTCGCGGCACATCAGCCAACTCACCATTTGTATTAGTGGTTGTATTAGTGCTTATATTAGCTTGTTCTCCAGCCATATTATCTTTTGTATATCTTGTGTTCATTAGCCTTGGCTCTTCACATTCTCTAAATGTAATTTAAGTGTATAAAGTACAAAACCGAATCAATTACCGCCCACAAGTTGAGTGTTGCTGATATTTTCAAAATTATCAAAGCTCATATTTTACCCATGTGGATTAAATCTAACACTCAAAAAATATGAATTTCAGGATACATAAATGAACATTATAAAATATCTGTCAATCGCTTCGCTTTGCTTGGTACTTTTAATTGCTCTTTATGGCCCCAGTAAATTTTTAGAACAATTTTGGGGAAATCCAGACATGGGATATATTGAGATCAAAACCTTAGCCCCAACTAACAAACCAAACACTGCGCTCGCCTGCCCTTTAAATTATTGCACGCAACGCAAGCCAGATATAATTACCAGCACTTATTCGATTTCATCTGAAATACTACGCGATAAAATTATTGACTATTTTAACAACGATACAAATGCCAAATATATAAGTGCCCCTGAAGATAAATTATCACTTCGCTTCATAACGTATTCTCCAACATTGCGTTTTCCAGATACTATTCAAGTCCAACTCATAAAATCTAGCCAGAGCACTTCAACATTAGCCATTTTTGCACGTGCTAAAATTGGCCACTCCGATTTCGGCGCAAACAAAGCCCGCGTAAAAGAAATATTGGCCGCGTTAAAGCCGTTTGAGAAACACTAAATTATTTACTTAATTGGCCACACCAAAGGCCATTCATCATCGACCCCATCACAGTTTTCTTTGCTTTTCTGTTCGATTAAAACAAAGGCAGCTATGAAGCTGTTTTTCTCCCATTCCCAAACAAATGAAGAACCGCAATCACCAAGACCTCGCCCTTTATAATATGAAATTAATTGCTGTTTTTTTGTGTCCCAGCTAGCATTGAGTAAGACATCTTGTGTGGTCGGCCCTCTATTTCCGATAATGGGCAATGAAGCAATTTTAGCTAGATTGCCTTTAGGGTAATAAACAATTCCAATAGCAGTCGCATTATATGCAGCGGGCGAACCACACGGCAGCAAATAAAACCTTACAGAAGAATTATATTTGCTAACTTCGCTAACAGCAACTTCAGTTCCTCCAAAAGTTTTGATTAAATCCCCGTCAAACGTCATGCATTCTTCATTGCTTCTACCCCATATTTTTCTAACCACTATTGGTAAATCGGCCTCAGACAATAGCGCTTGAGCAATTAAGTCATTGTCTTTTCCAAAAGCAGCACTTGTCGACAAAAGACAGATCAATGGCATTGCCACAGATAAGATGTTACCCACACATTTTAACATTCAAATTTATCTCCCTACAAAATAAATCACCACGATATAAAAAAGGCACACTCAGTCCAATTAAGAACTAAGTGTGCCTTCAATCAATATACAGTCCATAAGACTTCACTAAGTCAATCTAATATCCTGAACGACATTGACGACGTGGGCCATGAAACGGCTGAAATGTATTGCTTGGATAATGATACGATCTATATTTACTGCCACAGTAATTATAGTGTGCTTGGCTATAACCGCCGTGATAAACAGGCGCGGGTTGCACATATATTGGACGTGGCTGCACATAAACTGGCGGCGCTGGTTGATGTCTTGGTCTTGTTAGGCGGTTTACAATGCCTAGTCCAACACCAACACCCGTCGCAACGCCGTTACCGAAACGCTTCCATGTTTTACTGCCAGCATCTGCATTTGAAACAGAAACAGCCAAAGGCGCTACTGCTAGCAAAGAAATCGCTAATATACTTGTTAAAATCTTTTTCATAATAACCTCCAAATATTCAATTTATAGTCTTCATTACTATATTAATCGTGTCAATACTTACTAAGTAACAATTAATATTGTTTCTGAAGCTAAAGTAACAACAAAATAGAGAGGTCGCTGTGTATTTCATCACACATGAAAATGAGCGTATTTTTTACAACAAAAAAATTAGTCTCTTAAAGTTCTATTTTAAAAATGGATTATTCAAACGTTCTTGGCCAATTGTACTGCCCTCGCCATGTCCACAAATAAACGAAACATCATCGCCCAATGGTAACACTTTTGTTTTGATTGAATTAATCAGTGCGTCGTGGTCTCCACCCGGCAAATCGGTTCTACCAATAGAGTTTTGAAATAAAACATCTCCCACATGTGCAAATTTTGCTTCTCTATTAAACAAAATCACATGGCCTGGCGCGTGGCCTGGGCAATGATATATTTCAAATACATGTTCGCCAAACTCAACCGTATCGCCTTCTTCTAACCATTCATCTGGATAGGCATTTCTAAACGCGCCCTCCAACCCAAACATTTCACCTTGTTTTTCAATTTTTTCTAACAAGGGCTTATCATCTTTATGAGGCCCAATAATTTTGACTTTAAGCTTAGATTTTAATTCTTCAGCACCGCCTGCATGGTCGATATGACCATGGGTCAAAACAATTTGTTTGATTTTAAGACCCAATTCATTAATAGCGTCTTCAACACGATCGATATCACCGCCAGGATCTACAACAATGCCCTCTTTAGTTTCTTCATCATACATCAAAGTGCAGTTTTGTTGAAACGGTGTTACAGGTACAATTGCGATTGCTAACTTAGCCATTGGTGTTTCCCATTTTAAATTTTGGATTAAATATCGATTACCACAACAAGGCAAATCCACAACTAACAATTTACAAACCAAGGCGTGCTTAAGACACAAAAAAACGGGCATCCGTTAAGACGCCCGTTAATTCAAATACTAAGTTTTTAAAACTAAGTTTTTAAACAAAGATTTTATAAAATTCTTATTTCATAAATTTGTTTAGCAACATGCCGCCAATGCCAGAAATAGCACCACCACCAACAGCACCGCCAGCAAGATTGCCAACGATTGCGCCCATGTCCATGCCACCAGCAACATCGCCACCAGACATCATGCCTGTAAGTCCGCCTAGCATTCCGCCTAGAGGACCAGCACCTGTAGCTGCTGCGCCACCTAATAGGCCGCCAGCACCGCCAAGTAAAACTTTGCGTAGCATGCTGCCACCAACTGATTTAACAAGACCGCCGATAACGCCGCCGCCTACTACACCAGATACAACTTGCAAGATAATTGGTATTAAAGCTTCCATGATAATTCTCCAAATTAAAGAAGAGCTTCGCTCTTCTGTCCCCTTTTGTGCGCATCATTAAGATTGCGTTTGCACAACTTATACGTCTGCGACAATAAATTCAAAGATAATTTTAACTAATGGTTAACTATGAAGAGTTTTACAGAGAAAAAACCCAGATTATTTGGAAGAATCGTTAAAATCAGCTCACTTTAATAGCAGGACGCCCTCTAACTTCCGATTCGTAGTCTTCCATAAGTGTTTTTGTAATCTCACTTGGGGCAAACATTCTACCAGCAATCTCTGATACTGGTGTCACTTCGGCGGCAGAACCTGTAAGAAAACACTCGCTAAAGCTCTCCAATTCGTCCAACTCAATATGACGCTCAACAACTTCTATGTTTCTACGCTTAGCTAGCTCAATTACAGTTTGACGGGTTAATCCATTCAAAAAGCAATCTGGCGTAGGCGTATGTAAAACACCTTCTTTTACGAAAAATACATTCGCACCAGTCGCCTCTGCTATTAGGCCACGATAATCGAGCATTAAACTATCCGTAAAGCCTTTAGCTTCAGCCGCGTGTTTAGATAAAGTACAGATCATATAAAGACCTGCCGCTTTTGCATGGCTTGGAATGGTTTTTTCGTCGGGGCGACGCCAATCAGATAAATCAAGACGAATGCCTTTTAGCTTTTCTTCTGGATTAAAATAACTAGGCCAATTCCACGCGGCAATAGCAACATGAATGGTATTCTTTTGAGCTGATATAGCCATCATCTCACTACCGCGCCAAGCAACAGGACGAAGATAACCTTCCACTAGCCCCTGCTTTTCAAGCGTATCAATACAAGCTTGGTTAATTGCATCTTGCGAATAAGGAATTTCAAACCCCAAATATTCAGCCGACTTAAAAAACCGCTCAGTGTGTTTTTCTAATTTAAAAATTTCACCGCCATAAGCGCGCTCACCTTCAAAAACTGAACTGGCATAGTGCAAGCCATGATTAAGCACATGAACCTTGGCATCTTCCCATTTTACGAATTTTCCATCGAACCAAATGTGACCATCCATACGGTCAAAAGATACGCCTGCCATTTTATGTACTCCTGCGCTAAGGCATTATTGTCGTTAGACATTAAAAACTGAAAATTGATACCATATTTACCATAATTAATCGTAATATTATGCAATCTAAATACCAAACATTTGAAGCAAATTAGACCTAAAATAAAATATGTCAACAGTGCTGACATATTTATTAAGATGTGCTAATAAACCTATAGTTTTAAATATAAATATTAAGCTTGAACGTTTCATTCGAGTACAATTTTTAAAATACGAAAAACATAGCGGGCCTTGTAATGAATAAAGATTTACCAGACACATTATTATCCCAAACCGACATTACCAACGTTGAGCTACCCGACAATATTGACTTCGATTTTCTTGAAGCCTTCTTCTTAGCCTATCGTGATTTTGTTGGCGATGCTGACAAAACGCTGGAAGAAATGGGGTTTGGTCGCGCGCATCACCGCGTCTTATTTTTTGTAAATAAAAACCACGGCCTAACCGTTGCAGAATTATTAGATATTTTAGGCATAACCAAACAAAGCCTATCGCGCGTATTGCGCCAATTATTAGACAGTCAGCACATAACCCAAAAAACAGGCCGTGATGATCGCAGGCAAAGAATGCTTTATCCTACCTTAAAAGGGCGCGAGTTAATCTTACAATTATCAACCCCTCAATCTCGCCGCATCAACACTGCATTACAAAATGCAGAATTAAGTGATCCACAAGCTGTGCTAAAGTTCTTGACCAACATGACAAATGCTAGTCAAAAAGGTTAGACTGATCTTTACAAGTAAATAGCTCATGCTGTTTTGCGAATAGATAGATTCAATATGAGGGTATTTGCCTCAATAATTATTTAAGATTTGGAGTTGCCAATTGGCCAATCAAAACAACGAGAATAATGACGCAAATAAGAACACGCACTCAATCAAGATTGAAGATGATGCCGCTCACCTTTTGGTAGTTGACGATGACAGCCGCATACGTGAACTGATTAAACGTTACCTTGGCGAGCATGGGTTTAGGGTAACCGTTGCAGGAGATGCGGCAGAGGCCAGAAAGCAACTTAGTGGATTAGAATTCGACCTTTTAATTGTTGATGTAATGATGCCAGGTGAAACTGGCATTGAGTTTACCAAATCAATTTCTGGCGAAAATGAAGTTCCAATCTTAATGCTAACCGCACTTGCCGAAACTGACGATCGCATTAACGGATTAGAAGCTGGCGCTGATGATTATCTTTCAAAACCATTTGAACCGCGTGAATTGCTTTTACGAATCAATAATATTCTAAAACGCCTTAAAAAGCCTGACGAACCAATTATTGAGCAAATTAGTTTTGGCCCCTATCATTTCTCTGTAAAAAAACGCGAATTGAAAAAAGAGGGTGAAGTTGTGAAACTCACTGACCGCGAAAAAGAGATCATGGTCATATTTGCAACAAGTGCTGGAAGTGATGTAGCAAGAACAGATTTATTAGGTGAGTATACCGAAGCTGGTGAACGAAAAATTGATGTACAAATAAACAGACTGCGCCGTAAAATAGAAGATGATCCAGGCGATCCAAAATGGTTGCAAACTGTACGTGGTATCGGCTACCGTTTATTCGTAAATTAGATTAAAGTGCAAACCGACACACCGTCTTTTTAAATTATTACGCAATATGAAAATCTAGTAGGCAATTCCAGTAGGCAATAAAAGTGGCAGTAAAACCAGTAGATATAGAGCCGACAAATGTAGAGGAGCTCTCTTTGTGGCAAAAAATTCGTAGGAATCCAATCTTACGCTTTTTTCGCTGGCTAGGTCAGCAGATGCCTAAAGGCCTTTATGCACGTTCGCTGCTTATTATCATTATGCCAATGCTCATTTTACAATCGGTTATTGCTTATGTCTTTATGGAAAGACACTGGCAAACCGTTACACAGCGTTTGTCCAAAGCAGTAACGGCAGATATTTCTGCAATAATCGACATCATAGAAACGTATCCGCAAGAAAAAGAATATGCCGAGATCATTCGCATATCGCGAGAACGCTTGAAATTAAACATAACAATTATGCCACCGGACCCCTTTCCGCCAGCAAACAACAAACCGTTTTTTTCAATTCTCGATGACATTCTGCGCGAAGAAATTACAAGTCAAATCAGCAGGCCCTTTTGGATTGACACAGTCGGCGATTCTGACCTGTTAGAAATTCGCATTAGACTTGAAAACCCAGATAAAGTTTTGCGCGTTTATGCAAAACGAAATCAAGCTTACGCCTCAAACTCTCATATATTTTTATTATGGATGGTTGGAACATCACTTTTCTTAATCGGCATTTCTATACTATTTTTACGAAATCAAATTCGCCCGATTCAAAAATTGGCTGAGGCAGCAGAATTGTATGGTAAAGGTCGAGACCTGCCAATTGATTTTAAAATTCGTGGCGCACGAGAGGTTAGAACTGCTGGTCTTGCTTTTGTTAAGATGCGCGAACGTATTGACAGGCAAATTCAACAAAGAACAGCGATGTTAACAGGCGTAAGCCATGATTTGCGTACAATTCTTACACGTTTCAAATTACAAGTTGCACTCGTGGGAGACACTAAAGATACTCAAGAATTGCAAGACGACATCAACGAAATGCAAAACATGTTGCAGGGTTATTTAGATTTTGCAAAAGGAGAATCTGGCGAAGAAATCGAACAAGTGATTTTAGTTAAATTGCTAGAGCGTCATGCAAAAGAAGCAAAAATTAAAAACATAAAATACGAGGTTAAATGCGCTCCTAATCTTAAAATTAGAGTACGTCCAAATGCAATTGCAAGATTGATTGCAAATCTGGTCACCAATGCTTTTAGATATGCAAACACGGTCAAAGTAACTGTGATTGATGGCGCAAGCGGCACATTAATTACCATTGATGATAATGGCACTGGCATTCCTGCCCACTTGAGAGAAGATGCATTTCGCCCATTCATGCGATTAGATGAAGCACGCAACCAAGATGAAAGCGGAACAGGTCTTGGTCTTTCCATTGCTCAAGACATTGCGCACTTACATGGCGGAAACATTAACCTGCATGACAGCCCTCTTGGTGGCTTGCGTGCAATTGTGAAACTGCCTCACTAAACACAAAACTAAATTTAGTTAGTGTAAACGTCCGCCATTTGGCACTTTAAGGTCAGGCGATGCTAAAACAATTGCACCTTCTTCATCTGAAAAGCCAAGGATCAAAACTTCTGACATGAAGGGACCAATTTGGCGTGGTGGAAAATTCACCACCGCCATTACTTGCTTACCCACTAATTGTTCAGATGTATAATGCTGTGTAATTTGGGCAGAACTTTTTTTAACGCCAATATCCTCTCCAAAATCAATCTTCAATTTATAAGCAGGCTTTCGCGCTTGCGGAAACGGATCAACTTGAACAATCGTTCCAACTCTTATGTCGACACTTAAAAAATCGTCAATGCTAATAGGATTATCTGGCATGGTCGTTTTCCAAAATTTAATTGAACTAAGAAAGTTCTTCTGAGCGTTTTTTAGCGGCCATAATAGCTTGTGATACTAGGCTCTGCATTTTTTGCTCGTTCATAAATACATCTAGCGCGGCCGCTGTTGTGCCATTTGGCGAAGTAACATTTTTTCGTAATTGTGCAGAACTGTCTTCTAATTGAGATAACATCTCTCCAGCACCAGCAATGGTCTCACGCGCCAACATTTCTGCCACGGCTTCAGGCAGTCCAGCTTCAACGCCTGCTTTCGCCATGCACTCAGCTAAATGAAAAACATATGCAGGCCCACTGCCTGAGACTGCCGTTACAGCATCAATTTGTGATTCATTTTCAACCCAAACAACTTTGCCAATTGCGCTAAGTAAATGCGTAACCTGTTCAACTTGGCTTGCCACAGTGCGTCCATTCGCAAAACAACCTGTCATGCCACGACGCATTAAAGAAGGTGTATTTGGCATTGCACGCACAATTGCCACATCACCAGCATGCTTACCAATTGTCGAAATTGTTGTACCAGCAGCAACAGAAACGACGACTGTGTTCTCGCCAATCATATTGGTTAAAGATGGCAATACTTTTTGAATAATTTGAGGCTTAACCGCTACTATTAGAACATCAGAGATGGGAGCGTCAGTTGCCGAAGTAAAATGGTCCACGCCAGTCTCTGCGAAAATAGCCACCATTTTTTCGGACGGCACTGGGTCAACAACATTTATACGCTCAGTAGAAATGCCACTTTCCAACCAGCCAGCCAACATTGCGCCACCCATATTACCAGCGCCAATAAGACAAATTGAAAAATCACTATTCATACCAATCTTGACCCCTTATAAGAATCTTGTATTTGAAACTTCAAAGCTAATGATTGCCATGCTTGGCAATTCTACTCAAGCCTTCCTCGCCAAATCTGGCGATATTAAAACATTCATCAAAGGAAATTCAACATGTTGCCGCCTAAACTCATTATATTCGACTGCGATGGTGTCTTGGTGAATTCTGAGCGCTTAGCAAATGGTTTGATTGCAAAAGAACTCACAAAACATGGTGTACCAATGACCACCGACCAAGCAATGGAATTGTTTGTTGGCGGCACAATGAAAAATGTTTTCAAAACAGGCCGCGAAAAAGGTGCCGATCTTCCAGATAATTGGATTGATATATTCTACGAAGAACTTTACGAACTTTTGCGGAAAGGCGTTGAGCCAATTAATGGTATTGCGCAACTTTTAGAATTGCTTTCGCAAAAAAATATAGCAATATGCGTCGCTTCAAATGGCAGTGAAGAAAAAATGCAGATTACACTGGGAAGCAATGGCCTAATGAAACATTTTCCAAATGCAATATTTTCAGCCCATACGGTAGGCCTTGCCAAACCAGAACCAGGCTTGTTTTTACACGCGGCAAAAACAATGGGCTTTGCGCCAAAAGACTGTGTTGTCATTGAAGACAGCGTAAGTGGTGTAAAGGCTGCAAAAGCAGCAAACATTAAATGCTTCGCCTATTGCGAAGAAAGTGATCCAGAAACATTAAAGGCAGAAGATGCGATACCGTTTTTCGATATGCATGCCCTGCCTGATCTTCTTAACTTATAAAATAGTTACACTCAATTTTCACATTAGGGGCGTTCCATCTTCGCAAGCCCCAACTCAAAGCCCCACTTAAGCTAAACTGCCTTAGGCCGTGCCTACAGTTTCAAATAAAACTGCGTCCAGCGCTTCTTTAACAGACTTACCTGCCCACACTACATATTGGAACGCTTGGTAGTAACGTTCACAAGCCTCAAGCCCACTTCCTAAAAGACATTCTAATTGCTCTGATGTTGCTTCTGCACCACCGTTTAGCATTAAGGCTTGCCTAAACATGACAACACCATCATTGCTCCACAGATCAAAGTGACCAATAAGCATTTGTTCGTTGATTTTCGAAATTAGATTCACCGTTTCTTGAATACGATTTTCTGGAACTTTTAGATCAAATGCGCATGCTAAATGTAGAGCTTCAAAATCTTCCATCCAAGACAAAGACACATCGTAATCAGACCAGACGCCAGAAACGCTCATACTGATTTCATCATCAGTGCGTTCAAATTCCCACTGATTAATTGAGGCCACTTGCTCAACCATATCTACAGGATTGGAATTACGTTCAAAATCTATTTCGTTTAGGCTCATTGCCTATGCTCCAGTGTATTTGTGTCTTTCACAACTTTAACCAAAATCGCTAAGACAAGACCGCCTTGTTTGAAGCATGTACTAGAAGGAAGTCGAATGTAAAATATCCGACTTCCTTCGACTTACTAAGTCTCCTGAGCCACTTTGCTTTCGCATTTTCATAGTGCCCAAGTCCGCCACGAATCAAACTATGCACTCAATTTAACTGGAGTTTGCTTCAGTAACAGACAAATTTTTAATAAGCCTCACCGAATCTGTGGAGAAGAGATGAATCAAAATGTTCAAGATATCAGCTAAAGGATTCTGTTGATTCAGCTTTTTATAATTGCAGCCTTGTGGATAACTTTTCAAAATAATTTTGAGTTACGACTTAGAAGCAGACTTTTTGCTGGCAACTTTTTTAGTTGGGGCTTTCTTTGGCGAGGTCTTTACTGGAAGTTTTGCACCTTCAAGTTTTTCAAGACGTGCTTCAAGCGTTTTAATTTGCACTGACAAACGATCATTTTCTTCACGCGCATTTATTGCCATCTCACGAACAGCATCAAATTCGTCTCGCTTAATAAGGTCGAGCCCATTAAGCGCACGTTCGGCCTGTGCCTTAAATGCAGTTTCTGCCTCGACTTTAACGCCTTGCGCCACACCAGCGGCATCTGTCATCAACTTTGCCAGCTCATCAAATATACGGTTAGGTCCTGTAGATCCTGTATTCATGGCTCAATCCTTAATTCAGATATGTATAGTGCAGTAACTAATAGCATTGAGTTAGTTACTTTTGAGTGTTCATTCAAGCCATTTTATTGCCGCATCCATTTACTACCAACGCTATAATATACAATTCGTATTTTTAAATTGGGTTGCGACTACACCGATGCTTCGCTAGGAAAAGATACTTTAAAAATGGAAACAATTTATGACCCCTTCTGTATTTGCAGCTTTTGCCTTTCCTAACATCGATCCTGTCCTACTTCAGCTAGGACCGTTAAAAGTACATTGGTACGGCATGGCTTATGTTGTGGGCATATTAACAGGCTGGTGGTATGCAGGTAAATTAGTCTCCAATCCAAAACTTTGGAACCAAACATCACCAATAACAAAAGCCCATCTTGAAGACTTTTTAATGTGGCTCGTCGCGGGTGTTATTTTAGGGGGGCGCATTGGATATGTTTTATTCTACAATCTCGACAAATATCTTGCCCAGCCATTAGACATCATAAAAGTTTGGGATGGTGGAATGAGCTTCCATGGCGGCTTAACGGGCGTTGTAATTGCTATGATATTGTTTTCGCGATCAAGAGGCTTTTCGCCTTTCAGTCTGTTCGACATTATTGGCCCTGCATCTTGCATCGCTATCTTTTTTGGTAGATGTGCAAATTTCATCAATCAAGAGTTATTTGGAAAAGTTACTGACGCATCATGGGGCGTTATATTTCCAATCACACAAGATGGCTTAGCAAGACACCCAAGCCAATTATACGAGGCCGCACTTGAGGGTGTTGTGTTATTCATAGTGCTTCGTATTTTCACCCACACTTTCTTAAAGCTAAAATCACCTGGTTTTATCGCTGGTGTCTATGTTGCTGGTTATGCGATCGCACGTATTTTGGTAGAATTTGTTCGTGTGCCAGATACTCAAATTGGATATCTATTTGGCGGCTGGCTTACTATGGGCATGGTGCTTTCCATTCCAATTATACTTATTGGCTTGTGGAGCATTCTAACAAGTAAATCTAGAATGATATCTGCACAATAAAATGACCGAACATAAAATGACAAAATTGGCAGAAAAATTAAAACGTGGCATCTCTGTTTCTGGTCCAATTAGTTTGGCAGAATACATGCACATATGCATGGCTGATCCACAATATGGTTATTATAAAAACCAAATAGCCATTGGCGCAAAGGGTGATTTTATAACCGCACCAGAAGTAAGCCAAATGTTTGGCGAACTCATTGGCATATGGTGCATTGATATTTGGCAAAAACTTGGCGCTCCAAACCAGTTTTGCTTGGCAGAGCTTGGCCCCGGTAAAGGCACTTTAATGAGTGACCTATTACGCGCGGCAAATATTGTTCCAGAATTTTTGTCTGCCGCTAATATAGTCATGGTAGAAACCAGCGACTTAATGCGGCAAGCTCAAAAAGAGCGTTTGCAAGATATTGATAAAAACATCACATGGGTTAGCGAAGTAAACGACCTGCCGCAAATGCCTACCATCGTTGTGGCGAATGAGTTTCTAGATGTATTGCCCGTTCACCAATATGTAAAATCTGGCGACAAGTGGTCAGAGCGTGGTGTGAGCGTTGATGATAAAGACCAATTGCACGATGTATTATTGGCAGGAACAATTGAAGAAGCTTTATTGCCAAAAGGTGCGGCTGATGAGCCACAAGGGTCTGTTTATGAAACATCCCCTGCCCGTGAAGCAATTATTGAAATGTTAAGTGCGACTTTCTTAGAACACCAAGGCGCAGCATTGTTCATAGATTATGGACATGCGATTTCTAGCTTTGGCGATACATTTCAAGCATTACGTTCTCATGGTATTGCTGATCCGTTAGCAGAACCTGGTCTTGCAGATTTAACCTCACATGTAGATTTTGAAAGACTTGCCAAATGCGCCAGCAGACTAAACATTGAACCACGCATCAGTACACAGGCCGAGTTTTTGCTGGCAATGGGTTTGATAGAACGCGCAGGCAGTTTGGGCCAAATGGGCGATGCGCAATCGCAGACACAAATTTCAAATGCTGTTGAACGCCTTGCGTCCGATTCCCAAATGGGTAGTCTGTTTAAGGTGCTATCCTTAACGAGCAATGGAATTTTACCCAGCGGGCTTTAACACGACTTTAAAATCAGACCTGTAATTATATTTTTATGATAAGCGCTTGTTAACGAGTAGTAACTAGAACAAATGCAATTATTTAACTTCTAACTGAAAGTTAAGAATATGCTTAAGCCTATTACATGCAACGCTTTAAAATTAGACGGCATCAATCATGCTTTTTTCACCCGACACGGTGGGGCTTCAAAAGGCATTTATAAAGGCTTAAATGTTGGTATTGGTTCAAACGATGACCAAGAAGTAGTTACAAAGAACCGCGCATTAGCATCAGCGCATTTAAACGTTCCTAAAACCCACTTAGCAACCCCCTATCAAATTCACTCAGCAATTGCCGTTGTGGTTAGCGAACCCATGACGATTAAAAAGCCAAAAGCAGATGCGCTCGTTACTAAAACAAAAGGCTTAATGGTTGGGGTTTTAACTGCAGATTGCGGCCCAGTATTATTTGCAGATGAAAAAGCAGGCATTGTTGCAACGGCACATGCTGGCTGGAAAGGCGCGACATCTGGCATTCTTGAAAATACCATACAAACAATGTGCAACCTTGGTGCGACACCAAAAAACATCATTGCTATTCTTGGGCCTACCATTAGCCAAGAAAATTATGAAGTTGGACCAGAATTTGCCGATAATCTTATTTCGCTTGATAAAAACAACGATGCTTATCTTATAAATTCAGAACAAAAAACACATTTCATGTTTGACCTGCCTCAATATATTGTTGATCGATTGAGCAATCTTGATGTGCAGGCTAATTGGACAGGACAATGCACCTATTCAAACGAAGATGCTCTTTTCTCATATCGCAGATCAACCCATAGAAAAGAGCCCGACTACGGCCGCCAACTAAGCGCCATTTGCTTGATATAAACCGATTTTTTTCAGGCCAGCCATAAACCAGCCACAAAATTGACCTTATAACCCATTAGGCATTCTCAATTAAGCATCCCCATTTAGGCGCAAGGTTGTATAAGTATAAAAAAATGATTCTCATTAGTTTATAAGCATAGGCTTTATTAAGATTTGTAATTTAGGCTCTGCACAACTCAGTAATATGAGCAAAAACACAGGTAGATTAGATGCAATTTAACATTTCAAATTCTATTTTCAAACTTAGAACACTTGTTCAATTTATTTGCATTTCTGTTTTATTTGCATTTTTAACTGCCTGCCAAGGCAGTTCACTTAGTGAGGGCCTTCAAAGCGTTAATACGCCAAATCCGCAACAAACAGTCGCCCCACAAACACCTACGGTTCCAACAAGTCAAAATGGCCTTCAAAACGGCACACAAACAGCAAGCCTGCCTGCAACAAAATCTGTAGTATTTTTGCCAGTTTCAAACGCACCACAATCTGCAGTGTCGTCCCTATCATCTTCTATCAGAAGCGCGGCAACACAAAACCAAGTTAAAATCGTAAACTCCATTCAAGATGGCGCAACCTACCAAGTAAAAGGCTACTTTTCAGCCCTAGAAGATGGCGCAGGCACATTGCTAGTTTATGTTTGGGACGTATTGGATAAAAACAATAAGCGTGTTTACAGAATTTCGGGCCAAGAACGCACAAATAAAAAGTCAGCTGATCCATGGGCCGCTGTTAACGACCAAATGATTTCAAAAGTTGCAAATAATAGCCTTGCACAACTCAAATCATGGCTATCTACGCGCGGCTAACGAACATTTACACAATTTAATCGATATTAATTTCAAAGAAACTGCTCTCAATGCCGAATCACCATTGATGCATGCGTTACAGTATTCTATAGAACGCGCATATTTATACGATCCACACCAATGATCTATGGCATTTTATTATGAAACTCTTCGCAGGCAATTCAAACCGTCATCTTGCAGAGCGGATTTGTAAATACATCGACATTCCTCTGGGCAACGCAAATGTTCGCCGATTTGCAGATCAAGAAGTCTTTGTAGAAATTCTAGAAAATGTGCGCGGCGAAGATTGCTACGTTCTGCAATCAACAGCCTACCCAGCAAATGACCACTTGATGGAATTGCTGATTATGATCGATGCCCTGCGTAGAGCTTCCGCAAGACGTATTACTGCTGTTATTCCTTATTTCGGCTATGCTCGCCAAGACAGAAAGCCTGGGCCTCGCACCCCAATTTCTGCCAAGTTAGTTGCCAACATGATAACCACTGCTGGTGCTGATCGCGTATTAACGCTTGATCTGCACGCTGCACAAATTCAAGGCTTCTTTGATATTCCAACAGACAATTTGTTTGCTGTGCCTGTGCTAGCCCGCGATATAAAAGAAAACTATAACACCGAAAACACGATGGTTGTTTCACCAGATGTTGGCGGCGTAATACGCGCCCGCGCTTTGGCAAAACGCATCGATTCACTTTTATCCATCGTTGATAAACGCCGCGACAAGCCCGGTGAATCAGAAGTGATGAACGTTATTGGTGACGTGAGCGGCAAAGATTGTTTGTTAATTGATGATATCATCGATTCAGGTGGCACATTATGCAACGCTGCCGAAGCATTGTTAAACAGCGGAGCAACCAGCGTAACTGCCTATATTACCCATGGTGTATTGTCTGGCGGAGCCGTTGCGCGTATCGCCTCTTCAAAATTGAAAGAACTGGTGATTACCGATTCCATTCAGCCAACTGCAGCGATTGAAACAGCACATAACATCCGTGTTGTATCGATTGCCGATTTGGTAGGCGAAGCAGTTAAGCGTACATCGCTAGAAGCCTCTGTTTCCAGTCTGTTTGATTAAGCCTGTTTGATTAAGGCTGGTTGATTAGTACCAGTTGATAGAACCAAATCTACTAAACACCAAACAACGTAATAGCTATTCCAGCGATTGTTGCTGTTCCCAATATTGGGAACAGACCTATTTTACGCCATGCCAATATTCCGCATACTATTGCGATGAGTAATGCTCGCCAATCAAGTGAGAGCAACTCAGGAATTTCTGCTGAAATTATGCCGCTTGAATATGAATTTACGCGCGTAAAAAGCACATGAATTGCAAACCATACAGATAGATTCGCGATCACCCCAACAACAGCGGCAGTAATTGCCGCCAATGCACCTGATAATTTTTGGTTTCCGCGCAACGCCTCCACAAAAGGTGCGCCTAAAAATATCCATACGAAACACGGAACGAAGGTGACCCATACAGTTATCAGTGCGCCAAGCGTTCCTGCAAAAATGGGGTCTATCCCTGCAATTGCGACAGCATCACGAAACGCCCCCACAAAACCAACAAAAACAAGTACCAACACCAAGGGTCCAGGCGTTGTTTCTGCAAGACCTAATCCCGTTAGCATTTCATCTGGCTTTAACCAGCCATAAACTTCAACAGCCTGTTGGCCCACATATGCAAGCACAGCATACGCGCCACCAAAGGTAACGAGTGACGCTTTTGAAAAGAACGCCGCCTCTTGAACATAGACAGAATCGCTTCCCAACCACATAGTTAGAAACATGACTGGAAGCACCCATAACACAATTGCCCAAGATAAAGTTTTAACTATATGTTTCAATGGATTAACGCTTAAACTAGACTCATTTTTATGAGTGCCTAAAGTGAAAAATCGGGGGTATAAAAATCCGATAAATCCCGCCGCAAAAATTACCAACGGAAACGGCAAATTTAAAAACGCTAATGCGATAAAACCAGCAATCGCCACCCCATAACTGTGCCAACCTTTTAAGGCGCGCTTGGCAACTTTTACCAAGGCTTGCAACACAATTACCAGCACTGCCGCCTTAAGCCCAAACAGCAAACCTTCAACAATTGGTACATGGCCCAAAGTTACATACAGCGTAGATAAGCCAAGCAAAACCAACAGGCCCGGCAAGATGAATAAAAGCCCTGCGATCAAGCCACCCTTAACGCCATGCAACAACCAACCACAGTAAGTTGCCAACTGCATTGCTTCTGGCCCCGGCAACAACATGCAAAAGTTTAAGGCATGCAGAAATTGTTTTTCCTCAAGCCACTTTTTTTCATCCACAATTAGGCGGTGCATCAACGCAATTTGCCCAGCAGGACCGCCAAATGATAAAAGACCAATTTTAGCGTAAGTCTTTGTGGCTTCGCCTAACGTTACATCTTGTGTTACACCTGTCTTTAATTCATGCGCCATACGCTTTGCCAACCTAACTTTCCAATGTTATGTTCATAGCAGAAAGACGAACTTTAAGCCCGTTTGTCAACGCAATAAACTAGTATTTGAACAAGGCTTGAAAAGCTTAAACTACTTGCACTTAAGCCCTACTTACCCTATACAGCCCCTGCCCGTGCAGACACCCTTGGAGGCAGTGCGGGTTTGTTGTTTTCTAAATAGATTTATCAAAATAGAAGTCAGCAATTTTTAGTGCATAATTGCATTAAAAAAGCCTTTGATAAGGCAAGTTCTGGAAAACGTAATAAGACGTATATCCAACTGAATTTGCATTTCTAATAAGTCAAAAGTCATATCTTTTGACACGAAAGGAAATACCATGAGCGACTCAATTGAGCTCAAGGCACAAACTCGCGACAGACTTGGCAAGGGGGCCTCACGCGAACTTAGACGTAACAATCTAGTGCCTGCTGTAATTTACGGCGACAATAAAGATCCCCTAGCGATTGCTGTTCCAATTAAAGAACTGACAATGCTAATCCACTCAGGTGGCTTCCAAAACACAATTCTTGAAGTAAACGTTGATGGTGCCAAACACCGCGTTCTTCCTAAAGACTATCAGCAAGACCCAGTGCGTGATTTCTTCACACACGTTGATTTTCTACGTGTTGGTAAGAAAACTAAAGTTAATGTTGAGATTCCTGTTCATTACATCAATGAAGAAGAATGCCCAGGCATGAAAATCGGCGGCGTACTTAACGTTGTTCGTCACACACTTGAAGTTAAGTGTCTTGCAGATTCAATTCCTGAAAACTTTGAAATCGACCTTACTGGCCTACAGATCGAAGACGTGGTTCACGCTTCTAAAATTGATCTTCCAAATGGTGTTGAGCTTACAGTTGATGACCGCGATCCGACAATGTGTTCTATCGCTGCTCCAACTATACCAACGACAGAAGAAGATGAAGACACTGCAGCGCCAGAGGCTGTTGAAGTTCCTAGCGATCAGAAATCTGAAGGCGAAGAAGGCGAAGAGTAATTTTCAATTTCTTTAGTGTTTCTGGCTAAGTTTTCCAACTAGTTTGTTAAGGAGTTCTCCAAATGCGCATGATAGTGGGCCTTGGTAATCCCGGAACAAAACACGCCAGACAACGCCATAATATTGGTTTTATGGCGGTGGATGCAATAATCCGCCGCCATTCCTTTTCCCTAATGCGGAAAAAATTTAAAGGTGAAATCGCAGATGGCGAAATTGCCGGCGAAAAAGTACTATTGGTAAAACCGCAAACCTTTATGAACCTGTCTGGCGAAGCCGTGGGTGAGGCAATGCGCTTTTACAAAATTAAACCAACTGATATTTATGTATTTTACGACGAACTAGATTTAGCCGCTGGTAAAGTACGCATTAAAACGGGCGGCGGCCATGGCGGTCATAACGGCATTAAATCTCTTGATGCACATTGCGGTAAAGACTACAAACGCATTCGCTTAGGCATAGATCATCCAGGCCATAAAGAACGCGTCACAGGCCATGTGCTAGGCGATTTTTCAAAGGCAGACTACAAATGGGTAGACCCATTGTTAAATGCCATTGGCGACAACATAGACATGCTGATTGAAGGCAAAGATTCTAGCTTTATGAACAAGCTTGCTTTAGTGCTTGGTAACGAAGCGCCTGTAGATAAAAAACAACAGAAAAAGTCTAATCCCAACAAAGCGTCATCTGCTAATGGCGACAAAAAAAATAGCAGCCATATTCATCAGGCGCGCAACGCCGCGCCCAAAATAAATAAAGTCACTTCCCAGCAAAGGCCCCAAAGCAATCAAATGACTGACATGCTAAAAAAGCTATTTGGGCAAGAAGATAAATAAAGAACGGAACAAATATCATGGGTTTTAAATGCGGCATTGTTGGCCTACCTAACGTTGGCAAATCAACACTATTTAATGCACTTACAAAAACAGCCTCTGCGCAAGCGGCAAACTATCCGTTCTGCACCATTGAGCCAAATACCGGCGAAGTGGCAGTGCCAGATGCACGTATGCAAAAAATTGCAGACATTGCTGGTTCTAAAGAGTTGATCCCTACCCGAATTTCGTTTGTTGATATTGCGGGCCTCGTGCGCGGCGCATCCAAAGGCGAAGGCTTGGGCAATCAATTCCTCGCCAACATTAGAGAAGTTGACGCGATTGCACATGTAGTGCGTTGTTTTGAAGATGATGACATCACGCATGTTGAAGATAAAATTGACCCTGTTGCTGATGTAGAAACCATCGACACTGAACTGATGATCTCAGATCTTGAAAGCCTGGAAAAACGCATTGACGGTACACGCAAAAAAGCAAAGTCTAACGATAAAGACGCTGCTGCAATTGTTCCAATGATGGAAAAATGCATTGAGCTTTTAAACGAAGGCACACCTTGCCGCAAACTTTTAGAGGGCATTGACGAAGAGGATTTAAAAATTCTTGAAGGCTTAAATCTACTAACCTCAAAACCTGTTCTTTTTGTTTGTAACGTTGCTGAAAGCGATGCGGCAAAAGGCAACGAAATGAGCCAAGCTGTTGCAAAAATGGCGGCAGATCAAGGCGCTGTTTCTGTGGTGATATCTGCGGCAATTGAAGAAGAAATTTCTCAAATGCCAGAAGAAGAACAACCTGAATATTTAGAAATGAACGGCCTAACTGAATCTGGCTTAACCAGGTTAATCAAAGCAGGCTACAATCTGCTAGAGCTCATTACATACTTTACAGCTGGCCCAAAAGAGACACGCGCTTGGACAGTGGACAAAGGTGCAAGAGCGCCACAAGCCGCTGGTGTTATTCATACGGACTTTGAAAAAGGCTTCATTAGAGCGCAAACCATTGCCTATGATGACTACGTATCCCTTGGCGGCGAAGTTGCAGCCAAGGAAGCTGGTAAGGCCCGTGATGAGGGCAAAGAATACATCGTTCAAGATGGCGACATTATGTTGTTTAAATTTAACAACTAAGCAAATAGCTTAAACGTCAAAACTTAGACATCAAATATTGTTGACTGCCCACTAGAGCGGCGCAATGCATGCAGATCCTGCAATTCTGGATCATTATGCCATGCCTGCGCTGCTTCTTTATTTGGAAATTCAATCAACGCAAATGAACTTGGCTTGTTCGTACCTTCTTCATAGGTATCACTAATTGGCGCCGCGCTTAAAACAGCGCCGCCATGTTTGGCCAATGCATCTTTCGCACCCTCGCGATATTTAGCAATCGCCTCTTTATTCTCAACTGTAATAAGCGCTAAAATTTTATGGGACATGATATTCTCCTGTTTAAAACCTAGCATATACGCGCATATAGCCATGTTGAAAATTACCGATTATTAAAAGCACCTTGTGCATATATGCACAGCTGATATGTGTACCAGATGGATAATTGGGACGATGTAAAACTCGTATTAGAAATTGAGCGCAATAATGGACTTAGCGGCGCGGCGCGCGCATTGGGTGTGAACCACTCAACGATTTCGCGTCGTCTTGCCATAGCAGAAGACAAACTTGGCGCTCGTCTGTTTGACCGCCTACCCCAGGGCCTTTTAATTACAGATGCAGGGCGCAAGGTAACTGAAACAGCCCTGCGCATAGAAAAAGAAATGCACGTTTTAGGTCGCAATATTATTGCAGATGACAAAGCCTTAAAGGGCACTTTAAAAGTCACAGCGGCTCAACTCATTATCCAAGTTCAATTGGCAGAGATCGTTCATAAATTTATGGTCTTGCATCCAGCAATACAGGTGAACTTAAGTGCGGTTAATGATGTGGTGAACTTACATCAGCGCGAGGCAGATGTTGCAATACGCATTAGTAAAGTTTTAGAGCCATCCCTTTTTGGCAGCATGGCAACCAAACAAAATCGAGGATTTTACGCTTCAAAAAAATTCGTCGAACAAAACCCAGTGTTACTTTCAAGTGATCCTATTGAGCTGACTATGCCATTCATCACATTTCAATGGTGGGGCAACGCCATACCAGCAGAACTAAAAGCGCGGTTTCTAAATCCAAAATTCACCATGCAAATGGACGATATGATTTCAGTTCATACCGCAACAAAAGCTGGTATTGGCATTAGTCGAATGCCCTGTTTTTTAGGAGACAGTGACAAAGACCTAATGCGCATACCCCATCTAGAATTGTCACCCTATACAGACATATGGGTACTTACCCATCCTGATTTAAAAAATGTAGAACGCATTAGACAATTTATGAAATTTGCCACATCAGAAATAAGAAAAAAAAGCGGTTTATACTTAGGCGAAGTAAATTAAGTTAAACTTGCATCCAAAAGTATTTTTCTAGCCTTTGACAAAAATTGCCTTCTAAACAAAACGAAGGCCACGCATAGTGTTGATCCTATCAATACATAAGGCCCAATAAGCCAACCTAAAAATGCGAAGCCAAAGAAGATACCTCTAATACCTGCAGTAAAATGCTTTGAGGCCGTGATGTTCATTTCAGCGGCTAGTAATGCTTGCTTGCGAATTTCTTCTGGTAAAGCTTTTCCAGGCATGCGCACTGCGCCCATTAAAATGCCGCAATAATTAAACAGGCGATACGCCCAAGCAAATTTGAAAAATGAATAAACAAATATAAATGTAAGCCCGATTATTTTAACCTGCCAAGAGCCACGTATATCAACTGAGATCACTTCCAAATTGGCAAAGATGCTTAACACCACATCGGTCGAATTGAGCAATGCAAAACAACCCCCAATCGCAAAAACCGATATGGTACCCATGAAGCCAGTGCCCGCTTGAAGGCCGGATAAAATTCCTTCATCAAACATACGTAACTCGCGCTCAGCAAAAGATAACATCCACTCACGACGTTTATGCGCCAACAGGCCAGATAGACTTTTGTGTCGCATTTGAGAATGGTCAATGACAAATTCAAAGCCTAACCAAAAAATCAAAAATACGCCCAAGGCGACTAAATCTTCTATGTGTAAAAATTCTAAAATTTCAGCCTCCTAAAGACCAATATTACAAAACGACTCAACGTTATATTTCATAACTTTAAACCATAAAGACCCGTTCATATACCCACCAGATCGCAATGACAGCAATAAACAACGAAGCTGGTATAGAGATGTATTTTCTGTACCAAGTCTTTGAACCAAACCAATAACCAACAGTAAAATAGCAAATCACTATTATTGCAAGTTGCCCCAACTCTACCCCTACATTAAACGAGATTAACCCAGTTACAAAACTACCCGAATTAAGTCCTATGCTGGCAAGCACGCCAGCAAAACCCAGCCCATGCAAAAGGCCAAAACAGAACACAATAAATGGTCGCCATTTTTGCAACTTATCCGTCATAATGTTTTCAACCGCAACATACACAATTGAAGCCGCTATGAGCGGCTCAACAATAGAAGGTGAAATCGTGACAACCTCAAGCATGCCCAAGGCAAGCGTTACAGTATGAGCAATTGTGAACGCAGTTATTTGCCAAAGAAGAGGGCGTAATTTTACACTGAGTAAAAACAACCCAACCACAAATAAAATATGATCCAACCCCTTTGGAATTATATGTGTAAACCCAACTTCAAGATAGGCCTTAACAGTTTGCAAAAAGTTAAGCGGTTTAGCACCCTCCAATAATATAGGATCACTCTTTACACCGCCTCGTAAAAAAGCGGCATATCCCTCACTAAGTTCATTTTCCAATTCGTCTAAACGTATAATACTTGCGCCGTATTTCTGTGGCCACAACCATTGAAATTTGGTTGCCCCTGTGGGCAATTTACCTGTTACCACAATGATAGAATCACGCGCTATATCTATGTCACCAACATTAGGAACAAACACTTTTGCCTCTAAAGGCACATCTCGAACACCATCAAAAGATATCTCTAATTCAGATAAGAAAATTGGTTTAAAGGATTCAAACTTAACAATAATTTTGGCAGCAGATGCTGAACGTAATTTCTCATACACGCTTGCATTTTTAGATTCTTTTGTATCGGAGTGTTCTGCACCAATTTTAGAAATTAGCGCTTCAACATTTGTTTGAATGGAGATTTGATAACGATCACCACTTAATAACTTAAAGTCAGCAACACTGGGTCGTAATTCATGCGCGTATGCAACATTCAAAACGGTCACGCAAAATAGCATCACGCTCAACAATACAGAAGTAAATTTAAATTGAGTTTTCATTTTCCATTACCTAAATTACTCTCATATTAAATTATACGCATTGGCTTAAATATTATTCTGACGAATTTCATAAGGAACAAAACATGTTATCTAAACCTATTTCAAGCCACATATCATCATTCCTTATTATTTCGTCAGTTAGTCTTTTTGCATTCGATGCAAATGCTCATGAATTTTGGATTGAACCGTTAAAATTTGAAATTGAAATAGGCTCAAACATTGAAGCTAATTTTCGCAATGGGCAAGATTTTAAAGGCGCCGCCTTCCCGTATGTAAAACAAGAAATTGATCTTTATACAATCACAAATTCAGGTGAAAGTGTAAGTCCAAAACAGCGCACGGGTAACAGCCCTGCTTTTGATTTTAAGACAAAAAATGAAGGCCTACACATTGCCAGCTACCAAGGGAAATTTGATACGCTTGATTTTAAAAAGTGGTCCAAATTTACTCATTACGTAGAAAACCAAGGTTATAGTGATTTCATCAAACGCCACAAAACAAGAGGCTTACCTAAAACAGGTTTTCAAGAACAATATGCACGCTGCGCAAAAGCACTCATTCAAGTTGGAAATGGCTTTGATGGTAGTGACACATTAACGGGTTTGAAATACGAATTGGTCGCCAGTAAAAACCCTTATTCACTAAGCCAAAATGACAGCCTGCCAGTAACGCTTTATTATGAAGGCAAGCCAGCCGCAGGAAAGCAGATACAAGTATTTCGTGATGATGGCACTAAACCTGTCAAAAACTTTAAACTGATTACCGATGAAAACGGCCAAGCAATTATTCCGTTAGAAGGCGGCGGTAAATTTATGTTAAATTCAGTTTACCTTTTTGAAGGCGACACTGATCCCAACACAAAATTAGTCGAATATCAAAGCTATTGGGCGACACTTACATTTGGCATTATGGGAACAGATGCAATCTTCGATAATTAATCAATTATTGATTATGTCTCTCAACAGGCGGCACGCGTTCAACAATATAACTTGGTAAATTAGGTACAATTTGTCTGCGCAAAAACTCCCAGCCAACACCAATCGTTAGAACAATTATACCAACGATAAGAGCGGAAATTGAAAAGAATGAAGTGTAACCAACATCTAAATTTTTGACCAATACAAATACAGCGCCGCCAAGAGATAATAGCCCAGCAGTTACAAATGCACGCCTATCAATAACGACCCCGATTAACATCATAGCTGATATAATCACCAAAACAGCCACAGCTTGGACAACACCAAAGCTGCTTAATTTTAAGCCTTCTTCGTTTAAGAATACAAGCGATAGTAAGCTATAAAGCATTGTTGGCGCTACCAATAAATTGAGCCAAAATGCAACATCCGAACGTTTGGTTTTTCTCAAGATATCACTGGAATCCAGTTTCAAAGAGACAGCAAATAATATTGCGGCGAAAACCAAGCCTAATCCACGCCCAATAGTGGTAAAAGCCTGTTCAGAATCCACTATGCCAATCAACTTCGAAGCCGTATAAAATACAAAAAAGAATAAAATGGCATGCGCACCGGTGATTAAAACAGCAAGTGTAACTGGCACTCTAAATCGCCAATAATAAACTGAGACCATTGCTAATATAATCAACAATCTAGCAGATGCCGATACAAAACTTGTACTATATGCTCGGTCAATATTAATCCAACTATCTACAGCTGAAAACGCTACTACAGAAACACCACAGATAAATACCATAGATAAAACAAAGGCTGGCAATGCAAGGTTTTGCTTTTTGATAAAAAATTCAGACAACACCCACGTTGCAATTATAACAACAATTAAATTGGTCAAAGCAAACAACGCACAAAGAACGACAACTATCCCTATCGTGATAAGCACATCGTGAAAGCCACGAACAAGGCGCGGCATTTCGCTACTTTCGCTATCTGTCTCTATTTGAGTGTTCTTATTTTCATCAAGCTCTGCAAAATATGTTGAAGTATCCGAAGTATTTTTAGGCGTTTCAATCTCGCCTTTTTCAATAAAGAAATTCGTAAGATTTTCGGGCTGGCCTCGGTTTAATATTCCAGCGGTTTCAGCGTCTTTAAATAGTTTTTTTAAATCAGTCACGTTTCAAATCCCACATTCACTTTAGAAAACATAATTCAATCAATTTTGATAAGCGCTAATTAGTCGCCTTCATATTCTATTAAAGTACGCACTGGCACGCCTAGCGCTTTAATTTTCTTTGCACCACCAAGGTCGGGCAAGTCTACCACAAAGCAAGCCGCGACTACATCAGCACCTATTTTATGCAAAAGCTTTACAGCCGCCTCTGCAGTGCCGCCAGTCGCAATCAGGTCATCGACAAGCAAAACCTTCTCGCCTTTTGTCACCGCGTCAGTATGCACTTCCATTTCGTCTATGCCATATTCTAAGCTATAGGCAATGGTTACCTTATCGTGGGGTAATTTCCCCTTCTTACGAACAGGAATAAACCCACAAGAAAGTTGATGTGCCATAGCGCCACCTAATATAAAGCCCCTCGCTTCAATACCAGCAACCTGCGTTATCCCCATACCAATAAAAGGGTGAACCAATTCATCCACAGCACGTCTAAAAGCACGGGCATTTCCAAGCATGGTTGTTATGTCTCTGAACATGATGCCAGGTTTTGGATAATCAGGAATATTGCGAATGGAATCTTCCAAAGTTTTGCGCAGTGTCGAATCCATTGTATTTCCTAATTCTTCAAGATTTATAGTTTTAGACAAACAAAAAGGGCCCCGCAATGCAAGGCCCTTTCATAATAATGTAGAATTATATTACTTCTTAGCTTTAGCCGAAAGCCTAGCAACTGTATCTTGGTCGACTTTAGCGCGTGGCGGTTTGCCAGCAATCATCTCACGAGCCTGAACTTGCCACTCTTCGCGCTCATAACGCTTAGAAGCGCCAACGCTGTCAGCAACCTCAGCCATCTTCTTGCCAGATAATTTAGCGATAGAAGTAAGTGTACCGTAACCTTCGCCTTGCAAACGTTTGGCAATTGTTGCGCCAATACCATCGACCAATTCAATATCGTCGATGAAATCAACACCAGCTTTTAAACGCTTAGCAGCTGGCTTCTTAGCCTTTGTAGCAGATGCCTTTTTAGCTTTAGCTTTTACTGTAGGAGCAGCCACCTTCTTAGCAACCACCTTCTTAGAAACAGTCGTTTTTGCAGAAGTTGTTTTTGGTGTTGCAGATACAAGAGAAGCAGCAGGTGTTGTTGAACGCGCATTACCAGCGCCTTCAGTTTTCAAACCAGCCCATACTTGCTTTTTAACAAAGTATAGAAGTGCTGCAAATATTGCCAAGAAGATTAGAACTTTAAAGCCCATAGACTTACGCTCAGCCAAATGTGGCTCAGCAGCCCACATCAAGAATGCAGAAATATCTTTCGAATATTGATCTACAGTTTGAGGCGAGCCATCATCATAATCAACCAAGTCATCGCTTAGTGGTGCAGCCATTGCCAACACGTCACCCGCAATAAAGTATGGGTTATAGTGAAGACCTTCATCAATTTCTCTACCAGCAGGCGCATCTTCATACCCTGTAAGCAATGAATAGATGTAGTCAGGACCATTTTCTGCATACAATGTGAATATATCAAATACGAATGTTGGGAAACCACGCTCTGGAGCGCGGGCCTTAGCCATCAGCGAGAAATCGGGTGGCACAGCACCATTGTTAGATTCTTTTGCTTCTTCTTTTGAAGCAAAGGGATTTGGAAAGCGGTCTGTTATTTTGCCAGAGCGCGTTTCGTCATCTACACCAGTTGGAAAGTCATATTCAGCTGCAAAAGCCTTAACTTGCTTATCGCTATAGCCAAGTGCAGTAAGATTTCTAAACGCAACTAAATCCATAGAGTGGCAGCCTGAGCAAACCTCTTTATAAACTTTTAAACCACGTTGTAACTGGCCAATATCCCAATGGCCAAGAGGACCAGCAAAGCTCCAAGAAGCTTCTTTAGGATGCTTTAAAGGATAGTGCGGAGTTTCGTCATCTCCTGATGCGAAACTAGAAGTAACGCTTAAAGAGAATGCAACACACAGGCCTGCCAAAGTCGCTGCCAAAGTTCCTGCAAGTGTTGAAACAATTTTATTCAATTTCATTTTTCCATGTCCCATTTTAGGGCCCCTTACGGGGAAAATAATTTAGTTTAATAAATCGGCCACTCAAGAAATTCTTCAATGGCCGATCACTTACGCGCCTTAACTACGCTTTTTTATCGGCCAGTACAGCATCTGCAATGCTCGCAGGTATTGCACTTGGTTTTTCTTTCCAGCCTAACAGCGGCAAGATAATCAAGAAATGCCCAAAGTAGTAAGCCGTAAAGATTTGTGAAAGCAGTGTGTAAATGCCTTCTGCTGGGCGAGATCCAAGATAACCAAGCGCCACACATACCCCTGCAAATATCCAGAAGAACTGACGGAATAATGGGCGGTATCTTGCAGAGCGAACCTTTGAAGTATCGAGCCAAGGCAAGAAGAATAACACAATGATTGAACCAAACATCGCGATAACACCGCCAAGTTTAGAATCGATCAACACAATACCTGTGAAAGGAATCTCGATATTAAATGTGATCGCACGAAGGATCGCATAGAAAGGCAAGAAGTACCATTCAGGCACAATGTGTGCAGGTGTTACAAGTGGATCAGCAGGAATGTAATTATCCGGATGCCCCATATAATCAGGCAGATAAAATACAAACCAAGCAAACACGATAAAGAACAACACCATCGCTAATGCGTCTTTTAAAGTTGCATAAGGTGTAAACGGCACTGTTTCTTTTCTAAAGTTCTTAACTTCAACACCCGTTGGGTTCGATTGCCCCGTAACATGTAGCGCCCAAACGTGCAGTACAACTACGCCAGCAATCATAAACGGCAACAGATAGTGTAGAGAGAAGAAGCGGTTTAACGTTGGGTTACCAACTGCATAACCACCAAGAAGCAATTCTTGAATACCCGTTCCAATTAAAGGAATAGCAGAGAAGAAACCGGTAATAACCGTAGCACCCCAAAAGCTCATTTGCCCCCAAGGAAGCACATAGCCCATAAAGGCGGCGGCCATCATAAGAAGGAAGATAATCACACCCAAAATCCATAGAATTTCGCGCGGTGCTTTATAAGAACCATAATACATACCACGGAACATGTGGATATAAACGGCAACAAAGAACATTGAAGCACCATTTGCGTGAATACGGCGGATCAACCAACCATAATTCACATCACGCATAATGGTTTCAACAGAATTAAATGCAAGCTGAGTAGAAGCTGCAAAATGCATCGCAAGCACGATGCCTGTAATAATTTGCACGACCAGCATAATAGAAAGAATGCCACCAAATGTGTACCAACCATTTAGGTTTTTAGGCACAGGATAAGCAACAAAACTGTCGTAAACCAAACGCGGAAGAGGAAGACGTACGTCTATCCATTGCATAAAGCCATTTTTTGGCTCGTAAATGCCGTGTTGTTCGTGAGCCATGATTATGCGTCCTCAGGATTAGTAGTACCAACAATCAATTTATTTGCTGTAGCAAATACATAAGGAGGTACAGGAAGGTTAGTCGCCGCTGGGCCACGCAAAATACGGCCAGTCATATCAAATACTGAACCATGACAAGGACATTTCCAGCCCTCAGCACCATTTTCGATTTCTTTTGGAATACAGCCCAGGTGCGTACAGTTAGAAGCGACAATCACTAAATCTTTAACCTCAGAACCACCAATGCGCTCATCAGCAGCTTGTGGATCTTTCAAATCATTCAAACTAACCTTAGAAACTTCGCTAAGCTCTTTAGTAGTAAGTCTACGAATAAAATATGGCTTACTGCGCCACATAATCGTAACAGATTGGCCAGCTTCAATAGAAGATACATCTATTTCTACTGGAAGGCCCGCAGCTCTTGTTTCTGCACTTGGATTCATCTGATCGATAAACGGCCAAGCTACAGCGGCTGTACCTACAGCGCCCATTGCGCCTGTTGCGATATATAGGAAATCCCTACGGTTAGGATCTTTAACGTCGTTTGCGCTCACGGTAGCCCGTCCTTTGCAAAACCAGCACCTTGATGATGCTGAAATGGATTATTATTTTAATGCCAGAACAACCAACCAAGCGAACTTGGAATTTAGGCAGATTCTGGCTTTTATGTGGCCTGTTTAAGTCCCTAAAGACAAACTGTCCAGTCGTTTGCTTATCTTTAAGCCACTATGTCGCGGAAATTCACAGTACATTTTGCCGCAATTCATTGCCTAGCACCTTAGAACCATTAAAATCTATAACATCGCTCACATTTAATTATTCACACCTACAATACGAAAGTTCCATAATTTCTCATTCTAATTGGAGAAAACACAGGTCTTAAGCAGAGATAGAAAGATTAAAAGACGAAACTACTACCAGCTTCACCCTTCAGCTAGGCAGTAAGAATATTGTTTAAATCTACCGTTTAAATCTAAAGTTACTCTTTTTTCATTGAGTTATTGTGCCACCTAAGCCAAAAGCACAATTAGTATCAAACATAACTGGAATTGACGACATGGCTGCTGAACCTCCTATTCTTTATTTAAAGGACATATTTCTAACTTTTGGTGGTACGCCATTATTAGAAGGTGCAGATATATCTGTAAGTCGCAGAGATCGAATATGTTTGGTCGGACGAAACGGTTCTGGTAAATCGACATTGTTAAAAATTGCAGCTGGCAAAGTTGAAGCCGATAAAGGCGAGGTTTTCTTGCAGCCTGGCGTTACCGTTAGGTACTTGCAACAAGAGCCAGACCTTTCTGGCTACGATAATGTATTAGATTATGCACAAGGCAGCCTGACATCTGGTAATGACCCCTATCGCGCAATATATCTATTAAATGAATTGGGCCTAACGGGTGAAGAAAAACCAGAAAACTTATCTGGCGGTGAAATGCGCCGCGCGGCCTTGGCGCGAGTCTTAGCCCCAGAACCAGACATCTTATTATTAGATGAACCTACCAACCACTTAGACTTACCAGCAATTGAATGGTTAGAAAAAGAATTAAGACAAACTCGCTCTGCTCTTGTACTTATTTCGCACGATAGACGTTTTTTAGAATCCCTCTCCAACCAAACCGTTTGGATGGATCGCGGAAAGTCTCGTCACTTAAACGAAGGCTTTGCAGCGTTTGAAGATTGGCGCGATAAAACACTTGAAGAAGAAGAATTAAATTCTCACAAGCTTGATCGCAAAATTCACCGTGAAGAACATTGGATTGTCCACGGCGTATCAGGCCGTCGCAAACGCAACATACGCCGCGTAAAAGAATTAGCTGGATTAAAACAAGACCGTGCTGGCGAAATTAAAGTCACAGGTGGCGTAACCATTACGCAAGCAGAATCTGAAAGTTCTGGAAAGCTTGTGGCAAAACTTGAAAATGTTTCAAAATCCTATGGCGACAGACCAATCATAACTGATCTAACGACAACGATCATGCGCGGTGACCGCATTGGTATTGTAGGACCAAACGGTGCTGGTAAAACAACATTGGTAAATTTAATTACTGGCAAACTAGAAAAAGATTCAGGTAAAATTCGTCTTGGATTAAATTTAGACGTTTTGACCATCGACCAAAAACGCGAAATGTTAAACCCAAAATGGTCACTAAAAGATGCACTAACAGATGGCTCAGGTGACATGGTTGCCATTGGCGATCAACTAAAACACGTTATGTCTTATATGAAAGACTTTTTGTTTACACCAGAACAAGCCCGCACCCCCATTCATGCCTTATCAGGCGGTGAGCGCGGACGACTAATGTTAGCGCGCGGCCTTCGCCAGCCATCAAACTTTATGATCCTTGATGAACCAACCAATGATCTAGATTTAGAAACACTGGATCTGTTGCAAGAGTTTTTAGCAGACTATCAAGGAACGGTTTTACTGGTAAGCCACGACCGTGATTTTATCGACCGTGTTTGTACCAACGTCATTGCAAGCGATGGCGATGGGAATTGGACACCTTATGCAGGTGGCTATAGCGACATGGTTAGCCAAAAAGGGTCAGGCGTACAAAAGCGCAAAACCGAATTAGATGCAGAACATAACGTCTCAAATTCTGGCAAGAAGAAATCTGGCAAATCAACGCCAGCGACAAAAGTAAAAGCTAAGCTCTCATTCAAGCACAAACATGCTTTAGAGACGCTGCCTAAAGTGATGGAAAAACTTGAAAGCGAGATTAAAAAATTGAAAGTCGCGTTAGAAGCTCCCGATCTATATAGTAAAGAACCTAAAAAGTTCAAAAAATATATGAGTGCTTTAACAGAACGCGAAGTGCTCTTAGTTAAGAAAGAAGAAGAATGGCTAGAGCTTGAAATGTTAAAAGAAGAGACGGAAGGCTAGGCCTTTAAAAGCCATATTATCCGTCTCTTCTAAATTAATTATTTTTAGCGAAGCACTTAACGACGTACTTAACGGCGTACTGCGCGCACGCTAGATGATCTGTAGTTTGAACATTTAAAGCGATTGCTTTGATTGCCGCCACAAAGTGTAACGCGGCCTTTTGAACGTGCTTTATAGATACCAACGTGATGACCGCGCTTTGTGCGGATAACAACAACATCGCCCTTACGAGCGCTTGATAGCTTCACACCTTTACCAAAACGTGACCAGTTTTTAGCGCCAAGATGACCCTTAATCGGTTGCCCACCTGCTTTGCGTACAGCGTAAGCAACAGCGGCACCACACCAAGGTACTCGTGCTGGATTAACGCCAACAAGTCTACGAATTGTTTTATTGTTTTTTCTCTCGTGCAAGCCAACTACTTTTTCAATTGCACGTAATCTACCAACATTTGCCTCAGCAACAGTTGCATTAAACGAAGCCATGCCAAATGTTGACAAGCCAAGTACGATCGCAAGTGCAAAACGCACCTGTGCCAAATTCCATAAATTTTTCATTATTCTTTTTCGTTTGAAGTTTACCGGATTTTCCCAAATAACCACAAAAATGTGGTCGCCTCACTACGGGTCTTCAAAACTCCTTATTGTTTCATTGTTACTAAGGGCTGTTTTAAAAACAAAGCACTCAGCATGGGACTAACAAATTGCAGCACACCAACTTTTCGTGGTCTGCAATGTGCGCCAAATGAGGCAAATGCGTGTTATTTTCAACTCACATTGTATTTCAAAAAGTAACATGGTTCTGAGAAATATTAGGTCAAAAGTCCTGCCTCAATTTAAGGTTGTTGTGAAAACCGATATATTCAACAGGTTTGAATGCGTTATGCTGTTTTGGAGCAAGATAAATACAAAGTAACAATAGAGTTAATTTCAATTAACTTTTCGATCAATTAAATTGAATTTATCCTTTTAAGTTTCAAGATAGTTTACAAATTTTAGCATTTTACTTATCTAAACCATGCCCTAAACCTATAAAACCACCCGATTGACGCTTCCATAAGCTCGCATATTTACCTTTAGATTTTATCAATTGTTCATGACTGCCCTCTTCAATGAGACACCCATTATCAAGCACGATCAATCTATCCAATTCGGCAATTGTCGAAAGGCGATGCGCAATAACAATCACCGTTTTACCAACCATAAGTTCAGATAGGTTCTCTTGAATGACCGCTTCAATTTCGGAATCAAGCGCAGAGGTTGCCTCGTCCAATATCAAAATCGGAGCATCGCGTAGAATAACACGAGCAATCGCAAGGCGCTGGCGCTGTCCACCAGAAAGCTGAACGCCACGCTCACCAATTTGTGCGTCGTAGCCGCGTCGTCCTTTATTGTCTTCTAAGTTTTCAATAAAATCATGTGCCTTCGCTTTTTTAGCCGCTTTAATAATTTCTTCTAAACTTGCATCAGGCCGACCATGCGCAATGTTTTCGCGAACAGACCTGCTAAATAAAGCAGTTTCTTGTTGAACCATCGAAAAATGAGATCGCAAACTGTTTTGCGTAACATCACGCACATCTTGCCCATCAATCAACACACGACCCTTTTCCACATCAAAGAAGCGAAGTATTAAATTGACCAATGTCGATTTACCCGCGCCAGACGTGCCAACAATGCCAATTTTTTCGCCTGGTTTTATTTTAAGGGACAAACCATCAAACAAATTACCATCTTTGCCATAATTAAATTTGATTTTTTCTAATTCAATCTCGCCCTTTTTAAACTCTAATTCAGGCGCATTTGGTTTGTCTGTAATTGCGAGCGGTTTGGCAATCATCTCCATCGAATTTTGAATGGTGCCCACACCACGAAACAAACCATTAAGCGCACCCATAAGTCGGTTCAGTAATAAAGCCAATCTCAAAACCAGCGCTAAAGTAAAGGCCACTTCACCAAGTGTCAGTACATCACGTATCCATAAATCGATAGCCTGCCATACAAGCACGCCAACAACGACATTACTGAATAGGGATAAAACAAACCGTACCGAGGTTAAATATCGGGTCATGCGTTTTAGCGCAGTAAACTGCCCGAGTATCCCCTCTTTAACCCAGTCGTTTTCATTTATCGATGATTCATGAAGTTTAACGGTTGATATATTTGAATAGCCATCCACCATACGACCTATTGCTATAGCACCGGCCTCAGCTGTTTCTTTACTGCGGTGGCGAAGACGCGGAATAAAGAACCAAGCTATAAAAGCAAAACCAGAAAACCAAATAGCAATCGTAAAACCAAAAGAGCTATTCAAACTAATAAGCAACGCAAAAGTGCTTATCGCATAGGCCAATACAAACGAAACAGTATGTATTAGCCCCAGCATAAACTCACCAACGGCGTGGCCAGTTTGAAATGTCTTTTGTGCGACTTTACCGCTCAAATCACTTTGGAAGAATGTTAAGCTTTGTTGCGCGACGTATTTATGGCTCTGCCATCTTATAAGCGTAAAGAAACCTGGAACAATAATTTGCTCCTCCAACAAGGCGCTGGCTAAAACAATGATAGACTTCACAATCACAACCACACCAAGCATTATCAACAGTGTGGTTCCTGCCGTGTCTAACAACCCTTCCCAGCCAGTTTCTTTAACGCTGGAAAATTCGGTAAGAATATCAATTAATTGTCCAATATAACTGAATATCGTCGCTTCAATAGCGGCATTAGCAAATACAAAACAAAAAGCCAAAAAGAACCAAAGTTTCATTTGGCCAGTGTAATACACTATATATTTTACGAGTGTCGCTGGCGGCATGCCAATTTCAACATCCAAAAATGGATCAACACGCTTTTCAAACCAACCATAAAACCAAGACATAAATTTTCACTCCTGGGTACAGTTGAAAACATTTTAAGACAAACGGCAATTGTTAAAAATAAAATTGTTCCAATACAATACAAAATTATTTGATTGATGCATCATCTCTAAAAGCATATAGGCATTAAAAGCCAAAATGACATCACCAAAGCGAAATAAAATGCAAACAAAGATCAAACCTGCCCTCGCCCTTTATCAGCCAGACATTGCTGGAAACACTGGCACATTACTTCGTTTATCTGCTTGCATGGGGACACAACTTCATATCATTGCACCAGCAGGATTTAGAACAGACGACAGAAACCTAAAACGTGCAGGCATGGATTATTTATCTTTAGCGCAACTTACCAAGCACGATGATTTTGCAGCGTTCGAAGAATGGCGCAAAACTCAGGCCAGACGGTTGATCTTACTCACCACAAAAGCCAGCAACAGCTATATCGATTTTGAATATAAAAATTCCGATATTTTAATGTTGGGTAGAGAATCTTCTGGCGTGCCTGACAAGGTTGCTCAAACAGCAGATGAGCGCATAATCATTCCAATGAACGAAGAAGCGCGTTCAATTAATATGGCAATAACAGGTGCAATGGTTTTGGGCGAAGCCCTAAGGCAAACGAATAGCTTTTGATTGAGCGCGTTCGAACAAGTTCGTTTGTGACCATCAGTTTTTAATCTGCTGTTGGTAAACGGCGCATTGTAAATTCGATAATATCATCAGGCAATTCACGCCACGTTTCCACTTCAGACCAATATGCAGCTTTTGGATATTTATCTAAAAATGCGCGTGCTTTTTTCTGTGCCTCAGAACGTGGTAGCGAAAAGGTTTCTCGTTTCCAAGTGTGGCTTTCTGCTGCCCTTTTTTTACGTTGAGACTTTATCCATTTTGTATGAGAACTGCGCGCACGATCAAGCGCAACCTTTTGTTCTTTCCAATATGCTTCGCTGTTTACGTGCTGTTCCACTTTATTCTGGTTTTTTGTGTCAACCATAAGACTACCCTCTTACTACGATATTAATATGAATCCATTCTCGCGACGAATTGTCAAGTTTATGTGCACTCTCTAATTGAGTTGAAGCTGGACAGCGTTGGCAAACAGCGTTACTTAATGAGACAAATTATAATGTAAATGTGGGACAATTGAGACAGTAATGGAAACGCAAAAACCTAGTATTCCAAAAGGTCTACCAGCAGATATCAATGAGAAGAAACAACAAGCCGAAGCTTGGTTTCAACAATTGCGCGATCAAATTTGCGCACGTTTTGAAAAACTTGAACAAGATTTGGTCGGCCCGTTAGACGACCAAGAAGCAGGTAAGTTTACACAAACTGACTGGCAGCGCGATGAAGGCAATGGCGGTGGCGGAAAGATGTCACTTATGAACGGCCGTATCTTCGAAAAAGTCGGCGTTCACACTTCTACTGTCTATGGCGAATTTGCCGATGATTTTCGCGGCCAAATTCCAGGCGCATCTGAAGATCCTCGTTTTTGGGCTTCTGGCATTTCACTCATCGCCCATCCTTGGAACCCAAATGTTCCAACCGTTCATATGAATACACGCATGGTGGTTACAACAGGCCATTGGTTTGGCGGCGGTGCGGATTTGACCCCAGTTCTTGATGAACGCAGAACGCAAGAACACGAAGACACACAAATGTTTCATAAAACAATGAAATTTGTCTGTGATCGACACAAAAAAGTTGCTGATTATGACGCTTACAAAAAATGGTGTGATGAATATTTCTACCTAAAACACCGCGATGAAATGCGCGGCGTTGGCGGCATATTTTACGACCACTTACATTCTGAAAAAGACAAAGGCGGCTTTGATGCCGACTTCGCATTTACGCAAGATGTGGGCAAAGCGTTCAACGTTATCTATCCAAAATTAGTTGAAAAAAACATGGGCCTTGCTTGGACTGAACAACAACGTGAAGAACAATTGGTGCGCCGTGGTCGCTATGTAGAATTTAATTTGCTTTACGATAGAGGCACAATATTTGGACTAAAAACAGGCGGCTACGTGCCTTCCATTTTATCGTCAATGCCACCAACGGTTAGATGGCCTTAAAACCTATTTAAAGTACTTTTTAGCTTTATCATGTTTCTCAAGTTGCACAGGTCTGTAAGGTTTAACTTCCCCCAATTGTGGAACAAAACTTTCCTTAAGACGATCATAAACCGATGGGTGTAATATGAAATTCGGATTTAGAACTCTTGGCTTCACTTTCCACTTTTTCCAAATGATTCCAAAATTGAACATATAGATTTCTTTATGTTGAAGGCCTGCTGGATCAGGAGACCGAACCAGTATTGATTCATTAATTTGAATATCAGGCACACACTCTTTGAGTTCTTCTACCATCCAATCCAACGCGATATCGCTAAGTCTGGACTCAGATTCTAAATAGCTCCCCCCTACGTCGCTATGGCAACCTGCAAACCAAATTTGTTTCAACCAGTCTGGCTCTTTCTTAGAGTTTAATTCATATGCGTGTCGCATACCCCACTTAACTCTTGGGAAGTCTTTACGATGCTCATCAATGGCAAGAGCGTGGCGTGCATAACCAACATCTGAGTCTAAATATTTATCATAGTTCTTCATATCCCAAACAGCCCTGTGTCCGTTTTTCCATATAGAACACCAATGAAAAGGATTATAAATATGCAATCGCTTTTTTGGATCAGGCAAAAAATATTTTATTTGTGACCACCACAATTTACTATACCAATAAACTGTAACAACGAGAAAAACAGCTAACACAGCTGGTACCGTCCAATGCCAACCAAGTTCAATCCCAATATAAATCAACAAGATAGAAAGTATTATCGCCATTGCAATAACAGAACTCACCATTGCATTACCAAGCGCTGCAACGGTATCAAAAACGCCTATAAATTCTGGCTGTACGTTTCCTTGCACGTCACTCTTAGCGTCAGGCATAAAGCTTTTATACTTTTGTCGAAATCGGCGCCCCAATTCTTCTCTATTTTTAAAATATGGTTGCTCACCACGGGGCTTCCCGTTTCCATGATTATAGACATAATTCACAGCATCACTAGCAATTTTCCTCAACCTCTTTCCATGCTTTGGAATGGGAGTACCATCTTGCATTTCTGTAGGAATTCCACACAAATTCATAACATTTGCTACAGCTCTGGCGGTGTAGGCACCGCGTGAAAAACCAAAAATCAGTACTTTATCCCCCGGTTCGTAATAGGAAATAATTTTCTCGTAGCAATCAATAACATTTTCATCAATTCCAGAACCCACGGCTGCGGCCAGAATATTGCGCGTTCTCTTAAACGTCACACCTCCAATTTCACCTGCCCCTAGCCCAGCATCGTAGTAACAAACTTGTTTTTTTGGACTTATAGGAGAATCAGGCCCAGGACGCATGGCTCTATACATTTTATAAATATTTGAGAGCTTTTGATCGGGGTGCAATCCACCAATTTGGCCAGTACCGTCAGAAAATATTAAAATATTCTTCGCCATATCAACTGGTTCCTATTCAAAACATATCAAAACACCAAAATTTACGAAATGATTCGACTCATTATTAAATAGAAACAATACTCTTCACGAGTAGTAAATCAAGATCACAACCCAGCCAGCAATTCTTCTTTACTTAATTTAAAACCACTCTCAACCCATTTAGCCTCTAGCGCTCTGATAGCCTTGCCAATACTTGGTCCTGCCTCTTGCCCAAGCGCAAGCAAGTCTTTGCCTTTAATTGGTAAGGTTGGACGTTGCCATTTTTGTGCTTGTTGCAAAAAGCCCACTGCAATTTTCAGCGCATCAGCCGAAGCCTCGCCTCGCCCTTCAAGCGTTGCAATATCCAATTGCAAAACATCAAGAACAGCTTGCATATCATTTTCGTAGAAAAACTTCTCTAAAGTTTTCTGGTTTGTGCCCTGCTCAACTTTTGGTGTTTTGGTCCACAACATCAAGCGTTTTGTTTCAACGCCAGAAAGTTTTAACCTAGTTGAAAACGCGTCCACCACATCATCGCGTGGGGGCATAACCGCCATTAATCGCAACATCGGATCAATTTCAAATTTGCAACGCTCTTCTACAGTCAACAAAGAAGGGATTAAATCAATTCCCCACTTTTCGCTTTCGGGTAATACTATATTCAACACACCCGTTGTCCGCATCCATAACAATGCGCGTGATGGGTCTTTTGCCTCCAATGTTTTTTTAAGTTCAATCCAAACACGTTCAGCAGAAATATCATCAAGACCACCCTTTAATTTGGCGCAAGCTTTTAAGCCACTTGCATCTGGTCTGCCAGAACCATACCAAGCGAAAAAACGAAAGAACCGCAAAATACGTAAATAGTCTTCTTCAATGCGTTCACTTGCCTCACCAATGAAACGAACTTCTCGATTTTTAAGATCGTCCATATTATCAAGCGGATCAAACAAATTACCATCACGGTCGCAATAAAGCGCATTAATGGTAAGATCGCGCCGCAGCGCATCTTTGGTCCAGTCTTTGCCAAACTTCACAACAGCATGACGACCATCGGTTTCCACATCTTCACGAAGTGTCGTAATTTCATAAGCAGTTTTATCAACAACCGCAGTTATTGTACCGAACTCTAAACCGGTAGGAATTGCCTTTATATTGGCAGCCTCAAGCGCTTGTGTCGTTTCTTCTGGCAAAAGCGTTGTGCATAAATCTATGTCCCCAACGCCCTCTCCCATCAGTGCATTACGAATAGCGCCGCCAACAACACGCACCTTGCCGCCCTTTACTTCTATCGCATCAAAAACCTGTAACAAAGAGGGTGCTACAAGCCATTTTGAATTTTTAAGATTTAATTTTTCAGGTAATTTGTTCATTTATTTTCTCAAGCAATAGAATTTGTCAGATGCAATTTATCACGCATCAATCGAATGATTCCTGCTGTTATACCCCACACATTATGTTGCTCATACTTTATCTCAAAAAAAGATCTGTCTTTTCCACTTAGATGAAGTTTGCCTATTGTGTAATTTTTAACATCCAACAAATATTCCAATGGCACTTCAAATACAAAATCGACTTCATCTGGATTTGCGCTAAAAGTTGCATTCGGCGCAACCAACCCAACAACTGGTGAAATCAAAAAACCAGAACCAGTATAATAATCTGGCAATTGCCCAAGCACTTCTACCTCGCTTGCGTCTAAATTTATTTCTTCTTCAGACTCGCGGATCGCCGCCGCAATTGCGTTTGCATCACTGGCATCAATTTTGCCACCTGGAAAAGCAATTTGACCAGAATGATCCCGCAGTCTGTCAGCGCGTTTTGTTAGCAAAACCGACAAACCGCTTTCACGTTCTATGATTGGGATCAGCACCGCGGCAGGTTTAGGATTCGAATTAATAAGAAGGTCTTTATGTTCTGGGTTAAGCCTAAAATCACCTGCAACTTCTCGTTCATCATCCAAAGGATTATAGTTTAGATGTTCGACACCAATACGGCGTACAAAATCAGCATTTAATTTTGAATAATCATCCATTTATCAATTTGCTTTCAGGTTGATTTTTCAACTAATTCATTAGCATTCATAATTGGAAATACCGCCCCGTGACTACGAACAGCAAACATAACCTTGCCATCAATTTCTATCTCTTCCCCCTTAGAAATTAATTCATACATGACCGCGCGCCCAATCAACGCTTCCAAACGACCTCGTATCAGTAGATAAGGCTTAACCCCATTATTTTCTTCATCGGTCACAAAGCGCAATGGATTTTCTTCACTAGCCTCAACCACATCACCAACATTGGTTCTAAAAGTCAAAACTTGCTTCTCACCTTCATTTTCGCAATTCATCTCAACCGCAATAAAATGAGCATCTTCAACACTAATACCAATTTTTTCGACAGGGGTTACTAGATAAGTCTCACCATCTTCGTCTTTTCGTAGAACGGTAGAAAACAATTTAACCAGTCGTTTGCGACCAATAGGCGTGCCCATATAAAACCAACTGCCATCACGCTTAATGATAATATCAAGCTTTCCACAATATTCTGGGTGCCATTTATCAACAGGTGGAAGGCTTTTGCCTTTTTCACCCGCACGCTCTACCAAAGCTTGCAAACCACCCAGACCACCTTTTTGAGCAGTGTTTTCACCTTTTAATGTCGTTTCCAAAGTCTTGTTTTTGTCTTCGCTCGCCATTTAGTTCCAATTATCTCTGTATTAGCTTAAAATGATACAGTTACAGTTAGTTTTATTTTATCAAGAACTTGTCATGCCATAATATTACCCTAGCATGTTATATATAGTAATTAATTAAGTCATTAACGAATCAATACATCTTTTCATCAGATAACCATTTTTACGATTCACATGATTATATTAGGGAGTTCCCATGAGTATCATTGACCACAAGCTTTCAAAGGCAGAAGAAAAAGCAATCATTGCCCAAGCAGAAGCAGTGGTTAAAGACATAGCGAAAGTGCGCAAAGAAACGGCCAAAGTTATCTTTGGGCAAGACGAAGTCGTTGAACGCACACTCATCACAATTTTAGCTGGTGGCCATGCATTACTGGTTGGATTACCCGGACTTGCAAAAACCAAACTTGTAGAAACTCTTGGAACTGTTCTCGGTCTGGATGCTGGACGCATTCAATTTACACCAGACCTTATGCCATCTGATATTTTGGGATCTGAAATTTTAGAAGAAACTACAAAAGGCAAGCGCAGTTTTAATTTTGATAAAGGGCCAATTTTCACACAGTTGTTAATGGCAGATGAAATTAACCGCGCCAGCCCACGCACACAAGCAGCACTCTTACAGGCCATGCAAGAATACCATGTAACAATAGCTGGAAAGCGCTACGATTTGCCTGCGCCATTTCATGTTTTAGCAACCCAAAATCCAATTGAACAAGAAGGTACATATCCACTGCCCGAAGCGCAATTGGATCGCTTTTTAATGCAAGTCAATGTTCCCTACCCAGATTTTGAGGCAGAGCGCAAAATATTGCTAGAAACAACTGGCGACAAAGCGGCAAAAGTCGAAGCAATTATTTCTGCAAAACAACTATTGGAAATGCAATCGCTTATCCGCCGCCTTCCTGTTGGTGAAACTGTCGTAAATGCAATATTAGAACTTGTACGCTCTACACGCCCATCAAACCAAGATGAAAAAGGCAGTACTAAAAATGCAATGAGCGAATATATTTCGTGGGGCGCTGGACCGCGCGCCAGCCAAGCACTGATGCTAACCACCCGTGCAAGAGCTTTGTTAAATGGCAGATTATCGCCAAGTGTTGATGATGTTTTAGAATTAGCAGAACCTGTTTTGCAACATCGCATGCAACTTTCATTTGCAGCACGTGCTGAGCAAATATCGATCCATGATGTTATCGCGTCTGCTAAAAGTTCAATTGGATAGGATAAGCTGTGAGACTTTCAATATGAGTCCCTCAATTGGTAATATGGCTGCGCCTGCAAGAAGCCACGAACTTATTGCGCGATCACGCGCACGCGCTGCACTAATACCAGATTTGTTGGTCGAAGCGCAGCGGGTTGCCAGCACTGTGTTTGCGGGTTGGCATGGCAGAAAAAGACGTGGCAGTGGCGAAGACTTTTGGCAATTTAGACATTACACAAAAGGCGAAAACATTGCCTCCATAGATTGGAGACGCTCAGCCAGAGAAGAAAACCAATACTACATACGCGATAACGAATTACAGGCATCTCAAACTATTTGGTTATGGGTCGATGAAAGCCCATCCATGTTGTATCAATCAAACGGTGCCAATGTTTCAAAACAATCACGTGCACTGGTTTTAGCATTTGCCATGGCGGAATTATTATCGCGAAGTGGCGAGCGTGTAGGACTAATTGGTGTACAGCCTCCAATATCGCATCGAAGAGCTGCAGAACAACTTGCAAATGCTCTCATGCTTGCAGAACCACAAATTCAGCTTGGCAATACCAATCAAATTTCAGATTTTTCAAATGTAATTTTGTTTAGTGATTTCTTGCCCAAAAGTGACACGCTAAGAGACAGTTTTGATGAAGCAGAGACAGCGACAACACTAGCCTTAAAACAATTTAACACCAACCATGTGCGTGGTCATCTGGTTCAAATTATTGATCCCGCCGAACAAAATTTTCCATTTTCAGGACGCATAGAATTTAATGATCCAGAAACAGGTACTAAAATCACCTCAGGGTCTGCCGCCGCAATGAAAGAGGATTATGTAGCTTTATTTAAAGCTCACACAAATTCTATAAGAAAATTAGCCCAACAAATTGGCTGGTCACATACGCTGCATCATACAGACCAATTAGCCTCGCAAGCTTTGCTTAATCTCCACATGAACATGAGCGCTGGTCATTCAAACTTATCTGGTGGGCTGTAACAATGTTTGTAATTCCATTAGCTTTTGCGTCACCGTTAATTTTAGGGGCTTTGATAATTCTACCAATCCTATGGTATTTACTAAAGCTAACACCACCAAAACCACAGTCAGAAGTATTTCCACCGCTTGCAATTTTACAAAGGCTTATAAAGTCAGAGGAGACGCCAGCCAACAGCCCATGGTGGTTGACGCTACTTCGCCTAACACTTGCAACCCTATTGATAGGGGCAATGGCAGGCCCAATTTGGCGCCCGCAAGACCCCATTACCCACAATACTAAAAACATAATTTTAATTGTTGATGATGGTTGGGCCAGTGGTGAAATTGGTGGTAAAGTTGGAGGTGAATTAAGCGGCGCATTATGGGAAAGTATAATAAATAGAGCTAACCTTATTTTAAGCGATGCTGAAGAAAATAATAATCTTGTGACACTTATTCGTTCGACCAACCCTAAAGCAACAGGCACAAATAACTTACAAGCCTCACAAGTGAAAGCGTTATTGGCGGCAACAAAAAATATTTCGGTTAGGCCAGACCATAAAGAAACAGCCCTCGCCTTGCGTACTGAATTATTAAAAAATCCGAACAGCCAAATCATATATTTAAGTGATGGATTAGCACATGGCGCTAATGAATTATTTTCTCAAACATTAGTAAGCAATTCTGGTTCTCCCATCATATATTTACCAGCAAAAAACAACATTTCAGCAATTAACAATATTTCTAACGAGCCTGAAAAAATGGTTGGCTCTATAATTAGAGCAGATGCATCAAATGCTGTTGAATTAAAAATTCTCGGATTTGACAAAAAAGGTTTACCCATTGCACAGGCCCAAACCGACATTGTCAAAGGTGTATTAAAAACAAAGTTTGAATTTATTGCGCCAATCGAATTGCGCAACCAAATAGTGCGTGTTCAAATTAAAGACCAACGCCATGCAGGTGCGGTACAATTGTTAGACGACAGCAACCGCCGCCGCATAGTCGGTTTAATTTCAAGTCATGGTACCGATATATCACAACCACTCTTGTCGCCGCTTTATTATATCAATCGCGCCCTAGCGCCTTTTAGTGACACAAGGCAATCACAAACTGCAAATGTAGAAGAGGCAATCACAGCGCTATTTCAGCAAAACATTTCTGCTCTGATTTTTTCGGACATAGGAAATTTACCTGAAAAAACAACCGATGATTTGCAAGCATGGATTGAAAATGGCGGCATGCTTATCCGCTTTGCAGGTCCACGTTTAGCGGCGAATCCAGATGCTGCATTATTGCCGATAGAACTTGTAAAAGGAGACAGATTAATTGGTGGCGCACTTTCTTGGGAAAAGCCAAAACAAATTGCTCCTTTTGAAAAAGGGTCGCCCTTTTATGGATTAAAAGCCACGCAAGAAATTAAAATAAACAGACAAGTCATGGCTTCGCAAAATTTTGACATTAGCCAAAATACTTGGGCACGTTTAGAAGATGGCACGCCGCTGGTTACAGCCTCAAAAATGGGGCAAGGTTGGGTGATTTTATTCCATGTAAATTCTGACAATAATTGGTCGAACCTACCCTTGTCAGGCACGTTCGTAGAAATGTTAAAACGTCTAGTTAACCTTTCGAAATCTACGCCAGCGACTGGAAATTCTACAATCACAGAAGAGCAAATACGCTTACCTGCGTTAAAAATATTAAACGGTAAAGGCGAGCTAACTGCACCCAACACACAAATAAAGCCCTTGCTAATTAGCCAAAAAAATCCACCAAGCGCAAGTTTAGAAAACCCACCTGGCCAATATGGAACACCTAATGGTTACGTTGCAATAAATCTATTCCATGAAACAGACACGATTGAAAAACTAAACTATAAGAACTTTAAAGGTGCCTCAATCAAAACATACACCAAACCTTCTAGCATCAATTTAACACCGTGGCTTATTGCGCTAGCACTGTTTTTATTCATTCTAGACTGCCTTGCAAAATTGTGGTTTGCAGGCGCGCTTAAAACCCCAAAGTTTTTTACAAACTTGCACGCTTTAAAATCGTTACTGCTCGTTGGTTTAATATCTTTTTCAATTGCAACGTTCATCCCAACAACGCCTCACGCACAAGACAAAGATAACAATAAGAATAGTGAAATTGACATCGATTATTCCGCAACATTAAGCGCACGACTTGGCTTTGTGGTGAGTGGTATTACACAAATGGATAAAATCAGTGAAGCAGGATTAAGCGGTCTTTCAAAATTCATTGCTTCACGAACGGCCCTTATTCCAGGCAAACCCTATGGTGTAAATATAGACACAGATGAGCTTTCTTTTTATCCAATTCTATATTGGCCCATTCATGCCGAAAGCATCGTTCCGAGCGAAAAAACCATGGCTAGAGTGGATGCTTACATGAAGCAAGGCGGCAGTGTTTTGTTTGATACTAGAGACCAAATTAGCGGTGTTTTACAAAATGGCAACTCACCTGAAAACTTAAAATTAAGGCAAATACTCGCAAGTCTAGATATCCCCACATTAGAACCTGTACCTAAAACCCACGTATTAAGAAAATCATTCTATCTGCTAGATACTTTCCCCGGCCGTTATGATGGTGGAACCTTGTGGGTTGAGCGCGTTGGCAGTGCTGATGAATATCAAGAACGTAAAGCAAAAACTGCAGATGGCGTATCATCTATACTAATAACCAGCAACGATTTTGCAGGCGCATGGGCTGTAGATGCCAATGGCAAGCCAATGTTTGCGACCATACCTGCAAGCCAAAATCAACGCCATTATGCATACCGCGTTGGTGTAAATATAATGATGTATATGATGACTGGAAACTACAAAGCAGATCAAGTGCACATTCCTGCATTGCTCGAAAGATTGGGCCAATAATGCAATACGACATTGCCTTTGCACCTCATTTACCCCTTTGGCTTTTAGTCATACTCATTGGCGTAAGCTTACTCTTTGTAGCTTGGGGATTGCTGCTTCGTTTGCGTGGCTCATTTCTAAGAGCAATTGCATGGGGCTTGCTAGGCATCGCTTTGTTAAATCCATCATTACTAATTGAAGAGCGTGAAAAATTAAAAAGCATCATCGCCATTGTTGCTGACAAATCAGGAAGTCAAAATCTGGACGGGCGCAACAAACAAACTGATCTTATAAAATCTAAGTTAATTGAGCGCATAAATAAATCTGGGAATTTTGAAATTCGAGAAATAGATGTAAGAGACCAAATCTCACCAGATACAGACATATCAACCGCCCTTTTTTCTGCCCTACAATCTATCTTAAATGATGTACCAACCAATCAAATTGCAGGGTCTGTATTCATCACAGATGGCAGAGTACATGACATTCCAAACGATAATGAAGTGCTCAATATAGATGCACCGCTTCACGTGCTGGTTACAGGTGAAGAAAACGAAAAAGACAGGCAGATAAAAATCGTCGAAGCACCACGTTATGCAGTGGTTGGCGAAAGCTACGAAATATCCTACGAAATAACACAACAAGGCTTTGAACAAGACCAAGAGATAGAAGTACAAATCTACGTAGATGGCGAACTCATTACCGTTGAGCCTGCAATTGCTGGCGAAGTTTTTTCATTCGTTGATAATTTACAACATGGTGGAAAAAACATTATCGAATTTAAAATTGCACCTCAACTGGATGAATTGACACCCGCTAACAATCAAGTCTTTACGACAATAAATGGCATTCGTGAAAATTTAAGAGTATTGCTGGTATCAGGCGAACCCCATATTGGTGAACGCACATGGCGCAATTTGTTGAAATCTGATGCCAGTGTAGATCTGGTTCATTTTACAATTTTAAGGCCGCCTGAAAAACAAGACGGTACACCCATCAACCAACTGTCCTTGATTGCATTTCCAACCCGTGAATTATTTGTAGAAAAAATTGATGAGTTTGATTTAATCATCTTTGATCGCTACTCAAGACGCGGTGTATTACCAAATTTATATTTTGAAAACATCACGCGTTATGTTCGAGATGGAGGAGCAATATTAATTGCCGCTGGCCCCGAATTTGGCATTACTGGGAGCATTGCTCAAACCCCATTAGCAAAAGTATTACCAGCGTTGCCAACAGGTAAAATGTACCAAAAGCCTTACAAACCGCTCATTTCTAATTTAGGTCAAAAACACCCTGTTACAAAGGGCCTTGATAAGGGGCGCGCACTAGACCCTAATTGGAGTGAATGGTTTAGAAGCATTAGCGTTAGCACACCAACAGGTGACGTTGTAATGGAAGGTGCAAACAAATCTCCTTTACTGATATTACAACGCTTTGATGAAGGCAGAGTTGCATTGCTTTTGTCAGATCATTCTTGGCTTTGGGCACGCGGCTATAATGGTGGTGGGCCACATGTTCAGTTATTACGGCGCATTTCTCATTGGTTAATGAAAGAACCTGAACTGGAAGAAGAGCGCTTAATCGCACATGGCGATGGCGATACAATATCTATTATGCGCCAGACGCTTGAAACAGATGCACCAGAGGTAAAAATCATCACCCCCTCTGGTAAAGAAATAATTATCGCCTTAACAGCCCAACAAGATTCAGAGCAAGAAACAGGCGTTTTTAAAGCGCAAATCAAAACTTCCGAAATCGGTCTCTATCAAATCGCCAATGGTGAACTAACGGCCCTTACTCACATTGGTCCTCCGAACCCAAAAGAATTTGCAAATGTCATTAGCACGCAAAACCTTTTAAAACCCATCGTTGAAAAAAGTGGTGGTAAGATTATGCGCATATCAAAAGATGCAAATAACCTACCCAGAATTTTAGCAATACGCGAAGGAGCGGCGGCAAAAGGCAATGGCTGGATAGGCTTTAACAATACAAATGCAACCCAGTTAATAGGCGTTAACCGAATAAGCCTTTTCAGTGGTTTGTTTGGCCTAGCTCTTTTGATTTTTATATTTGCCGCAGTGTGGACCCGTGAGGGCAAACATTAGTCACCCTCTACAAGGCCCAAAACTATACGATACGCTGAGCAATTCCCTCATAAAGATCGCTCGCACCTTCCACCAATTCTAAACCCAACAAACGCCCAGCATCTACAGGACCAGGCAATGTTAATTTACCATAAGTAATTCGTTTAAAACCAAAACGTTGATAATAGGCCAAGTCACCGACTAATATTATGAATTTATGACCCTCTTGTTTTGCCGCATTTATCGCACGGTTCATTAATTCACGCCCAATGCCAATGCTTCTAAGTTCTGGGTTAGCGATAAGCGGGCCTAAGATTAGGCATTCTTCGCCCCCAACTAAAATACGCGTCAAACGCACAGAACCTACAATGTCATTGCAAGTATCATCACCAGCCTGCTCGTCAAAACGAGTAGCTACAAAGCATAAAGAGCTTTCGGGTGCCACACCCTCGCGCAATCTAAAGGCAGTACGGGTATATCTACCAGGACCGAAAGTTAAAGCGGCTAACGCATCCATTTTTGGATAATCGTTATTGTTTGCTTGGCGAATAATGAATGTAAGTGAATTAAAATTTGTCATGTAAATACCGGATCAAAAAAGTAAGTGAACACCAGCAAAACATTTTAGAAAATCTACTTTACCGACGCACGAATAAATGGACTGCGCAATATTATTGCGGCAATCACTAATTTTATTCTTCGTCGTAGATTTTGTTTTTCCAAATGCAAAGGACAAATCCAATTGTTAAAATATCTAAACCCCAGCTATCATGCAACTTTCATTCGGTCCAGTTATTTTTAAACTCTATGTTAAATTCCCTATAAATCTAATACTTATCTAATTAAAAACAAACAAGAAAAGCCATTAAATAAAAGGGATCTGCAAAACAGTGCACGATATGTTCACTAATTAAAAATAGTAAACTTAAAAAAACAGTCTAAATATAAGCTATATTAATGAGCTTTAAGGATAAAAAATGGGTTTACTAGTTGAAGGCAAATGGCACGACCAGTGGTACGATACAAAAACGACTGGGGGGAAATTTGTTCGCGCAGATTCTAAATTCAGAAATTGGATTACTGCAGATGGCAGCGCTGGCCCAAGCGGTGAAGGCGGTTTTAAGGCCGAGGCAAACCGTTATCACCTTTATGTTTCACTTGCCTGTCCTTGGGCACATAGAACGTTGATCTTTAGAAAATTGAAAAAATTGGAAGAGATGATCTCAATTTCTGTAGTCGATCACTATATGGGAACATCTGGTTGGACCTTTAACCAAAATGAAGGCGTCATTGTCGACCCAATTCATAATGCGCAATTCATGCACCAAATTTATACACAAGCAGACAGTAATTTTTCTGGCCGCGTTACTGTGCCCGTTTTATGGGACAAAAAACAAAATACAATTGTGTCTAATGAATCATCAGAAATCATCAGAATGCTCAATTCTGCTTTCAATAATATTGGTGCAGCAGATGGTGACTATTACCCTCAAAACTTGCGTCCACAAATCGACAAAATTAATGACAAAATTTATCACGCAATAAACAACGGTGTTTATAAATGTGGGTTTGCATCTACCCAAGAAGCGTATGAAGAACCGTTCAAAGCATTATTTTTAGAACTTGACGCAGTTGAAGCAATACTCGAAAAAAATCGCTACTTAACTGGTGCTCAAATTACAGAAGCAGATTGGCGGTTATTTACCACCCTCATTCGTTTTGACGCGGTTTATGTCGGCCATTTTAAATGCAACAAAAAACGCATCGCCGATTTTCCAAATATGTCTAATTATTTGTATGAACTATACCAAATTTCTGGCATTGCAGAGACCGTAAATATGGAACACATCAAAAAGCATTATTATGGTAGCCACGAAACAATTAATCCGCATTTGGTCGTGCCACTAGGTCCAGAATTAAACTTCAACATGCCACATAATAGAGCCTCGTTATAAAGCAATAATAGAATTACCAGATTTGTGAGATTTCTTTTCCATCTAACATTTCTGCCAATCTATCTTTGGTAGATTGAGTAGTATTGGCAGGCAAAGCATCAAGCGCAAAAAAACCAGCTTCCTTAATTTCCCAGTTGGCAGCAAACGCTTTCGTTTGTTCCCATTTTTCTACTTTATAGAGCAATACATGATCGCGCTTGGTTACTTTCTTATTTGCATAGACTGCAAATAGTTTTGGCTCACAAAGACACGTTATTCCTGTTTCCTCAAACAATTCTTTGCCAGCAGTATGCGCAGCCGTGTGGCCGATCTCTACACCACCACCTGGCAAGTACCATCCATCGATATATGTATGACGCACCAGCAAAATCTCTTGCACATCGTTTAGTACAACAATTCGAACACCCATTGTCATTGGGCGTGTAAAACGAAAAATGAAATGCAACAAATGTGCTCTTAACGGAACCTTGCTCATTCTCTCTTTTAACCTGAAAAAATAGAAACTAAAAGCATTAGTAAAACCACATGCATACAGCCATTTAATCAGAAAGCTTGATTAGTAATCTATTCTGGCATAAGCGCTTAGTATGTTTAAATTGGCACATATTTCAGATATCCACCTTGGGCCATTGCCGCCTGTAAGCAAACGCGAATTGGTTTCAAAGCGCATCACTGGCTACATAAATTGGAAGCGAAATCGCTCCAAGCACCAAGATCAAAACATTACTGCCAGTCTGCTTAAATATATGAATAGCTTAAATCCAGATCATCAAATTATCACGGGTGATCTCATTAATTTAGGCCTTGATAGCGAAATTGAAAATGCGCAAAAATGGCTGGAAAAATCATTCGCACCTCGCGATACAACCGTTATTTGTGGCAACCATGATGCCTATGTAAGAGGTTCATTAGCTAAAGCTTTTAAAGCGTGGTCACCTTGGGTTGTAGGTGATAAAAATAAACCTATAAAAACGGACAAGGATTTTCCGTCCGTTAGACGACGCGGAAAAATTTCTATTATTTCTTGCAATTCAGCAAGAGCATCTGCCCCCTTTTTGGCAACGGGTTATTTTAAATATGACCAAGCCATACGACTAAAAGAAATTTTAGAAGTCGAACGCAAAACGGGGCAATGTCGCATTGTCATTATTCACCATGCGCCTTTTCCCAATGCCACGCACAAACACAAGCGCTTGCTGGGGTTAAACAATTTTCTACAAGTTATTAAAACTGAAGGCGCAGAGTTAATTTTACACGGTCACACACATCTTGATACACATTCAAAAATTAAGGGCCCTGATTCAGATGTGCCCGTAATTTGTGTTCCAGCCGCATATCAATGGGCAGGCCATAAAAAGCCAGCTTCTGGCGTAAACATATACAACATTGAAAAAAGCGATAAGACTTGGCAAATCGAAGTTGAACGTCATGGTCTCTTAAAAGATACAGACACAAATTTTAGTTTGATAAACAAAACTAAGTTTTGAGAATAGAAGGTTACAAACCTACTTAATCAGGTTCAGACCTTCAGGAATAATGCCATACCATGCAGCTGCTATCATGGCAGCAGCGCCCACAAGAATGCCAAGCAATATCCAGCCGACATATTTCCAACCATATCCATCTTCTTGAATAGGTTTTGTTTGCGTGGTAACTTGCTCTTCTTCATTTATTGCATCATTAAAATCATAATCACGCAAGGCCATCCAATCGCCTTCAATTGCACGTTCACGTTCCAAAACACGCTCAGCAGCATAGGCAGTAACGGCCTTACCAATACGAATTCTGTCTTCTGATTTAGCAAGAATTTTACGGCCCAGTCGCGTATCTTTAACAAATTCGTACATGCGCTTATCACGGCCCATACGAACAAAAGTAGTAATATCAATCCATAGGCGCGGAATTTCACCATTGGTTAGGGCAAATTCAAATTGCTCACTGTCATCAGGGATATCTTCAAAAACAGATTGTAAGTCTTTTGCTAAAAGTTCCAATCTTGTAAAAGCCGCCAGCTTCATGTCAACCACAACGTCACTTCTCATTGCTTGGTCGCTACGTACCCGTGCCATTGCATCCGCAAGGTCATGTACTTTCGCTTCTAATTTTTTTGCATCCATATTACGATCAGACATTTTATACTCCATACAAATTGGCTCAATCAACCGACGAACCTAACGTTATACTTAACAATATATTAATTTTTGCCAAAAATGCAACTTTAACGTATCTACTTAGTTCAAACGTCTATGCAAAATTTAGATTTTAGGTGAGACTGCCCCACCCCTAATGACACAAGATATACCGTTTATTTTGCCGCCTATTTAAGCGAGCCGTTCATTGCAGATACAAGTGCCATAGTAGAAGCCGTTACAATATTGGCATTAATACCAACACCAAATACTGTTTTCTCGCCAATTTTCACCTGCATATAGCAAATTGCCGTCGCATCAGAGCCTTGTTTTAAAGAATGTTCAGAGTAATCAACAACACTTATTTCTGTTTCGAAATGCGTAGACAAAGCATTAGCAAAACTATCCACTGGTCCAGTACCATGGCCTTCAATATCAACTTCCATACCATCTTCTACAATAGAAGCTTTTATCAATCGTAGTTTTGGATTCGATGCATCAATCAATGTTTCATGATTTACAAATTGTAATTTAGCACCTGGCTGTTCCACATAGATTTTTAAAAACTCTTCGTAAATTCTTTTAGAAGAAAGTTCTTTGCCTTCACCATCTGTGATTTCTTGAATGTCATTTCTAAATGCTACTTGCAATTCACGCGGTAAATTCAAGCCGTAATCTTCACTTAAAATATAAGCCAAACCGCCTTTGCCAGATTGAGAGTTAATACGAATAATCGCTTCATATGTACGCCCAACATCAAGCGGATCAATCGGTAAATACGGCACTTCCCAAGTAGGTGAATTTGCCTTGCGAATAGACTTCATGCCTTTATTAATAGCATCTTGGTGCGAACCAGAAAAAGCTGTGTAAACCAATTCACCCACATATGGATGACGCTCAGCAATTTTCAATTGGTTCGAATATTCATAAACACTTTTAATTCTATTGATGTCCGAACAATCAAGTAACGGATCAATACCTTGCGTAAACATGTTCAATGCCAAATTCACGATGTCAACATTACCAGTGCGCTCACCATTGCCAAACAAAGTACCCTCAACGCGGTCTGCACCTGCCATTAAGCCAAGTTCAGTTGCGGCAATGCCTGTGCCTCTATCATTGTGCGGATGAAGCGAAACGATGATATTTTCGCGGTTGTCTAAATTACGACACATCCACTCTATTTGATCTGCATAAATATTCGCGGTGGACATTTCTACAGTCGCTGGCAAGTTTAAGATTAGCTTATTGTCAGCAGTCGGCTTCATTTCTTCTGTAACCGCATTACAAATCTCAAGCGCAAATTCTAATTCTGTGCCTGTAAAACTTTCTGGAGAATATTCAAATCTAAACCCACCACCAGCATTTTCCGCCATATCGCGGATCATTTTAGCGGCATCTGTTGCAATGGTTTTTATACCTGCACGGTCTTTACCAAATACAACACGGCGCTGTAATTCTGAAGTAGAATTATAAAAATGCACAATTGGTTTATTAGCACCTTCAAGAGACTGGAACGTACGCGTAATCAATTCTGGGCGACACTGAACCAAAACCTGTAATGAAACATCAGTTGGCACTTCGCCTTTTTCAATGCACCAACGCGCAAAATCAAAATCAGTTTGCGAAGCCGAAGGAAAGCCAATTTCTATTTCTTTAAACTTCATATCCAAAAGCAAGCGAAACATACGCTCTTTTCGATCTTGCCCCATCGGGTTAATCAACGCTTGGTTACCATCTCTAAGGTCAACAGAACACCAAATTGGTGGCGTTGTTATTTGCTTGCTTGGCCATGTACGATCTTCTAGGCCGACAGCAGGATATTGATGATATTTCTCTGCCGCTTGCATCATAATTTTTTCAGTCATTTTATTTTCTCTCAGGCTAATCAAGCTATCCAAGCAATACACATTCATCTGTAGAACAGAAAGCGTTTTGTTGGCGTTGCCAATCTAAATATATAAATTAATTATGGAAAAGAGCACTAACGGTTTCAAAAGAACCGACGATCGACCGCCGGGAGCTCTAAAAACAAACCCGACGATCGCACCTAAGCGCGAGCAGGAGTAAAGCCACGCTATGCGTTGCTTGAGTATTTAAATATTCTACAGCCTCATTTACAGTCTCAAAAGTCATAATTCAGCCTAGGTTGTTTCTACAAGCCACACAAGTCAAATAATTATTACTCTTTTACTTTTCAATAAAGTCAAAACAATGAAGGCCTAAAAATTTCACACCTTCATTATTATTGCCCCACTTTATTCACCTTCAAACTAAAAGTGAATATAAGCTTAGTCAAAATGTAATTTATTTCTCATCTTTCTTCTTCAGCGCAAGATGTGCCACAACATTTTCGATCATTCGAAGACCAGCATCACCGCCCAAACTCATGATAGATTCTGGGTGAAACTGAACCGCAGCAACGCGTTCAGTTTTATGCTCAATGCCCATTATCACACCATCATCGGTCAGTGCTGTAACATCAAAAACAGATGGCAATCTTGCAGGATCAGCAAATATTGAGTGGTATCTCCCGACCGTAATATCTTCCCCTAATCCAGAAAACACACTGCCAGCTTTAATTACCCTGATGCGAGATGGCTTGCCGTGCATGGGAACAGCCAACTGCCTTAACGAGCCACCAAAAGCTTCTGTTAATGCTTGCAAACCAAGACAAACTCCAAATAGGGGTATTTCACGGCTACGTACTTTGGCAATGGTCGCCTTACAATCAAAATCTTTTGGCGAACCAGGCCCAGGTGATAAAACAACAAGATCAGGAGAAAATTTGTCAATCACATCTTCGCTCAATGGCGAGCGAACCGTCATCACCTCAGCACCGGTTTGGCGGAAATAGTTCGCCAAAGTATGCACAAAACTATCTTCATGATCGACAAGCAAAATCTTACAGCCAAGACCAACTTGCGCAGAAGCACGTGTACGACTATCCGCATTTGTTTTACCAGCGTCACGTACAGCTGCAAGCATTGCAGATGCTTTTAATTCTGTTTCTGCTTCTTCGTCATCAGGGTCAGAATCAAACAGCAGAGTAGCCCCAGCACGCACCTCTGCAATACCATCTTTCAAACGAACGGTACGCAAAGTAAGTCCAGTATTCATGTCACCATTGAAGTTTATCATTCCAATTGCACCGCCATACCAAGCACGCGGGCTTTTTTCATTTTGTTCAATATAACGCATCGCCCAAAGCTTTGGCGCACCCGTTACCGTAACAGCCCATGCATGGGTTAAGAACGCATCAAAAGCATCCATTCCATCGCGTAATCTACCCTCAATATGGTCTACTGTATGAATGAGTTTAGAATACATTTCTATTTGGCGACGGCCAATTACCCTAACGCTGCCAGCTTCGCAAACACGAGATTTATCATTGCGATCCACATCAGAACACATGGTAAGTTCAGACTCGTCTTTTTTCGAGTTCAGCAATTTTAATATCTGTTCACTGTCTTCAATCGCATCATTTCCACGACGAATTGTACCTGATATCGGACATGTCTCTACACGTCGTCCCTTCACACGCACAAACATTTCTGGCGAGGCACCAATAAGATATTCATTCTTACCAAGATTGATAAAAAACGAATAAGGCGATGGATTTAGGCTTTTCAACTTTCGTGAAATATCAGACGGTTTCGTCGTGCACTGTTCGTAAAAAGTTTGCCCTGGTACCACCTCGAACAAGTCCCCGCGCTTAAATTTTTCTTTAACCCGCTCAACTAATTTTGCATATTCACCTGGCTTATGGTCACCGCGCGGCGGCGTCACTTCGCTCACCGTAAACGGCACGTCAGGCGTATCACGCGAAAGCCCTTCGGTAGATTTCCCATCAACCACAAATTCGTAGCGATCATGCCAAGCGATCGCTTGATGGTGATCGACAACTAATATTTCATCAGGTAAAAATAAGACAAGATCACGATCGCCATCAGCGCGTTTTAGCTTTTGCTCAATTGCTTCAAATTGGAAAACTAAATCATAACCAAAAGCACCAAAAAGACCAAAGTTTTCGTCTACATCACTTCTAAACAAATCAACAATTGCTCGAACAACAGAAAATACTGTGGGCGCGCGTGAACGCATTTCTTCAGATTCAATATGGCCAGCCTCTTTCACTTTTAAAGTAATAGAAGTTGCATCAGATGAAAATGTTTCAACATGTTCGTGGTCTTTTAAACTTCTAGCAAATGCAGGAAGCAAAATCTCACCGCGTTTGTTATGAGCATAAATAGATAAGTTACGCCCTTGCGATTGAATGCTTATTGGCGGATCAACAATAGCAGTATCCCATCGGGTATAGCGCCCCGGATACTCATAGTTCGAAGACAGCACTGCGCCCATGCGGTTGTCTACACGCTCTAGCATGTTGCTAATGGCACTGGCATATTCAGCGGGTTTACTGCTACGGCTAATTTCGATGCCACCTGCACTGCGATAACTAATTGGTTTTGATACCATTATACTTTCCTAATTTACTCACTAAACACTATAAAATAGTAACCAGACACAAAAAAGCCGCCCGGATCATATCCAGCGGCTCCAACTCATACACACAAATAGCATAGCAAGGACCGCTTTTAACGAACCTGCCACCACCAGTTTTTTGTGCAATAAATAATCATAGATGTATTGATAATGCCAATACACAATCAGTGCAATAGTAAATTTACATTGGTAAATTAATTCAATTAATTTAGATAAGTGGATCGGGAGATTCTCACCGGGCGGATTGGTTTGAATCTCCCTTTCTCTTGTTACCCAGCCACAGTTCAATGCTAGCAAAGAACTGTCAGCTGGGTACACGTCGTTCTGAAAAATTAGCAGGGGGTCAGAACGTCATGTTTCGTTACACGAAGTTAACTTTAGCGCGTTTCTACACTATGTATAATCTTATAAGTTGCATAAGTAAACAAAACATTACAATCCTAAAATCATGACATTTCAAGCAATTGTTAAAAATATAACTGTAAATTCAACAACTTACCGATAGATTATTTCTACCAGATCAAAAATAACCACTCGCTAATAGGTTGCATTAAGCGAGCAATGTCAAGAAATACCTCAAACTGATTCGTTATCATTTAATGCAGAACTAAACAAAGTTCTAGTTCCTCAAAACATCACGCATTTCTGTAAGATTGGCTCTTACGCGCAATAGATAAAACCCCATCGTCGCCAAGTGAGACGGCATAATCCAACTGGATTCTCCACCATTAGAGATGATTACCGGTTGAATATTAAGGGCTGAACGCAATTGATCTTCACTACGCTCCCATACTTTTGTTAGTGAGCGGTCATTAAACACAGATTTAAAATCGCTACTCGCGCCAGACATCATACCATAATAAGCATATAATTGACCGTATGCGAACCAAAAGCGATCATCTGCTCTGGTATCAAACCAACCAGCATCGCTTTCTTCCATACGGCCGCGTAAAATATCTGATGTCGAACCAATGGCACTGGCAATCTCATCTAAGAATTTTTGCAAATTATCTGCACGCGCATCAAACTGCGCCTCGCATTTAACCAAACTCTCATTGAATTTACCCAGCGATTCAATCGCTTCACGATATTTAGAAGGCGTCGAAATTTGCGGACCTTTTAAGCTCAAATACCAAGCATCTTCTGAATAATTCAATTGCTCACGCGCTTTTTGCAAATTGATGTCAATGCGAGATGTACCGCGAACACGGCCTAACGTATCGACAAATTGACGAGAGACACGACGCGCCGCTTCGTTAATGCCACGCTGAAAAGCCGCCTTATTATCAAAATAAGGTGTATTCTTCCAAGCAATACCAAAAAAGCCAAGCTTTGATGCCAGCATAGAAGGTGTCCAAGTATTTTGATTTACATTAAAATCTATCAAATCTTGCGTAACGGCTACAATATAAGATGGGCCACATACCGCACTGCCGTCCTCATTATCATTAACAACACCATTAACAACAATTGGCTCACCTGGCTCGGTTGTAATTTCATCAAATTTATAAGCCGCTACATAATCAGGACTAAAACCAGTCCAACGCTGTGTTTGCCAAAAGAAACTTCCATACATGACCAACCAGCCAAGCAGTGTCACACCCAACACACCGCGTATTATCCAACCACGTTTAGTGTACCACTTACCCACTTGCACAAATGGCCACAAAATTGCGGCAATCACCAAGCCAATACCTCGGCCTACCATTTCAAAAATATTTTCAAAAAAATTCACTACAGGATCCAGCATCCCAATCTCCTAATAACCGCTAATTATATAACTGCGCCCGTAATCCGCTCTTATCACTAAAATAGGTATCGCGAATTGAATTAACAACAAACTCTCTATAGTTTTCTGGCCAGTCTGCATAGCGCTTATAAAAGCCTTGCTTGTTGAAAACAAATAAAGTCAAAAAATCAAACGGCATATATTCGCTCATCAACCTATTGGTCAGCCATAAGTCAGCATGATCTGGGTTCGCCCGAGAAACCATAAAACGATGCTCTGGCGAAATATCATCTAAATCAAATTCAGATCGCTTGCCCCAAAAATTATCGCCCAATTTGTCTGCACGTTTTAAAATTTGAAGCGCGTCATGAGACTTAATCAATCTAGAATTTTGCTTCGCCCATGAATCAATTTTACGCGCAGACATTTGGCCCAACTCTAAATCAGGTTCTTGACTCAACATCATTTTTAAAATTATCATTCTTGCGCGACGCTCCAACAGACCAGAACGCTTAATCCAAATTTGCCTAGGCGCTTCAACGCGTCTCGTTTTTAGTAAAAAGTCAAACACGCGTGCATGATCATTTATGTCAATATAAGCGACTTCCCAAGGGCGTGATTTTCGAAAACCTTTCGCACTTGGGTCTGCAATAACTGTTATTTGATCTTTATCGTTGAATACATAAACACCGCCAAAATGCGAGGTCCAAAACGCATCATGCCTAAACACCAATTCGTGCGGCAACAATTCGTTGGTGCGCACATCACCCGTAACCTTTGCCAAAGTCACCATCTTTTTAAGCATCGCATCATCGCGCCAAGCTTCTGGGTCTTTTTGCAATTTGTCGATCATCAATTGCAAATCAATGCGCTTACCCAAAATATTGCTCGGCGTTTGAAGTTGGAACTCTACTTCTTCAATAGCGAGCAAATCGTCAATGTCTTCAACTTTCAAAACACTGTCTTCAATCTCTCCATACAAAACGTCTTTGATGGTTAGCGCAAAAATCTCGCGCTTATTTTTATCAAAGAAATTCAACATTAATTCTTCGGTGTTCGAAAATTGCGTATGCACGACAGGTAAAAACTCTTGATCTGGCGTTAGAATAATGAAGCGCCGATTCACCCCATCAGGGTCCAAATATTCTGGGTTGCCCAAATCATGCGCTACCTCTGGCGAGTAGCCCGTCATATCAATAGAAAACTGCTCAAGCGTAATGGCCTTCAAGCCAAAGCCCTTCAGAGCTTTATTATAGCGCTCAATCAAATGTGGCTCATCTACGGTTAGTAGGTTACCAAATATGAGTTCATTTTCTAAAAGGCGTTTCATATTTTATTTTTTACTTTCAATTAAATTTATTCACACTCATAATTACCTCCCTCTCACTTGTGGGGAGGGACTGAGGGGTGGGGTATAAAAATCACACTTACAACAACCCAGCTTCTCTTAATATTTCTTCGATACAACCATCAAATACATCTGTAATATCAGCACTAGAAAACCTAATCACTTTATATCCTTGTTCACGCAACCAAACATCACGTTTTTCATCATGCGCCATTTGTGAAGTCAACAAATGTTGATGTCCATCAACTTCTATTATCAACTTCAAATCATGGATTGCAAAGTCTGCAATATACTTTCCAATTGGCACTTGTTTACGAACATGTACCCCGTAATTTCTCTTCCACTGCCTAAGCTCTGCCCATAACGTCAGTTCTCCATCACTCATATCCTTGCGCAATTTCCGCGCAAATTTAATAGTGTTCTTCGCAATGCCAGTGGGCATGCCTAAACTCCCCATTTCTTTTGTTTAATACCCCCACCCTTAATCCCTCCCCACAGGTGGGAGGGAGATTAGTGCGGTGCTTGAATTTAACGTTTTGTCAAAAATTCCAATTCGTATCTTAGCAATCCAGCATTCTATTTCGTAAATTTACACTCAGTTCTTCACCAAAATAAACAGCCTCCTTCCCCCTTGTGGGGAGGGATTGAGGGTGGGGGTATATCAATAAAAAGACCTACCCGCCCCACAAACCATTTTTCTTCATGTTATCTATTTGCTTCACCGCTTTTTCACGTTGGCGTTCGCGGCGAATGATATCGCCAACTGCCGCATTGTCAGATTTATCGGTATATCTAAATTCACTGTCTGCATAACGGTTAATCTCTTGCAGAACCATTTCCATCGTAAAGGGCGAACGCAATTCTGCGATCATATTTTTCTTCGTATCATAATCCAAATGCATAAACGTTTCAGGATTTTCAAACCACTCATCAGGCAAATCAATATCCATCGCCCGCATTTTAATCGCATCGGTAATGTTCTTAATTGCGCGGCCCGTAAAGCGCGGCTCGGCAAGTTTAATCATATGAAGATACGTACCAATATCGTTCATGGTTTTTAGTTTGCCATGATCTGACATGAACTTATCAAACACATTCAACAAGCCCTCTTCCTGCGGTTTGGCATGTTCGCCATAGGCTTCGCTCACGGCCTTTTCAATTTGTTGCGCTTCAAACAAATCATGGTCTCCCAAGGGAATGTCGTGGTTCTTGCCAGCAAGTAAAGCAAAAATATCTACATAATCATCTTGTGTTTGCGGTCCATCAACAAGCCACCTTGCACCAGCACGTTGACGAAGTGCATCGTCTACATTTTCAGGATAATTAGAGAACATCCCAAACGAGCAATTGCCTCGAATTACCGTTGTGGCACCTGCAAAGCTTTCCATCAAAACCGCGGTCACTTCTTGCTGACCAGCAGATGCACGATCATCAGAACGTTTTGCGGCAACTTGGTCGATGTCATCCACCGTACCAAAACCAATGGTTTTAGGGTTTAAAACATTATTGATAAACTGCTTGCAGTTTTGTCCCGACTTACCTTGGTAAGATGAAATTTGATCTACACCAAAATTTTCATAAACAAAACCATAGCCAGCAACCTGGCAATAATCATTAATCATGCCAGCAATCATTTGAATAAGAATTGTCTTGCCAGTTCCGGGCGCACCATCGCCAATGAAGGTAAACACATATCCACCAAGCTCAACAAACGGATTAAGCTGACGATCAAAATCGTAAGCCATCATCATTTTGGCTTGTTTCATCGCTTGATATTTTGCGATGTGATTGCCGATAATTTCATTCGGCTTTTTAAACTGCATTACAAGTGGCTTACGTTTACCACTTGGCGCAGTGTCAAAACCATTCAGTTCGAACCCATCACTATCAAGCTTTAAATGCACTTCCTCAAACGGACCAAGCCCTGTAAAGCGTGCCTTGCGAGAAAACAAATCACCCAGCGCTTCATCTGCTGCCTCACGAATACGAACCAAAAGACTTGCATCATCATCGCTTGAAAGTGCCGCACCTTCTAAACAGGCTACCAATCCCTTAAGTGCATCTTGCGGCGTTGAAAAATCAAAGCTTGGCGCATCAACATCACTGGTCGCCTCGCCCGAACCTTCAATCATCTGCTTTAAATAGGCACTCGCGGTAAAAGCCGCCACATAAGCACTGGCTTCCAGTAATCCGCGAAAACGATCTGCATCATCCCCCTTAAGCGGTGAAGAAGTGTTTTTCTTTTGCAACGCATCTAAGCCAGTTTGCTTGGCAAATAAATCCGATACTGCCAAGGCCACAGCAATTGCACGGCGTGTTTTAAACAGCACATTATGTTGTGCAACAGACAGCATTTTGTCGCCTTTGCTAATGCTAGACAACGCTTTGGCAAGCTCCACATTTCTGCTGGAACGAGCACCTGCTGTATTGACGGTTTGAATAAACCTGCGCCTTGTGCCTGCAAGTTCCGTTTTGCTTTTACTTTTTGCAGCTTCTATTACCGCAACTTTTGTCACCAGACTTTGAGCAACCAAAATGTGCTTTTGAATATCTTCTTCACGCAGTGTTGTTAAACCAATATCCATAACTTTCTCCGCTCTACATATCTCTTAAAATTTGTTTGCCCGAAATGACATGCCGCTTATAGCCATCAAAAATTTCGTCTGCTTTGCCAGAAGCAAATATGGCTTGATAGGCTTCGTGCGGTACAATGGCGTGTCGCTCGAAACTACTCACTCCTTGGCGCGCGCAATCAAGATTATCTGTGTTGATGTAAAATTCTTCACGCGCTGGATCACCACCCCACAAGCCCCACTTAGCTGGCTTTTCATTGACAGAAATTAATTCCTGCAATGTCCAAGTGAGCAACCATTGGTTCTCTGGTTTTTTAATCTTCTTTAAAATTTTATCAACGGTCTTGCCGTTGACTGTAATGTCAGAATGATAAAACGGACCAAGCACAAATCGACGTAATTGCTTGGGATGCAAATGGTCAAAATCATGATCCATAGCAGTCGCAATAGTAGAAAGCGTTAGTGAATAAGACGAATTCTTTTCGCAAAAAGTATCAAACGCATTGGCAAGTTTCGGGTTCAATAAACCGTCAATTGGCAACGGAATATCAAGGTCTTTATCCAAACGACCATTCTTGCCAACCATCATTTTCATCAAGTCTTCAGAGCTGTCTTCAATCACCGCCATATACACCATTGGTAAATTGGCCGCGCCATCAAAATAGCCCCAATGGACAACGTAATATGGACGCCCTGTTTTTTTATTCACCGACACTTTTATAGTGCGAGGCAAAACTAAGGGCGAAAAATGCTTACCATCAACCAATGTCTCTAAATAACGACGCTCAGCAATTTGGTTTTGCAACTCTAATGGAAACTTCTTTTGACTTAAAATAAAATCAACCATACCAGCGCGAAGGGTTTCCTCATCATCAATTGACGAAAGCCTCTCTTGTGCGGTTTCCAAATCATTTTCCAATGCCAACACATTTTGAAAGAGAGGAAATCCGCTTTCTGATTGTGACACACGAAACTTAGAAGCAAACGACATGCGATGCTCCCAGCTTTCAAGCGACCCATACAGTCGCTTGATATATTCAGAGACAACCGCGCCTACCAAACCATGTTGATAAAGCGGAGATTGCTCTTCTTTTAAATAAGTCTCTAACCCACCAAGAGCCGCATTCATCGCTTTAAAATAACGATCAATTACTTTTCCCTTTTTAGAGGTGGGTTTTTTAGGCGCAGTTTTAACCGCGCCTTTTTTAGATTCTGACTTTGCAGTTGTTTTGGCAGTCATATTAAGACTTCAAATACTCCGCAGCATCATGCTTGCGCATCACATCGTCAAACCGCCGCGCGAAAGCTTCATCCGCTAGTTTTTTACGACGTTGAATATCTTTCGTTGAAACCATGTTCTTTTCATGCATTTCTAACAAATCACCAATATGACTTTGCGCCGCCGCGCCAATGCCAGCCATGGTTTCTTCAGCCGCAGTATCAACCTTATTGCCAAGCGTATTAATTTTGTGAGCAACATCTTGTTGCGCCGCTGTTTTTAAAGAATCTTCCAACGCTTTATAAAGTACAACACGCTGTTCAGTATCAATGGTCAATTTATTAATCAGCGTTTGTTGTGCCGCAATTTGATTGTTCAGTGAATCAACAAAAGTTTGGAACATAGAAGTGTAGCGCTCTAGCGTTTGGCTTTCTGCCAATAACTCTTGTTCTTTGGCTTGCATTTTATTGTACTCTGTAGCCAAAGTAGAACGTTGTTTTTCAAGCGAAGTACGTTTACGTTGTTGAGTAGCCGCGCTTATTTGGTTTTCTAAATCCATCAACATTGGGTTTAGTTCTTCAATACGAGCTTGCGTTGTTTCCAATTCTGTCATCGCGTTTTCACGGCGATTTAAAACAGTTTTCAAACTATTTTCAGATGCAGAATAACGCGCATCCAATGCGTCTTTTTGGTTATCTAATATTTGGATAATTTTATCAGACTTACTTAACAATTCTTGTAAGTTACCTGCCAGCGACATATTGCGAACACGGTCAGAACGCATGCGCTGCATTTTTTGTTTTGAGAAGATGCCAACAAATTTTTCCCAAGCCGAATAGCTTTTCATGCTTTCAAATTCAGCCCCAAAAACATTAGTTACATCTTCAAGACCAATGATAAGGTCAGCTATATTGCCCTCCATCACTTTTTGCTGGCGCAATACATCTTCAATACGAGAGTTTTCAATGTCAAAATCGGCTTCGCCAATTGTGCCTGATGTTGCAAGTTTATCTAACACAACACCGCTTTGTTCTATCTTGTCTCGCATCTCATTAATCGATGTTTGCGTTTTTTCTATCTCAGTATCAAATCTCTGCAAATCAGACATAAATATCGTCTCCCTATCGCGCACAAAATACGTGCAACACTTTCATTTCTCAGCTCTTGCTGTTTTTAGTACTTTGTGGATCTACCCTACCGTTAATATAGGTGTTAATACACGCATTTAAAAGAGTTAGTTACACAAGAATTTTAATTTTTAAAAGTGCAATACATAGTACCTGGTCATAACAACTTGGCATTACAGACAACACTTATTCTAGTTGTTTCAAGCGCCAATGTTTACGACAAAGCGATACATATTTTTCTTCGCCGCCAATCACCACTTGCTCACCCTCGTCCAACACATTGCCATCGCCATCTAAGCGTACAACCATATTTGCTTTTGAACCGCACCAGCAAATTGTTCTTATTTCACGAAGCGTATCCGCAATCGCTAGCAATGCTTTACTACCTTCAAACAATTTACCCTGAAAATCTGTTCTAAGACCAAAACACATCACAGGAATTTTGTGTTCATCACCAAGCTTAGCCAATTGCCAAACTTGTGTCTCTGATAAAAATTGTGCCTCATCTATAAACACACAAGCAACTTCTTTTTCTTTGTGTGCGGCAATAATTTCATCATACAAATCAGAATTTTTGTTAAAAGTATCGGCTTCTTGACCAATGCCTATACGAGAATGAATTTCACCCTTTTTAACACGGTCGTCAAATGACGAAGTGTAGAGCAAAGTACGCATGCCACGTTCACGGTAATTGTATGACGCCTGAAGCAAAATTGTACTTTTGCCAGCGTTCATTGTTGAATATGAAAAATATAATTTAGCCATGGGTTTACGTATCATTCAATACAGATACATCAAACGATGTATGTCACTCTCCACAACAAACACACAATAAATAGATTTGCTCTGGGGTCACGAACCCACTTACATGACCCCAGAGCGCCGCTAATAAGCGGCAACGCTAACCTTTCCCTACCTACAGGCCAGCGTTCAAACACCAACCATAATTGCAGACAAGCAAAAATACAGTTGGACTAAATTTGCAATTGAGGAAATGTAGTTTAACGGGCTACATACCCGACGCAATTCAAGCGCAAATATGCGTCAAACCCGTTTGTAGAATCTTAATTGCTCTACACTGTTCCCCAACAGTTATTGTGAGGCTGTATAAAGGAAAAAGGTAAATACCAACTTTAGAAATAGAAATTTTTGTGTTTTTAAAGAAAAACCAAATTAGTACTTAACAAAAGATAAATTGTTAAACCAATCTGGTTTCTCGTATGATAAGAATGAACAAACAATAAATATGATTATCGCGAATTTGCGTCACGGCCCTTAAAGCCTTTAGCAAGTAGATATAACTCAACGGAATCAGAGCGAGACGCTGGCGGTTTTACATGCTTAATCACATTAAAATTCTTCTTTAAATCGAGCAAAATATTAGACTCTGTTCCACCTTGGAATGTCTTTGACAAAAAGGCGCCCCCAGGCTTTAACACTTTAAGCGCAAAATCAAGCGCCACTTCAACCAAATGCATTGTGCGCAAATGGTCAGTCTTGCGGTGCCCCGTTGTTGGCGCGGCCATATCAGATAACACCAAATCAGGCGCATGGCCGCCCAAGGCTTCCATAATCGCATCGGGCGCATCATCATCCAAAAAGTTTTTTTGTAAAATGGTAGCACCAGGTACATTAATCATTTCAAGATAATCGATACCAACCACGTGAACATCATCTGGTGTAGATTGCGTGCGCTGAGCACTAACCTGACACCATCCACCAGGCGCGGCGCCAAGATCGACCACCCGCATACCAGGTTCTAGCAATTTATATTGGTCATCCATTTCGATCAGTTTAAACGCGGCACGTGAGGCCCAACCTTCGGCTCTTGCACGCTGAACATAAGGATCATTTAATTGGCGTTGCAGCCAAAGTGTAGACGACAATTTACGACCACGCGCGGTTTTAACCTTGGTGTATAAAGAACGACTTTTTACGCTTTTTCGACCAGACTTACCTGTATTGTGCTTTGGCGTAGAGCCTGTTGGATCATTGCTACTCATTTGGTCCTCTTTGCTCTCTATTCTGAGAGGCGTTTTTATTTTGTCTATTGGCATTGCCACGATTAGCATTATCCCGGTTGCGGGGCCATCTACCTTTTTTAGGTTTTACCCAAGCACCATCACGGTCCATAAGCTGCGTTAAAATTCCTTCACGCAAGCCCCTGTCGGCAACTCTTAATCTTCTCGCAGGCCAAGTTATTCGAATAGCTTCTAATATCGCACACCCTGCCATTACAAGGTCTGCGCGCTCTCTACCAATACAAGGACTGGCAGCCCTTTGTTGATAGTTCATACCAAGCAAACTTTCCAGTACAACATCAATTTCTTTGTCAGTCATCCAAAGCCCATCAACCAAGCGACGATCATAACGTGTTAATTTCAAATGGATACCAGCAAGCGTTGTTACAGTGCCAGATGTACCAAGTAAATGAACACGGCCATTTTTCCAAATTCTAGCCAGCTCGTTACGGCCAGGAAATTCTTCAAGCATTTGGCGTACTTCCGTAACCATCGCCTTAAAAACTTCGCGCGTTACTGTTTTGCCGCCATAGCGTTCTGCAAGTGTAACAACACCAACAGGCAAAGAAGTCCACGCAACAATTTGATCTGAAATGCGCTTGCGACCCGAACGACTGCCTTGTCTGCGATTGACCAATATTAGTTCGGATGAACCGCCACCAATATCGAACAACACACCTGCATCGGCTTTTTTATCGATGAGAGCACCACACCCTTCAGCCGCTAATCTGGCTTCAGTTTCTCGATTTATGACCTCAAGTTTTAAGCCAGTCTCTAGTCTTACTCGTTTTAAAAACTCGTCGCCATTTGTCGCCTGTCTACATGCCTCTGTCGCAATCAGTCGTTTAAGGCGAACATCGTGATTACCCAATTTCATGGCGCAAATTTTCAAAGCATCAACAGCGCGATCCATTGCCTCGTCACTAAGCTTACCCGAATGCGCTAACCCTTCACCAAGACGAACGATTTTAGAAAAGCCATCAATAACTCTAAAGCGACCTTTTTCTTGCGGTATCGCAATTAATAAGCGGCAATTATTCGTACCCAAATCAAGCGCAGCATAAAGTCGCTGTGCGTTATGCTTTTTAAAATGTCCCTTACGTCTCCCATTAGGGTTTGGTTGGTTATTATGTTGCTTCGCAGTATGTGGTTTTACAAAGTTAGCATTAGAAATAACTTCCTGCTCATTTACAAAACTTGCGGCAGGGGTTGGCTGTACAGGTGCACGCATATTGCGCATTTTATTTTCAGTACCGGCTTGATGCGTTTTGTTTTTGCCGCGGGCATTGCCATTGCCTATATTGGTACCCTTATGGCCACCCTGAAAGTCACCCTTAACATTACCCGATACACTGCCTGAATTTTTCCAAGTTTTATTGGCATCACCAGCTTCAGCAATTTGGCCACCACCTGAATTTTGGTGATTAGAGCGCTCTCCATTTGAACCAAATGAAGACCGCCTATTTTTTGAAGGCTTACCGCTTAGGCTTCTCGAAGATTGCATCTTCGAAAAGTGACCGTTGTTTTTATTCTTCTCGCCCAAATACTGACGAGATTTCTCACCAACATTATCAGCGGATTTCTGCTGATTTGTTGCAACACTTTGGTCGTCATAACGAGAATTATCCGCGTCTTTATCAGCGCTAACATTCCCATTTTCCTTAGCGCTATAACCCTTCCTTCTCCGTTTTTCACGAGATGGAAGCTTAGACACGCTTTTTCCTTCAAGCCAGCCTATACAATAATTATAGCCAGCTAAATATTTTCAGTTGCCACAAAGGTAACACTGCAAGCGCATTAAACAAAGCCCAAAGATTGTTTTTAGTAATATACAGGTACTTTCTTGTTTAACGCTGCAAATGCCTAGTCAGACGTCTCTCAACAAAATTCACCACATTGCGTACTATCTCCACGATTGAGAGATACAAAAGCGCGGCATAAATATAAGTCTGAAAATCAAAAGTTCTAGAAAATGCCCTTCTAGTTTCGCCCATAAGGTCAAACACAGTTACCAATGCAACAATAGCAGAGGCCTTAAGCATCAATATAATCTCATTTCCATAAGGACGAAGCGCCACGATTGCGGCTTGTGGAATGACAATATGGCGATACGTTTGCCATTTGGATAGCCCTAAAGACTTTGCCCCTTCCCACTGGTCTTTCGTCACACTTTCAATTGCCCCGCGCAATATTTCGGCTTGATAAGCGGCAGTATTTAGCGTGAATGCAAACAACGCACAATTCCACGCATCACGGAAAAAACCCCAAAGACCAACGCTTTCTAGTTCTTCTCTAAATGAACCGAGCCCGTAATAAATTAAAAACAATTGCGTAATCAGCGGTGTGCCACGAAAGAAATAGACGTATCCATAGCCAATTCCGCCTAAGAGTTTGTTTTTTGACATGCGCAAAAAAGCAATCAAAATCGACAATACAGCGCCCAAAACAAGCGACCATCCAACCAACACCAATGTTGTTTTAAGCCCCTTCAAATATTTGGGAGTATATTTAGCCATTAGATCGCTATCCCAAACAGACACCAACCACCAAATTAAAAATACGGCCGCACAAAGCCAGATAGCTAAGATAGCATTTCCTGCAATGCGCTCACCATTCCATAATTTGGGAGCGGCAATTGGCGCGCTTCTTGATGGCAATGATGAATTGCCAGAAAAAGGTATTTTGGATGTTTGATGACCATTCATTTTTCTACCTCCCCATAAGCTTCAGAGCGTTTTGTTGCAGCCTCAATGCGCGAAAAGACGATTGAAGAAAGTAACGCAAGCACCAAAAATAAAAGGCAAGCAATGCCATAAAACATAAAGGCTTCTTTTGTTACGCCAGCTGCAATTCTTGTTTGGCGCATAATATCTGCCAACCCAATTGCAGAGATAAGAGCCGTATCTTTTAGTAAAATCATCCAAAGATTACCAAGACCCGGTAAAGAGATTTTAATCAATTGAGGAAAAATAATTTTGTACATGGTTCGGCTACGCGAAAGGCCCAACGCATGTGCCCCTTCATATTGCCCTTTTGGAATTGCCTTAAAAGCAGAAGTAAAAACCTCACTTGCATAAGATGAAAAAACCAATGCCAGTGCAATCATGCCAGCAACAAATGAATTTATTTCAAAGCCAGTTTTAAAACCAAGCATTAGCGCAGTATTTCGAACTGCTATTTGCAAACCAAAATAGACAATAAAAATGGTTAGTAATTCTGGCAGGCCTCTAAATATTGTTGTGTAAATATCGGCGGAAACTCGCAATGTTTTTTCTGAACTTTGTTTAGCCAAAGCAACGAGCAGCCCAACAAACAAACCAATGGGAAGCGTAAGCAAAGACAAAGCCACAGTAACCAAAACACCCGAGGCAATTTCATCACCCCATCCAGCATCTCCAAATGATAAAAGCTCAAAAGCTTCCATTGGTACTTGCCCTATTCTAAACTATGGTAGCACTCAATATACTACTCTTATTTAATACTAAAACGGCAGAACCTAAAACAAAATAGGCCCTGCCGAATTATTTGACTCATGAAAACAATTTCAAATTAGTAGACATCAAAAGTGAAGTACTTATCGTTGATTGCTTTATATTTTCCGTTTGCACGAATGGCTTTAATCGCCGCGCTTAGTTTATCGCGCAATTCTTCTTCGCCTTTACGAACTGCAATGCCCACACCTGGTCCATTGATTACCAGATCAGGCGTTAAAGTACCAAGAATTTTACAGCATGCTCCAGCATCAGTTTTCAGCCAGTCACTCAAGACAACCACGTCATCAATAACAGCGTCCACACGACCATTTGTGATATCAAGTTTATACTCGTCTGGCGTTGGGTAAAGCTTAGTTTCAGCTGATGAAAGCTTTTCTTCTGCATAAGTAGAATGCGTTGTTGAAGACTGCGCGCCTATAATTTTACCTTTAAGGCCAGCGTCGCTTGCTTCTGTAATTTTAGAATCTTTAGGAACCGCAATCGCAGGCGGTGTATTGTAATATTTCTCAGAGAAATCTACCGTCTTCAAACGCTCATCAGTAATAGACATTGAAGCGATGATCGCATCAAATTTACCAGCAAGCAAAGCTGGAATAATGCCGTCCCAATCTTGCGTCACAAATTCACATTCAGCTTTCATTTCTTCGCAAAGCGCTTTTGCGATATCAATATCAAAGCCAACCAATTTTCCGTCTGCTTCAAGATTATTAAAAGGAGGGTAAGCGCCCTCTGTACCAATTTTAAGCTTCATGCCATCAGCCTGAGCTGCACCTAAAGTTAGAACGAGACCAGTCGCCGCAACCATAATTGTTTTCAATAAACGCATTTTATTTCCTTCTAAACGTTTCTCTATCAGTTGCCGCTTGAGTTATTATCAAAAGCCCCTAATTGAATTTTGGATATATTCAAAAACAAACTGTATTCCAATGGTAAATTACGTTAACGTCAAGCCATAAAATACACTTCCGCTGATACTTTTAATAATAATTTACATTTTTCAGGAGAACGCCCACATGTCTGAGCAAATGAACACGCAATTTGCAACCTACCCAAGCTTAAAGGATAAGGCCGTAATCATAACAGGCGGCGCATCTGGTATTGGTGCAGAAATTGTTAGAGCCTATGCGATGCAAGGAAGCAAAGTTGGTTTTGTAGACTTAGATGAAACAAACAGCAAAATTTTAAAAGACGAATTAGGCGATAATGTTCATTATCAAATTTGCGACTTAAGAGATATTGATGCTACTAAGAAAGCCTTAGATAATCTCAAATCCAAAATTGGCACACCGACAGTTTTAGTAAACAATGCGGCGCATGATGACCGCCATGATTGGAAAGATGTAACGCCCGAATATTTTGATGATCGCATTGCAACCAATTTGCGCCATCACTTTTTCACCATTCAAGCCCTAGCCCCCGGCATGATTAAGGCTGGCGGTGGGTCGGTTATCAATGTGGGATCAAATTCTTGGTGGGAGGCCGTTGGCAATTTCCCAGTATATGCAACGGCAAAAGCTGCCATTCATGGCTTAACAAGAACCATGGCGCGTGACTTAGGCAATGACCGTATTCGCGTTAATTGTGTTGTTCCGGGCTGGATTATGACACAGCGCCAAAAAGATCTTTGGGTCACGCCTCAGTCAGTTGAAAAGCATCGCGACAGACAATGTTTGCCAGATTTAATTGATCCAGTTTACGTGGCGCGTATGACCCTATTCTTAGGATCAGATGATGCAAAAATGTGTTCCGCAAGCAACTTTATGGTGGATGCTGGTTCTATCTAATCCCCCAAAATTGCAAAGTTTACGCCTAGATTTAAACAGTAAGTCCTTTTGGCTCCACCAAACCATTAACACGGTAACAAGCAGTAACCGTGTTAGCCAACAGGCAGGCAATTGTCATTGGGCCAACACCGCCTGGAACGGGTGTGATCGCACCAGCTTTTTGTGACACACTTGCAAAATCTACATCCCCCACAAGGCGCATTTTACCGTCACCTCTTTCAGGCGCTGGAATACGGTTGATACCAACATCAATTACAGTCGCGCCCTCTTTAATCCAATCAGCTTTTATCATTTCTGGACGACCAACAGCCGCCACAACAATATCTGCCGCCGCACAAAGCGCTTCAATATTTTTTGTTCTACTATGCGCAATTGTAACAGTGCAGCTATCATTTAACAGCAAGTTTGCAACAGGCTTACCAACAATATTTGATCTACCAACAACAACTGCATTTAAGCCAGACAACGAACCATGGTGGTCACGCAACATCATTAAGCAACCAAGTGGTGTACAGGGCACCATAGATTTTTGACCCGTGTTTAAAAGGCCCACATTAGAAATGTGAAAGCCATCTACGTCTTTATCTGGGGCAATAGCATTAATCACTAAATCTTCGTTTAGATGATCTGGAAGTGGTAATTGGCAAAGAATACCATGAACAGATGCATCATTGTTCAACTCATCAATCAGCTTTAAAAGATCTTCTTCGCTCGTATCACCACTTAATTTGTGCTCAAATGAGTTCATGCCAACTTCAACGGTTTGCTTGCCTTTATTGCGAACATAAATTTCGCTTGCAGGATCTTTATCACCAACCAGAATCACCGCTAAACCAGGAGTAATTCCATGTTCTTCTTTTATCTTAGCAACATAAGTAGAAACTTTTTCACGTATAGAAGCTGCAAATACTTTACCGTCTATAATTTTAGCGCTCACTGATTACTCTCCACTAGATACTAATCATTCTTTTATGCGTTTGCTCATATAACGAATTAAGAAAGATCAAAAGCTTAAAATGATAATTTTCTTGATCGCAATGAATCAAATCTGCAAATTTAGCGCTATGTAGATACCCATCAACTAAAACGACTTGAACAAACGCAACATAAACTAAAGTGCGCTGGCTTTCAAAATTTTAGATTTACTTTTTTCTCTAAACCAAATTACCAATCCTGCACCAATAATAATACCAGCCCCAATAATGGTCCAAAAATCAGGCGCTCGGTCAAACAAGAAATAACTCCACGCGGTTAGGTATAAAATAAACGTATACGTAAATGGTGTTAACGTACTCGCTGGCGCAAAAGTATGCGCGCGTGTCATTAACTCGTGTCCAAACCAAGCAAAAAAGCCAAGACCTATCAACAATAACCACTGTGTTAAATCAGCAGGTGTTACCCAATACCAAATAGCTAAGGGTAATAAAATCACAGTTCCCACAAGGCCAGAATATAATTGCAATGTTTGTGTCGCAACTTCACCCGCAAGTTTACGAGTAATGATCGTATAAAAGGCAAAACAGATTGCAGAAAATAAGCTACTATATACCGCCCAGTGAAAGCTTTCACCAAATGGGCGAATAGCAACAAGAATACCAATAAAACCACAAAAGATTGCGCCCCAACGCCATATGCCAACTTTTTCACCCAGCAATGGCCCAGAAAGAGCACATATTACGATTGGTGCAGAAAACATAATTGTAGAGGTAAGTGTAAGCGGTAAATAAGCAACGGATATGAAATTACCAATGGTAGAACCTGCCAGCAAAAGCGCTCGTAAAAACACCAAGCCAAATCTTTCTGTGACAAAAATATCGGCACTTATTCCATCCTTGCTAATGATACCAAGCGATATAATAAACGCCCCAAAATATCGCATAAAGGCCGCTTGGAAAGAAACAATGCCAGCCAAGGCCAACCATTTTGCAGATGCATCAACGAATGAGAAGAACACATAAGCGCCCAACATCAACATTATTCCCAACATTGAATTATCAATTTTGCCACTTGCTGTTGGTGTAGTCACGCTAAAATCCGTTTATTATAATTTCCAATTATGCAGGCTTAAGTTCTTGTAATTTTTCAATCGAATTTTCAAAATCAGGGTCAATACCTGTGTAGGCTTTAAAACTACGAACAGCCATATTACAGAACAATTCAAACCCACTTATTGTGTTAAGTCCTGCAGCATTTGCACATTGCAAAAACTGTGTATTGGTAGGAGTATAAACTGCATCAAATGCCCAACTTTGAGAACCAATAAACTGACTATCAAATGCAGAACCAGGATATGCTTCCATGCCCAATGCAGTTGCATTTACCAAACCATCCGCAGACAAAATTTCTGCCTCTGATTTATGAATTAAAACCACATCAACAATACCACTATAGTGGCCAGCAATGCGCGAAGATTTTTCAACATCTAAATCCCAAACGACAATTTTTTTTGCACCTAATTTTATCAATGCAGGAACAATTGCAGCGGCAACACCACCAGCACCAGCCACACATACTTTGCCGGGTAATTTATCACCCATACTTTTTTTCCAAGCACCTAAAAAACCAGAATAATCAGTATTATAGCCAGTAATAGTGGAATCAAAAACTAAAGTATTTGAAGCATCTAAATCAGCTACTTCTAATGCCATTTCACCATTTTTGATTGCCTTTAAAAACAATGCTGCATCTAATTTATAAGGATGCGTAATTGTGACCCCAGTCCACTTTGAATCGATTCTATTATGAACTTCAGAATAAAAATCAAAAGCATGCACGAGCGAGGTATCAATCAACTCAAAATCTAAGTCTAAGCCAGCTTCATCACACATAATTTTTAAAGCGGCAGGCAGGCGTGAATTTTGAATATTTGCGCCTATTAAACCAGCTTTTAAAATGCCGTTTTTTAGCATTACATTACTGCCCCAATAAGCCATGGAACAAACTCATAATCACCAAGACCTTGGGCTTCAGACTTACTCTTTTCACCAGAGGCAACACGTAGCCAAGTGTCGTAAATTTCTTTGCCCATATCTTCAAGTGATTTACCATCGCTCAACATTGCGCCAGCATTTATATCCATGTCTTCAGTCATGCTGTTATACATTTTAGTATTGGTTGCAATTTTAATACACGGCGAAGGCTTACAGCCAAATGCAGACCCCCTGCCTGTTGTGAAAGTAACAAGGTTACAGCCACTCGCAATTTGACCCGTAACAGAAGCAGGATCGTAACCAGGTGAATCCATGAATACGAAACCCTTAACGTTAATTTGCTCACCATATTTGTAAACGCCATTGAGCGGTGTCGTGCCGCCTTTGGCAGATGCCCCTAATGACTTTTCTAAAATGGTAGTAAGCCCACCTTTTTTATTTCCAGGGCTTGGATTATTATCCATTGAGCCTTTATTTCTAGCAGTATAATCTTCCCACCATTTAATAAGCCCGATCAATTTTTGACCGACTTTTTCGTTTACTGCGCGGCGGGTAAGTAAATGTTCAGCACCATAAATTTCAGGAGTTTCAGCAAGTACACCAGTACCGCCCTGCGCAACAAGCAAATCGCAAGCATAACCAAGCGCAGGGTTTGCAGTGATGCCAGACCATGCATCTGAACCACCACATTGCAACGCAATTGTTAAATCAGATACTGAGCAAACTTCTCGTTCAAATTCATTCGCAATTGGCAACATTTCATGTATTTTTTTAATGCCAACTTCAATTGTTTTGCGAAGCCCTGCAACATCTTGAATGTTCATTGCTTGAAATAACGGGCCTTGTTTCATGCCATAAGCTTCAATCAACCAGTCAATTTGGTTCATCTCACACCCAAGACCCACCATCAAAACACCGGCATGATTTGGATTTTGAGCGTAGCCCCACATCACACGTTGAAGTGCATCAAAACCATCCCCATCGCCAGCCATACCGCAACCTGTGCCATGAACAAAAGCCACAACACCATCAACATTTGGATATTTAGCCATTTCTTCAGGGCCAAAAGCCGCAGCAATCATACGAGCCGCGGTTGCAGAACAATTCACTGAGGTTAAGATAGCGATATAGTTACGGGTACCAACTTTACCATTGGGACGTTTAAAGCCCCTAAAACTGTCACGTTTATCTTCTGGCACCATGTCTACAGCTTTAACATCAGTTCCAAAATCATATTGCAATTGGGTATTTCTAAACTCTACATTTTGCACATGAACATGGTCACCAGCTTTAATGTCCTGAGACGCATAACCAATAATTTGTGCGTATTTACGAATGACTTCGCCAGTAGCTATATTTTTGGTGGCAACCTTATGCCCTCTTGGAATTAGTGCATTGGTAGTAACTTCACCAAGATCAACATTAACTTCTGTTGTTTTCGTTACAGTGATTACATTATCTACTGCATTTAAACGTACTGAATTAATCAATTTCGTTTCCTTTAAGCGCATGCTGGCGCATGTAAATCCCATTTAAATCTAAATGGTGAATATCAACATCGTATTCTAATCGTTATTTTTCCTAGCGACATCCCACTCAAGGCTTCAAAACACGCCAATATTTTGCTTCTCTAGCCAGCACATAAAACTTAATATCAAACAGCTGCTAAAGCCATTTATTGTATTTACATGTGAGCCATTTAGAGCAAGCGAGTGAAATATAGCGACTTCGTCATTTTAACAAAGAAGGCTATTTATAAACTATGATGGCGTCACTCAGATCTGCTTAATTCTAAGGGCAATGCAAGATTATTACGCCCAAAATGCTTACCTGTGTTGCTCAGCAAACATCCTATTAAAATACATGAACTCGGCAAAAGATGCCCGCTATGCAAAGCAAAAACGAACACCTTCTAGGAGGATTAAATCAATCCAATCTCAAGTACTAAGTGCACAGTCATTATTCCTCAATTACTATGCACTTAGTAAACTTCCCTAAGCCCCACTTATCTAAAGAACATTGTAAGTTCTGGGAAGAATAAGATGAGCATAAGCACGACCAACTGAATACCGATGAATGGCAAAAACCCAGCGAAAATATCCGGTAGTGAGATATGCGGTGGCGCAACTGACTTAAGATAGAAAGCAGCTGGACCAAATGGAGGTGATAAGAAACTCACCTGCATATTCACACAGAATAAAATACCAAACCAAATTGATACGAAACTAGGATGCGCAACTAACGGTGAAAATACACCGATTTCCTCAAGCGGTAGCTTCAATACGATTGGCAAGAATACCGGCATAATCAACAGCACGATACCAACCCAATCCATAAAGGCACCAAGGAATAAGAAGATGAACATCATGACGAATAAAATGCCAAGTGTCGGTAGATCAGCGCCTAATATCAAATTGGCAACAAAATATGGCCCGCCAGCAATGGTATAAGCACCCGCAAGGGCAGTCGCACCAAATGTCACCCAGATAATTGTACCTGTTGATTTAAACGTACGCATTAGCGCTTCTTGTACCAGCCCAACAGAAAACTCTCCGCGGAAGTAGATTAAAATAAGAACAGCAATACAACCCATACCTGCAGCTTCGGTGATACCAGTGATACCGCCATAAATTGAACCAAGTACTACGAAAACCACAAGCAATGGTGAAACCATTCCGCGTCCGCGCTTCCAAGCCTCATTCACAACATTTGGCCCCACATAAAACAGCATGTGTGACATGCCGATGGCAAATATCGATAGATTAATCCAAAGTGTTTTAGAGTTTACATAGCCAGTATCAGGGGTTATCCGATCAAATACATTCAAAAAGCCAATACGGAATAAAAACAAAGCCGCCGTAGCAGTTGCCATCATTACCAACAAGGTCGTTCCGTAAAGCAGTTTTTCTTGACCATTCATGTCTTCTTCTGACGGCTCAGGTAGAGGCGCTAAAGAAGGGTTCAAATGTGTACGAACCAAAATGTAAGTAATATAAAGACCTGCTAGAATGAAACCAGGAACAAATGCACCCTTAAACAAAGCATGAATTGATGTTTCAGTAATAAGACCGTAGAAAATCAATACGATTGAAGGTGGGATCATAGTTCCAAGAGAACCTGACGCACATATAGTACCAATCGCTAAATTTTGATTATAACCAAGCCGCAACATTTGCGGTAGCGCAATCAAACCAAGCAACACAACTTCACCGCCGATAATGCCAGACATAGCAGCCATAACAACAGCCATTAAAGATGTAACAATCGCAATACCACCGCGTGTGCGGCTTAACCAAATGCTCAAACCCGAATACATATCGCGAGCAATGCCAGATCGCTCAAGTAAGGAAGCCATGAGTATGAATAAGGGGACGGATATCAATACATAATTCGTCGTTATTCCATACATGCGTTGCGCAAGTATGTTTAGAGGTCCCGTTCCAAAAGTCCCAAACAATAAGTCTGGGCCAAACTTCATTATTAAAACGAGCCCTGCCAAAGCGCCCGATGCAAACCCTAGCGGCATGCCGATTGCTAGTAGGAACAACATTCCAAACAGCAATACGAGTGATATAGTACCAATATCCATTTACTTAAAACCCAATCTTACAATCTTATTTATTTTGCTTTTTTCGAAAGCGTTTTTTGCTCAGCTAATTCCGCAATTTTTTCTTGCTCAGCTTTAATTTTTTCAATATCAAAATCGACCTCATCCAAAGCATCTGGAGCTTCTGGATCTTTATGCCAATCATAATAAAGATTAGAAATAGCCTGAACAGCCACGACAAGGAGCGTGATAAGAACTAGCGGCTTCATTGTAGCTGGAATTGGTGGATCAAATGCAGTACCGAACCGCTCCCAACGCATGAATTTTGCATAGGCTTCGCCCGTACCACCCCAAATTACTAGGAACACAAAAAACAACAACAACCCAACTGAAATAACGTCGAATGTTTTCCTTACACTGCGAGGAACAACATCATATAGCATGAAAATTCTAATGTGACTGCGCTGTTGCATTGCATATAGTCCAGCTAGCAAATAAACCATGCCACCCAACCATAAAGACATTTCGTTCACCCACAACGTCGGTGACGCGAAGACATACCGCAATATCACTTCATAAAACATTATTGCCACGATCACGGCAGGCAATATCATTGCCAACCTACTAAAACGCCATGTAATAAAGTCTACAGGCCCAGTACGTTCATGTTCAACCATAAACCAACTCCAGTATGAAATATATCTAAAGAGAAATCAGGCCCCGAACATATCGAGGCCTGATAAAGAAGTAACGATTACTTAGCTAGGCCAAGTTGACGTAGATACACTAAGTGAGACTCAACCAAAGCTTTAGCTTCTGGTGTTGTCGCAAATTCACCCCATGCAGACTGCGCTGCATCACGGAATTTTTGACGCTCTTCTGGAGCCCATACAGAAAGTGTAACGCCTTGCTTAACCAGTTTAGCGGCAGCTTCAGCATTTTTCTTCTCAAATGTTAGCGCTGTGCGTAGTGCAAGTGCTTCCATTCCAACTTTCATAATACGCTGATGATTTTCAGGCATCGCGTCAAACTTAACTTTATTACAAGCTAGGTGATCTGAAGGCATTGAGTGAAAACCTGGAAAGTTTGCATACTTAACAATGTCGTAAAGGCCAAGACCTACATTGTTTGCAAGACCAGATGCATCTGCACCGTCAATGATGCCAGTTTCAAGCGCTGTAAAGATCTCTGTGAAATCCATCACGATTGGCTTAGCACCAAATTTTTCAAAGATTTTTGTTTCCATGCCAGGAGGCGAACGGAACTTCCAGTTTTTGAAATCAGCTATTTTAGTAATAGGCTTAGATGAAGCAAATGACTCTTGGCCATAAATCCACCAACCGATTAGTTCCATATCAAACTTGTTATATAGTTTTTGTGCAGCGTCTAGACCACCACCATAATACAACCATGAAAGTTGTTGGTAAGGTGTGTCGTAACCACCCATGATATCGCCAACGAATTGGAACGCAGGGTTTTTACCAGTTTGGTAACCACCACCTGTCATGTCGCAATCGATAATGCCTGTTGCAGCAGCATCAAATGTTTCAACTGATTTAACAACTGATGAAGAATAGAACATTTCAATTTCTAGTGTGCCACCAGACATTGTTTGAATATCTTCAACATATTGTGCAGCAAGTTTACCAGAAACTGTTTCTGGCGCATAATGTGTTTGAATACGTAGTTTAGTAGTATCTGCAGCTAAAGCTGAACCAGCAAGTAAACCTGTTACTGCGAGACCGGCAAGTGCCTTTTTAATAATTTTCATAAATCTTTCCTCCTAAAAAAATGCGCCGAATTATAAGCGCATACACTAACAATTTGAGTTGCCCCATATTGCGTATTGTTAACGATAACAGTACTTTTTGAAATTACAAGCAGAAATTCGAATTATTTCATAATTTCGCCATTATTTACAAAACACGAAATTATGATAGAAGGTAAATGGTTCAATTATACAATCGGTATTAGCAGATGTCAGAAAATCACAACCTTTATTCATCCCTTCAAATCTATGATGATTTACGTGGAAAATTAATAACAGCTTGCTTCAAGCCAGGCGAAAAACTCAAATCAGAAGTGTTACGCCAAGAATACGATTGCGCAGCAAGCACCATGCGAGAGGTGCTGTTCAGGCTGTCCTGCAAGGGGTTTGTCGACTTTCAGGAGCAACGCGGCTTTAGAGTTCCGTTCACTTCGCGCGTAGCCCTACACGATTTAACGCAGATGAGAATCATACTAGAAACACAGGGCGTAAAAATGTCCATGGACCACCCAACGATCGAGTGGCACGCAAAACTTAATGCCGCTCATCACAAGCTAGCCCACATCGAAAGCACCATGTGGAAAACTGGCGATGTTCAGCCGTATGTTTACATCTGGAACGATGCAGAATGGGAATTTCACGAAACTCTAATCATGTTTTGCGGGTCTCAAATTTTGCGCGCAACTCACAAAAACATCTACGCTCGGTTTCGTCAGCACTTGGTTTCTGGCTTGAACCATTTTGGTTTTAGAGAAAAAAATGTGCGCGAACATGCTGCTATTTTAGAGGCTGTTTTAGCAGGAGATGCAGAACTTTGCGCCAAGCGAATCCACGATCACCTGATGATAAATATGGACAATGAAAAGTTTTATGGCACAGCAACAAGTGCCACCAAAATAAATAAAAAAGGGCCACATAACACGTAGCCCCCTCAAAATAATTTACAATCCACAAAGCTTAATCTCGTAAGGATTGAGCTTCACATAAACTAGCCTTCAAAATCATCTTCCAGGTAAACTTTGATAATTTCTTCAAAATTACTTTCAGCCGTAAAGCCCAACTCAATTGCCCGAGCAGGATCAAAATTACGTGGCCAATTGTCCACAATAGAAATGATATCTTGATCTGGAACACGCTTGATTAGTTTCACGGCATCTTCGCCTGCTACTTTACCAAGTGCTTCAATTTGTTCAGCCACAGTGCACGAAACGCCAGGAAGATTTAGGCTTCGTCTGCCATCAAGCAGCGAAGTATCGAGCGTTGCGGCATGTGCAAAAAACTTTGCAGCTGAACGCGGCGAAGCGTGCCAATGGCGCACATCATCACTCACTGGCAAAATTGCTTCAACGCCATTTAGCGGTTCGCGAATAATTCCTGAGAAAAATGACGATGCTGCCAAATTTGGTTTTCCGGGACGCACGCAAATGGTTGGGAGACGAACTGACAATCCATCAATATAACCTTTTCTGCTGTAATCAGAAACAAGCAATTCAACCATCGCTTTTTGAGCGCCGTAAGACGTTTTTGGAGCGCATAAAAAATCGTCGTCAATCTTATTTGGAAAGGGCCCACCAAACACAGCAATTGATGAAGCAAAAACCAAACGTGGAATATATTTTTCACCACTGGATACATGCTTTTCTCGTAAAGCTTCAAGCAGATTCCATCCCCCTTTAGAATTGATATCCCAGCCTTTATCAAAATCTTTTTCAGCTTCACCAGAAACAATTGCCGCTAGGTGAAAAATAACATCCGCCTCTAAATTAGCCAAAACTTTTGACTGTTCAGGGTCTGCGATATTGCCACTTAAAACTTTAACTGGAAAACTTGATTGCGAAACTTTTGCGTCAACCACATCGTATAAAATTAACTCTGAAATTTCACGATCATCCAGACCATTTTCGATCAGATAATTCGCTACTTTTTGGCCTACCATTCCGGCACCGCCCAAAATCAAAATTTTCATTAATTACTCCTAAATATTTAAAAATGCGCCAACACCTAAAATAGGGAAAAAAATAAAAAGGGCTAGTATTCGTTTCAACTTTTTGTATTTAAGTACAAAGCAAATGGCAAAAATTCATCAAAACAAGGAGAGTATATTGACCAGAAAATTACGCCTAGAAAACAAGAAGGCAATTATTAGCGCTTCTGGGCAAGGCATTGGAAAAGCTACAGTTATAGCAATGGCTGATGAAGGTGCTAAGGTTTTTGCAACCGATATCAATGAGCAGGCATTAGGAGAATTAGACGCCCTAAACCATCCCAACATTGAGACCTTCGTTATGGACGTTTTAGATGAACAATCTGTTTTAGATGGAATAAAACGCGCTGACCCAGATATATTATTTAACTGCGCAGGCTTCGTTCACAACGGTACTATCTTAGATGTAACAGAGGCTGATTTGGACTTCGCTTTTGACCTAAATGTGCGTGCAATGGTGCGCACAATTAAGGCGGCATTACCTGCAATGTTAGAACGCAAAAGTGGTGCAATAATTAACATGTCTTCAGCTTGTTCATCCGTCCTTGGCGCACCAAGTCGCTTTGCCTATGGAACAAGTAAAGCTGCCGTTATCGGCCTAACCAAATCTGTTGCAAAAGACTTCATTACAGATGGCATAAGGTGCAACGCAATTTGCCCTGGTACTGTTGATAGCCCATCACTTCATGAACGCTTAAAAGCAACAGGCGACTATGAAGGCGCATTAAAAACTTTCATCGCTCGCCAGCCTATGGGCCGCATTGCAAAGGCAGATGAAATTGCAGCATTGGCAGTTTATTTGGCTTCTGATGAGTGCGGATTTACCACCGGCCAAGCACACGTAATTGACGGCGGATGGTCTAGCTAAACAAGACACTTATTTTAAAATTCACCACACAAAACACTTATCAAAACCCATAAGAAAGTTAAGTATATGAAACTCGTAAGATACGGAAAAATCGGCGAAGAAAAACCAGGCATCATTGATGCAGATGGAAAAATTCGCGACCTGTCTGCTCACGTAAGCGACATTAATGGTGCATCTATTTCTTCAAAATCACTCGCTGAAATCGCAAAAATTGACATCAACTCTTTAGACGTTGTTGAAGGCAATCCACGCCTTGGTTCATGTGTAACTGGCATTGGCAAATTCATGTGCATCGGCCTTAACTACTCTGACCATGCAGCTGAAACTGGCGCAGAAATTCCTGAGCACCCAATCCTATTTCAAAAAGCAACCTCAGCAGTTGTTGGCCCAAATGATGATGTTTACATCCCTCGCAACTCTACAGCCACAGACTGGGAAGTTGAGCTGGGTGTCATTATTGGAGAAAAGTGTAAGTATGTAGACGAAAAAAACGCGCTAGATTATGTTGCTGGTTATTGCGTAATCAACGATGTATCTGAGCGTGACTTTCAAACAAAACTTACAGGTCAATGGACCAAAGGTAAGTCTTGCGACACGTTTGGCCCAACCGGCCCGTATCTTGTAACCAAAGACGAAATCAAAGACATTCAAAATCTTGATATGACTTTGAACGTTAATGGCAAGCGCATGCAAACTGGCACAACATCTACCATGATCTTTACGGTTGCTGAATGTATTTCTCACCTATCGCAATTAATGACACTTCACCCAGGTGACGTTATTTCTACAGGCACACCTCCAGGTGTTGGCATGGGCATTAAACCAGAGCCTATCTACCTAAAAGAAGGTGACACAATGGAAGTTTGGATCGAAGGTTTGGGAACTCAAAACCAAACAGTAAAGAAAGACGCTTAATCATGAACAACTACGACCTTAATGGCGAAGTTGCAGTAATTACAGGTGCCGCACAAGGCATCGGTTTTGCCGTAGCAGAACGCTTTATAAAATCTGGCGCCATTGTTTGTTTGCTAGACATTGATACCACACTCTTAGAGCTTGCTAAAAAAGCTTTAGGCGAAAACGCCCATACCTATGTTGCCGATATTACAGATTTTGATGGCATCAAAAAAACCACAGATGCAATTGCCGTTAAATTTGGTAAGATTTCTATTGCAGTAAATTCAGCTGGTGTTGCTGGCATGACCTCTTCACTTGAAGAGTATCCACTTGATGAGTGGAATAAAATTATGAACATTAATGTAAATGGCACATTTCATGTTTGTAAAGCAGTTGTGCCACACATGAAGGCTAATAAATATGGCCGCATCATCAACATTGCTTCAATTGCCGGCAAAGAAGGCAACCCAAATGCCAGTGCATATTCTGCATCAAAAGCAGCAGTTATTGGCCTTACAAAATCGCTTGGTAAAGAACTTGCAGACATGGACATTGCAGTAAACTGCATTACACCAGCGGCGGCTAAAACCAAAATATTCGACCAAATTTCACAAGAATTTATCGACTTTATGTTGGCAAAAATCCCGCGCGGTCGTTTCTTAAAAGTTGAAGAAGTAGCCTCAATGGTTAGCTGGTTAGCAAGCAGTGAAAACAGCTTCACAACTGCTGGCGTATTCGACATTTCGGGTGGACGAGCAACCTACTAATATAATTTTACAACATTTTGGCGCATTCAATAAAAGCAATTTAAATCAATTAATTAAAACTAAGTTTAAAGTGCTTACAAAAGTTAATAACGAACATGAGAAATGAAAAGTTATGAAAAAAGATCTCCTAACATTTTGCGGTATAAATGACCGGATGCGCGAAAAGCTAGAGCCAAGCTTTACCATACACGAAATGAAAGACATTGATAATCTTGATGCCTTTTTGGACCAATATGGTGAAAAGATTGAAGCCGTCGCAACCACTGGACATGACGGTTGCCCACAAGCAGTTTTAGACCGCCTTCCAAACTTAAAAATCATGTCTAGCTATGGCGTTGGTTATGATGCGATTGACACAGATGCAGCGATTGCGCGTGATGTTATTGTTACGCATACACCCAATGTTTTAAACAACGATGTTGCAAACACAGCAATCATGTTGATGTTGGCAGTAAGCCGTAACCTAATTGTCGATGACAAGTGGGTAAGAGAAGGCAATTGGGTTAACAAAGGTGCGGCCCCTCTTACGCAATCTATTGAAGGCAAAAAAGTTGGCATATTGGGAATGGGCCGTATTGGCGAAACCATTGCTGAAAAACTTCAAGTTTTTAATTGCGAAGTAAGCTACCATTCAAGAAGTAAAAAAGAAGTAGCACATACTTATTACGATAGCCTTTTAGACATGGCGAAAGATGTTGAATATCTAATTGCGATTTTACCAGGTGGCGCAAACACAGACAAAATCGTCAACAAGCAAGTGATTGAAGCACTTGGGCCCCAAGGTACATTTATCAATGTCGCTCGCGGCTCTGTTGTTGATGAACCAGAATTGGTTTCAGCCCTTAAAGATGGGCGCCTTGGGGCTGCAGGTCTTGATGTATTTGTTGATGAACCAAACGTACCAACAGAATTATTCGATTTAGACAATGTAATTTTATTACCGCATGTTGGCAGTGCTACAGTGCAAACACGCGAAGCCATGGGCGATTTAACCGTTGAAAATATCGTGCGTTATTTTGCAGAAGGCAAAGTAACCGCGCCCGTTTGGGAATGCGCAGACCACCCTGCCGCCCAAAAATAAGATCCATTAAATTACAAAACGAGGTGCCAAAATGGCAAACACCCCAGACGATAAAAAGAAAACACAATTACGCTCTCAACTTTGGTTTAACAATCCAGATGACCCAGAAATGACAGCACTCTATTTAGAGCGCTACATCAATTACGGACTAACCAGAGAAGAGCTACAATCAGGAAAACCAATCATTGCCATTGCGCAAACTGGTTCTGATTTATCACCTTGTAACCGACACCATATCGAACTTGCAAAGCGTGTTCGTGATGGCATCATTGCATCTGGTGGCACACCAATGGAAATTCCAGTGCATCCAATTCAAGAAACAGGCAAGCGCCCAACCGCAATGTTGGACAGAAACCTTGCTTACCTTTCATTGGTTGAAACACTTTATGGCTATCCAATTGATGGCGTTGTGTTGACCATTGGCTGTGATAAAACGACCCCTGCTCTTTTAATGGCGGCAGCAACGGTAAACATTCCTGCAATCGCATTATCAGTTGGCCCAATGTTAAACGGCTATTTTAAAGGCGAACGCACTGGCTCTGGCACTATCGTTTGGAAAGCACGCGAAATGTTAGCGGCTGGCGAAATTGACAATGATGGATTTACTGAACTTGTAGCATCTTCTGCGCCCTCTGTTGGTTATTGCAACACAATGGGTACAGCTTCAACTATGAATTCATTGGCAGAATCGCTTGGTATGCAATTACCAGGTTCTGCGGCAATTCCAGCACCGTATCGTGAGCGCGGCCAAATTTCTTACGAAACTGGCAAGCGCATTGTTGAGATGGTTCATGAAGATTTAAAACCTACCGACATTATGACACGCGAAGCATTTGAAAACGCAATTGTTGTTAACTCTGCAATTGGTGGCTCTACAAATGCGCCAATTCACTTAAACGCAATTGCACGCCATTTAGGTGTTCCACTCAGCAATGATGACTGGCAAAATCTTGGCCTTAAAATACCACTGCTTGTTAACTTACAGCCAGCTGGCGAATATTTAGGTGAAGATTATCACCACGCAGGCGGTGTGCCAGCAGTAATTGGTGAGTTGATAAAAGCTGACCTATTCCCACATAAAGATGTAATTACTGCCAATGGTAAAAGCATGAATGAGAATTGCAGCAAACTTTTAAGCTCGGACGAAAAAGTCATTAAAACAGCGGCAGAACCAATGCTGCAAAATGCAGGATTCATAAACCTTAAGGGTAATCTGTTTGATTCTGCCATTATGAAAACCAGCGTTATTTCACCAAGCTTTAGAGAGCGTTATTTGTCTAACCCAGATGATATGGAAGCCTTTGAAGGCATCGCTGTTGTTTTTGATGGGCCAGAAGATTTCCACAAACGCATTGATGATCCCAAATTAGGCATTACAGAAAAAAGTGTATTGTTCATGCGTGGTACTGGACCAAAAGGATATCCAGGCGGCGCCGAAGTTGTGAACATGCGCCCACCTGCTTACCTCATTAAAAAGGGTATCGATTCGCTGGCCTGTATTGGTGATGGTCGTCAATCTGGAACCTCTGGTTCTCCTTCCATCTTGAACGCTTCACCAGAAGCCGCAGATGGTGGCGGATTAGCACTTATTCAAACAGGAGATAAAGTACGCATCGACTTGAAAAAGTGTACTGCTGACATGCTTGTTCCAATTGAAGAGCTTAAAAATCGCGCGGCAGAACTTGAGAAAAATGGTGGATTTCCCATGCCAGAAAGTCAGTCGCCTTGGCAGCAATACTTTAGAGAAATGGTTCAGCCATTCTCAGAAGGCATGGTATTGCGCGATGCGCCTAACTATAAAGGCATTGCACAAAAATATGTGCCCCGTAACAATCACTAAGTGTAACAATCACTAAATAAGTGACTGATAAAATAGGAGTAGAATATGAGTTTGGATTTTTTAATCACATCAATCATTATTATTCTACTCCCAGGCACTGGTGTTCTTTACACAATTGCTATCGGATTAAGTAAAGGCTTTAAAGGCAGCATAGCCGCTGCCTTTGGCTGTACTTTGGGCATTGTGCCTTCGGCCTTTGCATCCATTATTGGCCTTGCGGCATTGTTCCATACAAGTGCGTTGACCTTCCAAATCATCAAATATTTAGGCGTTGCATATCTATTATTTATGGCATGGAAAATACTTAAAAATAACAGCTTACTTAGTGTAAAAGCAGAACTTCAAGATACAAATACTAAAAAGATCGTGCTACATGGTGCACTGATTAATGTACTCAATCCAAAATTGTCATTTTTCTTTTTAGCGTTTTTACCGCAATTCACATCCATAACGACACAAAATCCAATTGCACTTTTTGTGGTACAAGCATTGGTATTTATGGGATTAACATTTTTAGTGTTTGTACTTTATGGCGCAAGTGCATCGCTGGCGCAAAAGTATATTATCTCTAAACCAAAAATTCAAAAGTGGATGCAAAATTCCTTTGCAGTGGCCTTTGGGCTGCTTAGCGTTAAACTGGCATTGTCTGAAAAATAGATGCAACAATTTGAAGGTTTTCTAACCGACCGAGGTTCAAAATATGCAGTTGCTGGTGGCGTAATATCAAGCAAGGCCGAGGCGGATAAGTTCATCAAACAACTTTGCCGCAAAAAGAAATACGCCAAAGCAACACACAATACTTGGGGCGCTATTTTAAGTGAAGAAGGCCAAACCAAATTACCCATAAAAAATGATGACGGAGAATCTGGCGCGGGTATGATTATTCTGCGCATGTTAGAACGCGAAGAGCTTTTCAATCATATCATTGTAGTAACGCGCTGGTATGGCGGCAAGCATTTAGGCGGTGATCGGTTTCGCCGTGTGCAAGACAGTGTACGGCATTATTTAGAGAATAAATAAGAATCTATTTTTTGCATTATTTTTTACGCTTGCGACCATAAAGTTCTAAACGATGATGCTCTATATCATAGCCTAATTCGTCTGCAATTTGTTGTTGCAATTGCTCAATGCGCTCAGAATGAAATTCAATCACATCGCCTGTATCAAGATCAATTAAATGATCGTGATGTTCTGCATCTGCGTTTTCAAAACGCGCAGGCCCCCCCTCAAACGAATGGCGATGCACAGCACCTAAATCTTCAAGCATTTTCATTGTGCGATAAACAGTGGCAAGCGCTATGCTGGCATCAACTTTTACAGCTCGACGAAAAATTTCCATTGCATCTGGATGGTCGCTTGCCTGCGTCAATATTTTTAAAATAACTTTTCGTGGCTTGGTAATTCTTATTCCTGCCTCACGCAATTCTTCTTCATAGCTTCTGTGGGCCGAAGATGCTTTTTGGCCAGTTGCAGTGTTAGGCACAGTTTTTGAATTCACTTCAACCTCAATTACGATTTAATCGCTAATAGAACAAATTACCTTTTGGCGACACGCGAAACCTTGTGCCAATTTTTTTACTTAATTTGTATAATAGCGGATTCGCACCCCACTTGTCCAGTTGCGTCTCATTCGCATCTACAGTTGAGAAATAATCAAATTAATTGAGAAAAACATCGAAAAATCTTCCAGTTGCAAACGATTTGCATTTGCATCTACTTGACCTAAGCAAAATTGCCCCCTATGTAATTTTGATAAACTTACGCACTTACTCTTTTGTAATGCGCATATTTAGATCTTCAATTTTGGTTATTAAGTCAGGACCTCCAGTGCATTTTTCAAACACTATTAAAATAGCAATCCTTTGCGCGAGCTTAATGCTCTCAACAGGCACTAGCTTTGCGGCTGATAAATTTAAGGCCATTACGACCTTCACAATTATCGCTGATATGGCGCGCAATGTTGCAGGTGATGTTGCAATTGTAGAATCCATTACCAAGCCGGGTGCAGAAATTCACAATTACCAACCCACCCCTCGCGACATTATCAAGTCGCAAGATGCTGATCTAATTTTATGGAATGGTTTGAACCTTGAATTATGGTTTGAAAAATTCTTCGCAAATATTAAAGACAGACCTTCAGCAGTATTAACAGACGGCATTGAACCAATGGGCATTGGCAAAGGTCCGTATACTGGCAAGCCAAATCCACATGCGTGGATGTCGCCAAACAATGCACTGATCTATGTCGATAACATTGCAAAAGCATTTGCTAAACATGACCCAAAAAATGCAGAAACATATTTAAAAAATGCAGAAATTTATAAAGAAAAAATTCAAGGCACGCTAAAACCACTGCGCGATGCATTGGATAAAATTCCAGCTGATAAACGTTTTTTAGTTACCAGCGAAGGCGCGTTTTCATACCTTGCGCGTGATGTAAATTTGAAAGAGATTTTTGTTTGGCCAATCAATGCAGATCAACAAGGTACACCAAAGCAAGTACGTGATGTTATATTAGCGGTTCGCAAACACAAAATTCCTGCGGTTTTTTCTGAAAGCACAGTTCCAGCATCTTCTGCAAAGCAAATAGCTAGAGAGACAGATGCAAAATATGCAGGCGTGCTCTACGTAGATTCTTTGACGGATGAAAATGGCCCAGCCGCTACATATTTAGATCTATTGCACATTACCATTGAGACCATTGCTAAAGGCCTTATTCAAGAAGACCCAACTCAACAAGGTACTGCGCAATGAGCAACAAACTAAACAGCGAAAGCTCTGGCATAAAAGTCGACAACATTACTGTTGCGTATCGCAATGGCGTCATTGGCTTGCGTGACGCATCTTTCGAAATTCCAACTGGTTCTATTGCCGCCCTTGTTGGTGTAAATGGTAGCGGAAAATCCACGCTGTTTAAAGCGATTATGGGCTTTGTTCCCGTACGCAAAGGCTCTGTAAAGATTTTAGGCAAGGATGCGAAATTAGCACTCAAAGGTGTTAACGTTGCCTATGTTCCCCAAGCAGAAGAAGTAGATTGGAATTTCCCAGTTTTAGTAGAAGACGTTGTGATGATGGGCCGCTACGGCCATATGAACTTTCTTCGAATAGCAAAAACCGTAGACAAAGAAGCCGTTACGCATGCGCTGCAACGTGTTGGCATGGAAGAATTTAGAAAGCGTCAAATTGGTGAACTTTCTGGCGGACAAAAAAAGCGTGTTTTCTTAGCCCGGGCATTGGCACAAGAAAGCCAAGTAATATTACTTGATGAACCCTTTACTGGGGTTGATGTGAAAACTGAAAATGCAATAATCGACCTACTTGCGGCAATGCGCAACGAAGGCAAAGTCATGTTGGTTTCAACGCACAATCTTGGTTCTGTTCCTGAATTTTGCGATCGTACAATATTGATTAACCGCACCGTTTTAGCGCACGGTTTAACCAGCGATATATTCACTCAAGAAAATTTAGAAAAAACATTTGGTGGCGTATTAAGGCACTTTATTTTAGGTGGCAAAGATTTACACGATGATAAAGACAGCCGCAAACTCACCGTTATTACTGATGATGAACGCCCATTGGTGCTGTATGGCAACGACAATGAAGTGAAAACAAAAAACGCTCCTCAAAACGCTTCCAAAACAGTATCAAGGAAAAAGACACCCACAAAAGCTAAGTCTAAGGCGAAAACAAAAACAAAAACAAAAACGAATAAGGCTCGTAAATAATGATCGACCTTTTACTAGAGCCTTTTCAATTTCAGTATATGGTCAATGCCATGTTGCTTAGTAGTTTGGTTGGCGCCGTGTGTGCATTTTTATCTTGCTACCTAATTTTAAAAGGCTGGTCGCTAATTGGCGATGCTTTATCGCACGCTGTAGTACCCGGCGTTGCTGGCGCATATATGTTGGGTGTCCCCTTTGCCATTGGTGCATTTTTATCGGGTGGTTTGGCAGCAGCAGCCATGTTGTTTTTAAACAACAGAACCAAATTGCGCGAAGATGCCATCATCGGATTAATTTTCACTTCCTTTTTTGGCCTTGGCTTATTTATGGTTTCCCTCTCGCCAACATCTGTAAACATCAACACCATCGTAATGGGAAATATTCTAGCAATTTCGCCTGAAGACATTTGGCAGTTGCTCATTATTAGTGTCGTTACATTGGTTATCTTAACGCTTAAATGGCAAGATTTAATGGTGGCTTTTTTTGATGAAAACCACGGCAGATCAATCGGCCTAAACACAGTATTCTTGCGTGGATTGTTTTTCACACTCCTTAGCGCATCAACCGTTGCAGCGCTTCAAACAGTTGGTGCATTCTTGGTAATTGCCTTGGTGGTAACACCTGGCGCAACTGCTTATTTATTAGCAGATCGTTTTCCCAACTTAATAAAAATTGCAGTGACAATAGGATCAACAACCAGCTTTGTTGGTGCATATATTTCCTATCATTTAGACGGCGCAACGGGTGCTGTAATTGTACTCTTACAAATAATAATATTTTTAATTACCTTTGTATTTGCACCAAAGCACGGAATGCTCGCTGCCAAACGGCGTTCAAAACAATTAAGCTCAGTTGAAGCATTACCTGCTATTAACCCAAAAGGTGTTGGAGCCAAAAATGTTTGAAGATTTCTCAATATTACTGCAACCCTTTCAGTATTCATTCTTGCAACAAGCATTTGCAATAACGCTAATAGCAGCAATTCCAACCGCACTATTATCCTGCTTCTTGGTTTTAAAAGGCTGGTCGCTAATGGGGGATGCAATTTCACACGCGGTATTACCCGGTGTTGTAATTTCATATATTTTAGGCATACCCATGGTCATAGGTGCATTTACAGCTGGCATGGTTTGCGCGCTTTCTACAGGTTTTCTCACTGAAAATAGCCGTATAAAACAAGACACAATCATGGGTGTTGTTTTCTCTGGCATGTTTGCATTCGGTATTGTTTTATATACCAGCATCGAAACCGATGTGCATCTAGATCATATTTTGTTTGGTAATATGCTGGGTGTTACTTGGGGCGATGTTCAAAGCACTGCCATCATTTCGATTGTCGTGACACTTATCGTTCTTGTGCGCTGGCGCGATTTTTTACTACACGCATTTGACAGCCAACACGCGCAAGCAACTGGCCTACCCGTGCGCCTTTTACATTACGGTTTGCTTTCAATGTTATCGCTTATCATTGTAGCCGCTCTTGATGCGGTTGGACTAATCCTCGCAATTGCATGGCTTATTTCACCGGGCGCAATTGCATTTTTAATCGTCAAACGTTTTGAACATATGCTTATCGTTGCAGTTATAATTAACGTCACTTCATCATTTTTGGGTATTTACGCAAGTGTATTCATAGACAGCGCACCTGCCCCAACCATAGTTTTGGTAATGGCTATTTGGTTTATCGCAGTTTTTGTGTACACAAGTTGGAAGAATGCAAAAATTCAATCTGCATAAATCCAACTATATGAGCCACTTATGAAATTCGATTTTGATAAAGTAGTAAACAGACGCAACACACACTCTGCAAAATGGGACGCAATGGGCGTAGCAACTGGCGTCACCACTGATGATGCGATAGCTATGTGGGTTGCCGACATGGATTTTGAAGCGCCACCAGCAGTTAAAGAAGCGCTTTTAGAAGAAGTAAACCGCTCGGTTCATGGCTATTATGCGAACGACATTACATGGCGAACTGCCATGAGTGACTTTTTAAATAGACATCACAATTGGCAACCAGATCCAGATCATATTATTCCAACTCCAGGTGTTGTCTCAGCACTTGGAATGGTATTGCAAGCTGTGTCCGAAAAAGACGACAGCGTGGTTGTCTTCTCACCTGTCTATCACGCCTTTGGCAAAATCATTAAAGCCAATCAGCGTCAAATGTTCAGCCACCCGCTTATAAACGAGCATGGCCGTTATAAAATGGATATAGAGGGACTTGCCAAGACAATACCAAACAATGCCAAAGTGGTATTTTTCTGCTCGCCTCATAATCCAGGCGGCACCGTTTGGTCGAAAGAAGAGATTGAAGAATTAGCCAATTTCTGCGTTGAGCGTGATCTATATTTAGTGTCCGACGAAGTCCATCACGACCTAGTTTATTCACAAGCAAAACACCATATCACCGCCACCACTTCCCCACAAATTGAGGACAAGTTATTTACTTGCGTTGCAGCTTCAAAAACCTTCAATTTAGCAGGCGCTCATATTGGTGGTATGATTATTTCTAACAATGAATTGCGCGTAAAATTTAAGAAAATTGCGGCTCAATCTGGTTTGTTATCCTACCCATTATTTGGCATGATCGCCAGTGAGGCCGCACAAGTTCATGGCGATAAATGGCTAGCAGAATTAATTCCATATTTGCAGGCAAATAGAGATTTAGTTGAAACCGCTTTCCCAACAGCTATTAAAGGCTGTAAGCCAATGGCTTTGCAGTCAACATATCTTGCTTGGATTGACTTTTCTCAGGTTGAATTACCAATGGAGGAAGTAAAAAAACGTGTATTTAAAGGCGCCCGCATCGCTGCAAGCCCAGGCATTCAATTTGGTCAAGAAGGCAAAAACTGTCTAAGATTCAACTTTGCCACCCCAAAATCACTGATTATTGAAGTAATTGACCGATTAAGTGAAGAATTTGAGTAAAAAACCAAGAAACTTCGAATTAAATATTCCCTTGCGTAAGATTTACTTGCAGACCAAAATCAAATGAGTTACAATTGAATTAGAGGGTGCATGGGAAATCCCCCACTTTTTTTCCGTGACAGAGCAATTTGTTCATGTTTGGCCAAGCCATCACCCTCAGCCTTTTACTTAGATCGTTATTTCATCAAAGTTATTTCATCAAATTTTTTGTCAAAACCTATTCGGCAGTTTAAAATTTTATTGGCCAAATATAATTGCTTGTGTAAGAATATCTGCATTATTATTTTATCTTTAAAAGAGAATAAAATGCGATTTTTGCTCACTCATTTTTTCACATTATTTCTATTCAATCTTATTGTAATTTCAATTGGCAATGCCAACGAAATATTACCGTCTGGCAACTGCTTAAACTCAATTTCCCATCAGAAAAACAAGACTAATATTTCTCAAAACATCTCTATTCAGTATATCACTCATTCTACTTTTAAAATAACGTCCCCTCTGGGAGTTGTCACAATTACGGACTTTACTGGAGCAGACATTACTGGCGTAACGGGCGATGCAAAATCACATAGTATTGTAATTTTAAATCACACCAACAAAAATTATTTCAACAAAATTACAAATCCTGAAACCAAAACTATTTTACAAGCATGGTCATTTCAAAAAGACATTTCCCAACAGCATCTTATCGTCAAAAAAGATGTTGCCATTCGAAATATTCAAACTGACATTTATAAAGACGGGGTTTTAAATACACCAAAAGGCAATTCCATATTCATTTACAAAATTGCAGGGCTTTGCATTGCACATTTAGGTAATATTCAACATGTTCTTAACGATGAGCAAATAAAGGCGATTGGAAGTATTGATATTGTTATGGCGCCAGTCAGTGGTAGAGATCAATTTAAAACAGAAGCACTAGCCAATCTTCTTATGGATTTAAATGCTAAAATCATAATTCCAATGCATTGGAAAAATGATGCTGATAAGCAAGACTTCATGGCAGATATCTATCCATATTTTTCTATCGCAGGCTACCCTACCGATGCATTAAATGTCTCGACTAAAACGCTACCCAAAACGCCAACAATTGTTACAATGATACCGCAATACGATCAAAACGATACTGAATTCACTAAGCACCATTAAAATCATAAATAGGTTTTTACAATGTCAAATTATCCTAGAGACTTTACAGGCCATGGCCCAAAGGGTGTAAAAGCAAAATGGCCTAAGGGTGCCCGCATTGCAGTTCAATTTGTTGTAAATTACGAAGAAGGCGGCGAGAACAATATTCTTCATGGCGATGAAGCGTCTGAGGCTTTTTTGTCAGAAATTACAGGCGCATCACCATGGCAAGGTCAACGTCATTGGAACATGGAAACGATCTATGAATATGGCGCAAGATCAGGCTTTTGGCGCTTACACCACCTATTCACATCTATGAACATTAAGCCAACTGTCTATGGTGTTTCTACGGCACTCGCACGTGCACCAGAGCAAGTTGCCGCAATGCAAGAGGCAGATTGGGAAATAGCCTCTCACGGCTTAAAATGGATAGAATATAAAGACACAAAACCAACCGTAGAACGTGCTGATATGAAAAAGGCGATTGCATTGCACGCCGAAGTTACAGGTGAGCGCCCTACAGGTTGGTACACAGGCCGTTGCTCCATGAATACAGTCGATATGATTGCCCGCGAAGGTGGCTTTAAATACTGTTCAGACAGTTATGCAGACGACCTACCCTACTGGTACGATGACCATATGCAAAAATCTAAAAAAGCAAAACCGCTTTTAATCATTCCCTATACATTAGATGCAAATGACATGCGCTTTTCTATTCAAGCAGGATACGATCACGGCGAGCCGTTTTTTCAATACCTAAAGGATACTTTCGATACGCTGTATGCAGAGGGAAAAGCTGGCAGGCCAAAGATGATGAATATTGGTTTGCACTGCCGTTTAATTGGCCGCCCCGGAAGAATCGCCGCGCTTAAACGTTTTATGGAATATGCCGCCTCTCACAAAAAAACATGGTTTGCCAAACGCATTGAGATTGCAGATCATTGGCACAACAATCACCCTTATGAAGTTTGGAACCGACCCAGCAGAATGAGCGAAACTGAGTTTGTAGAAGCCTTTGGTGGCGTATTTGAACATTCCCCGTGGATCGCAACAAAAGCTTATAAACTAGAACGTGCGCCCTCAACAGACAGCGCCATTGGCGTACATTTTCTGCTCGCACGTATTTTTAGAACCGCATCAACTGATGCACGCCTAAAAGTATTAAATGCGCACCCAGACCTGGCTGGAAAACTAGCAACTGCAAAACGCTTAACGAAAGAATCTACCAACGAGCAAGCATCGGCTGGGCTGGATCAATTAACAGATAAAGAGCGAAAAACTTTTACAAATCTGAACACGCAATATGTAAAAAAATTCGGTTTCCCATTCATCATCGCAGTAAAAGGCTTGAACAAGTCACAGATTCTAAAAGCATTCAAAAAGCGGATTGAGAATACTATTGAACAAGAAATGAAAACTGCCTGCAAACAGGTAGAGCACATTGCGCTTCTAAGATTAAAAGAATTATTACCTAGATAGTTTTTATACTACTCAACTAAATCTTTGCCGAGCATCTCAAATGCTTTACCAAAACCGCCGTTTAATAAAACGCGGTCAACCTTCAATGCGTAAAAATTAAAGTCGCCAAAATCAATATAAAGTTGAGATTTAGGATGTTTACTTAACCAAAAAGCATGGCGCTCTTTATAGCTTTCGTGATCTCTTGTAATCTTCTCAACCGTGCCAATAATTGTTACGCGAGCAAATGCAAGTGGGTCACCTTTTTGTGGCGGCTCTCCAAATAATATTGAAGTACGGTTATCCACCAAGAGCGCTTTAGTATGGTTCGATAAGTCAGAAGCTAAAAAAAATGGCTCATTAGCTTTGCCCTCAATTGTGCCAACAGCAATTCTACTCACTAAAGGATGATTGGTTTCTGGCTCTAAAACTGCGATTGAAGCAAAAGTCGCATTGCAAATCAGCGATCGCGCCAGTGCCCTTGCCTCATCACTTGTTTCACGTATTGGGTTTATTTTATCTACCATCTATTCCCCCATCTAACTCGCCATTTAAATTACTAAACTAGCAATAATTTCATTGTCAGTAATATCTTGCCAGCGCGTTCCATTCTCATCTAATTTCTTGGTCAGTATAGCAAAATTTTCAGGTTTAGTAGTTTCAATACCAATTAATACAGAACCAAAATTACGCGCAGATTTTTTCAAATATTCAAATCTTGCGACATCATCTTCAGGGCTAAGCATAAGCAAAAATTCTTTCAATGCACCAGGGCGTTGAGGGAATTGTAAAATGTAATATTTTTTAAGACCCGAAAATTTTAATGCTCTTTCTTTAACTTCGGGCAACCTTTCAAAATCAAAATTACCACCAGAGGCAACGCAAACAATTGTTTTACCCTTAACCTGTTTTTTAGGAAGCCGTTTAAGTGCGTCTATCGCTAAAGCACCAGCAGGCTCCAACACAATACCTTCAACATTTAGCATTTCAATCATGGTTGCACATAGGCCATTGGTAGGCGCCAACACAACTTGCTTGGCAGAATAGTTCTTAAGTTGCTTAAATGTATGTTCGCCAATTTGTGCAACAGCTGCACCATCAACAAAATTGTCAACTTTTCCCAGCTGAACGCGTTTGCCTGCTTGCAAACTATGATACAAACTCGCTGCCTGATCGGGCTCAACAAATGTAAATTTACTGTTCATTTTAGCTGTTTCAAAATAACGTGTCACACCAGCAGCTAAGCCGCCGCCGCCAACAGGTAAAATAACCCTATCTAAAATAACCCCATTTGGAAGTTGCTCCAATATCTCTTTTGCTATCGTTGCCTGTCCTTTAATAATACGTGGGTCATCAAATGGCGGCACCATATAGCAACTGCGTTTCTCGCAATAATCATAAGCGGCTTTATTAGCATCATCAAAACCATCACCAATAAGTTTAATTTCTACATAATCCTCACCAAAGGCTTTGGTCTTCATTACCTTTTGCTTAGGCGTGGTAACAGGCATAAAAATAACGCCGCGCTTTTTGTAATTACGGCAGGCATGCGCAAACCCCTGAGCATGATTGCCAGCAGAGGCACATACAAATAATTTATGCTTTGGGTCTTTTGCCAAAACCTCCATTACAAAGGCATATGCGCCACGAATTTTATAACTTCTAACAGGCGACAAATCTTCGCGTTTCAACCAAATATCTGCTTGATGCAAATCTGATAAATACTGATTATATTGCAAAGGCGTCGGGTCTAAAACCTTAGCAAGTTGCTCATGAACTTTTGCAACATCTTTCAAGAATTTTGTCATTATCGAACCTGTCGTATTTTCGCATCGTTTCAATTTTCAACTCTATAACGTTTAAACAAAAGAGCAAAATAAATTCATGCCAATACATTAACGCCATTGCTAATAAGCCTCAAAAGAACTACGCATAATTTACGTAAACGTAAGGTATTTGCAAAACGCAAACAAATTAGGTTCTAATTAATCGAATACTGATAATTACAATAAAACTAGATAACCTTAATCCTATTGGAGAATTTTATGAGCATTGAAGCCATTGCAGAAACTATGAATGACAAACTTGCTGGAAACACTGATCTTGGAGCGACTGTTAAATTTGATTGCGGTGAAGACGGCGTTATTTTTGTAGATGGTAATGCAGGTAGCGTATCAACAGAAAATAAAGATGCCAATTGCACAGTGACGCTAGACAAAGATGTCCTTGAAGATTTGATTTCTGGCGATCAAGACCCAACAGCAGCCTTTATGACGGGCAAGTTAAAAGTTGATGGCGATATGAGCATCGCCATGAAATTAGGCGAACTGTTCTAGCCAAATTTTAGCTTACCATTAAATTACAAATAAATGACAACGGCCCTTTTGCAAATAGCATTTGGGCCATTTTCTTGAAATGCAATCAATTCCACCTCATGAAAACGTGATTGAAAATCCTATCTTGTGACTGCGATTAACTTGTTTTCATAAATCCATCAAAATAGCATTCAAGCCAGACTTAATTGAAGTATCGACCCTAGCAAACCTATTTTTATTGGAGATTAAAATGAAAAAAATTATTCTATTAGCAACAGTATCTGTATTTGCCCTTACCGCGCAAAATGCATTTGCTGCAAGCCACGCAAAAACAGAGATGATGAAAACAGAAGTCATGGATAAAGCTGCCATGATGAAGAAAGAAGCCATGATGAAGAAAGAAGCCATGGATAAAGACGCCATGATGAAGAAAGAAACCATGGATAAAGACGCCATGATGAAGAAGGATCACATGATGACTTCTAACTACATGGTAAAGTCAGGCGACAGTCTTTGGACAATTGCTAAAGAAGCATATGGCAGTGGTGCAATGTATAAGAAAATCAAAATGGCGAATGAAGGTATTTCTGATGATTTAGAAGTTGGTCAAATGATTAAACTTCCAAAATAGAGTTATAGATCTCGTAATAGCCCCGTATTAAACAACCTAATGCGGGGTTATTTTTATGAGTATGTTTTGGCACTTCGGCTTATAATTCACGTTTACCAAATAAGGTAATGTCGTCGCCCTCTTTCCATTTTGGATATTTATTCATGATGAATAAAAATCTATCAGACGCTAAAAATGCATCCAGCCATCTAATCAAATTTGGCCAATCTTGTTGCCAAAACCACTCTTTATCAACATGGGCGTATTGGCGAATAAAGGGGAGTATTGCCCCGTCTGCTTTTGAAAAATTATCACCGAACAAATAATCGTGGCCTTGCAACTTGTCATTCAATTTCATTAAAAATTCACATGCCAAGTCGCGTTGTTCCTTAGAAACAACATTATCAAATCTGTTTTCATATTTATAACGATCAAGATTGGCTTTAAATGGCCCATCAGCTTGTGTAATCAGACCAGCCATTTCATCAATTTCGATAATTGAAAAATCTAACCAATTCTCAGCATCATTTACGCTCAACGCCCAATTGATTATATCCAGACTTTCTTCCAAAACTGTACCATCACGAAGTATCAAAACGGGTACAGTGCCTTTAGGGCTAATCTCAAGCATTTGCGGTGCTTTATCACGCAGAACAACTTCTCTTAGTTCAACTTCCTGCCCACTTGCACTCACTGCAAGCCGTGCGCGCATGGCATATGGGCATCTGCGAAACGAATATAAAATTGGACGTTCTAAAGCCTCGCTCAAGCCTGCTCACCTTTTTTGCTTTTGGCTATTTGTTTAAGCTTGGCGGCTTTTTTTGCTGCACGTTGTGCAGTTTGGTCAACCGCAATATGTTCAGTACCGCGCTCTTTTGCCAATGTTACTTGCATTTGGCGTTGTTCAAAACGCGCTCGTTTTTCATCACTCATTGTGTCGTGACAGCGATGACAAGAAACACCTTGAACATACTTTTCAGATTTCTTTTCTTCTTCGCTAATTGGGTGGCGACAAGCATGACACAAATCATACGGACCAGGCACTAAACCATGCCCAACAGAAACGCGATCGTCAAAAACAAAACACTCACCTTCCCACATACTTTCTTTTTCAGGTACATCTTCAAGATACTGTAATATGCCACCTTTTAGGTGATACACATCTTCAAAACCTTCAGACTTCATATAAGAGGAAGCTTTTTCGCACCGAATACCACCCGTACAAAACATTGCTACCTTTGGTTTATTACCAAGACCTTCTTGATTTTTTACCCATTGCGGAAATTCACGAAAATTAACTGTTCTAGGGTCAATAGCACCTTTAAAGGTTCCAATAGAAACCTCATAGTCATTGCGCGTATCAATAAGCACAACATCTGGATCGCTGATAATATCATTCCAATCTTGCGCCTTAACATACGTGCCAACAATTTCATTTGGATCACAGCTTGGCACACCCATGGTTACGATTTCTTTTTTGAGCCTAACCTTCATTCGGTTGAAAGGGTTTTCAACCTCTGCATAGCTTTCTTTATGTTCCAAGCCAGCAATGCGCTTGTCGCTGCGAATATAATCGAGCACTGCATGAACACCGACAGAAGGCCCAGCAATTGTGCCATTTATGCCTTCGTGTGCCAGTAAAATTGTTCCCATAACATTATTACTTTTACATACTTCCAGCAACGGATCCTGCATGTCTTTAAAATCAGGCAGGGAGACAAAATGATACAGCGCAGCGACTAGATAGCGTGACATGGAATTCTCTTTAATAATTTAAATTGGCGTTTGCAGGCCTGTAATAACGCTAAGGCGCATTAATTTCAAACAATTTGTGTTTCATTTTTTCTTAGGCTGTCACGTTAATATAGACTATTCACTTCAACCACAAAACTCATAAGCTATTGTTTTTAAAAATTATTTATTTACACATATACAAAATACACTTTTTAGTTGCATGTGCAATATATTGCGCCTATAATAGTATAAGGTGTAATTCTACGTATTTGGTGAAATTTCAGATAAATTTGCAAATTTCTTGGTACGGGAAACTAATATCCCTCTCCGCAGTCAAGCATCCCCGCTTCATGGCTAAACGGAGTCTTCCCAACACAAGAAAATTAGAGGTGGGTCATCAAGACCCACCTCCTTTTTTGTCTTCTATTGTGTATTAATCAATCACGCAATTCACGGCGAAGAATTTTACCAACGTTACTCTTAGGTAAATCATCGCGAAATTCAACAATCTCTGGGCGCTTATAATTGGTCAGACCTTTTTTACACCAATCTTTAACGTCTTGTTCAGTGAGAGCTGGGTCTTTAGCGACTATAAATAACTTTACGCACTCGCCTGATTTCTCGTCAGGAATACCAATCGCAGCAGCTTCTAATATATCTGGATGTCCAACAGCAACACCCTCAATTTCATTAGGATAAACATTAAAACCCGAGACCAAAATCATATCTTTTTTACGGTCCACAATTTTTGTATAGCCTTGTGCATTCATGACCCCAATATCACCAGATTTAAAGAAACCATCCTTGGTCATCACATTGGCGGTCTCTTCTGGCATGTTCCAATAACCGGCCATAACTTGCGGCCCTTTAATGCAAATCTCGCCTTCTTTGCCAATTGGCACATCTTTGCCATTGTCATCTTTTATCGAAATACTTGTCGATGAAAGCGGCAAGCCAATTGTTGCAGAAAATTCTTTCGCATCGCACCTATTACCAGTTGCAATGGGCGAAGTTTCTGAAAGTCCATAGCCTTCAGTTATAATGCAACCCGTTAAATCTTGCCATTCTTTTGCAACAGCTTCTTGCACAGCCATGCCGCCGCCAAAAGTGCTGGTTAAAGATTTGAAATTGAGTTTTCTAAAATCTGGATTATTCAACAGCGCAACAAACAATGTATTAAGTCCTGGAAAAATATGGAAATCCCATTTCTTCAATTCTTTCACAAAAGCAGGAATATCACGTGGATTTGGAATTAAGATATTATGGTCGCCACTGTTTATACCCATCAACGCATTAACCGTTAAAGCAAAAATATGATAAAGCGGAAGCGCGCAAATAAAGACTGCGCTTTCTGGTTTTCCTTTTGAACGATACCCAACTTCAAACCAAATATCGGCTTGGATCGTATTAGAAAGCACATTTGAATTGGTAAGTGCCGCACCTTTTGAAACGCCCGTCGTGCCACCTGTATATTGCAAAAAGGCTAAATCAGTTGGCTCTGTTATAACAGTTGAAAAACGCTCGCCATTATCAGTATCAAAAATACTTTTATACGAAATATGATTTTCTATATTCCAAGCAGGAACAAGCTTTTTCACTTTGCGAACAACAAAGTTTACCAAGGCACCTTTTAAGCCCCCCGTCATATCACCCATAGAAGTGACGATTACTTTTTCCAGTTCAGTCTCATCAATAACCGCTTCAACCGTATTTGCAAAATTCTCCAAAACAAAAATTGCTTTAGCGCCACTGTCTTTCATCTGGTGCTGTAATTCGCGAGGTGTATAAAGTGGGTTTACATTCACGACCGTACAACCAGCACGCAAAACTCCAGCCATTACGATAGGCATTTGAAGAACATTCGGCATCATCAACGCGACGCGATCGCCCTTTTTAAACCCATTATTTACAAGCCACGAGGCAATAACATCTGATTGAGCTAAATATTCTTTATAGGTAATTGTTGTGCCCATGCAGGTGAAAATAGGCTTATCAGAAAACTTTTGACAAGACTGTTCAATCAACTGCCCAACACAGCTATACTCCAATGCTGGTATTTCAGCAGGAACACCTTTTGGGTATGATTTCAACCAAGGTTTTTTGTCGTATGCAGATTTTGTAGCCATATTTACCTCCATAAATGTCCACGCGATTTTTCATGTCGATTTATAAAATCGATCTTTAACTCAATAACTTAGACTATTTAAAAAATAAACCAAGTCGTATACGAAAATATATTACGTTTACGTAAGCGTTATTGACCCTTTATAATACGCACTTTGCCCGAAACCCGAATAGAAGAACCCATAACTTCAGATATTTGCACATTTATCAGCGAACGCATGCCCATATCTTCACCTTGAACAATATCAATTTCACCATCATGCGGCCATTTAATATCTCTTAGATAACCACCCAAAGCCGCGCTTGCGGCGCCCGTAGCAGGATCTTCTAGAACACCGCCAGATGCAAATGCATTACGCGTATGGAACAATGTGGGCGTTTCAGCATGCGCTATACATACAGTTACAAGCTCATTGTCTCTCATAAAACTCTTACCAGCTTCCAAGTCATATTCCATATCGCTTAGTCGCTGGCGATGATTTAATGTAAACAACAAATGCTCCGCCCCAGCATTTACCAAAGCTGGCGGCATCATCATATCTAAATCATCAAACCCATAGCCAAACAAATCTAACGCTTGAGAAATCAAATCAGGATCAACGGGTCTGCTAGAAGTTGGCGGAGATTGAAGCGAGGCATAAAAACCATTTTCATTCTTTTGGCCTTCAACTGTAATTTCTGCTTCGTTCAATTTTAACTTAAAAACATCATTACCATGCTCCATGGCAAGTGCCGCACCCAAGGCAATGGTAGCATGTCCGCAAAATGGAACTTCGCTTTCTGGAGAAAAATACCTTGTTCTCCAAACACCATCTTCAAGAAATGAAAAAGCGGTTTCAGAATAACCAACATCAAAGGCAATGCTTTGCATTTCCTCTTCGCTTGGCAGGTCTTTTCCTAAATAAACACCAGCGGGATTGCCTCCCTCTTCGCCATCACTAAATGATGCCATTCTCAGAATTTTCAAAGTTTGCTCCTTTAGCATACTCATAAGGGTTAACCTTTTGCTTTACTTGTAGCTTTTCGCACGGATGCCTCTAAAGCCTGCAAAAAATTTGATCGATCCCTTGCAGAAAATGCAGGATTATAACCTTTTATTTCACCGCTTTCACGCAATTGCTGTTTTAAGTCACGCATAGCAACTTGCATACCAATCGATTCTTGCGTAAACGGCCTGCCAGTTGGCCCTATAACATGAGCATATTTCTCAACACAACGCGCCGCTAAAAGCACATCAGCTGTAATCACAATATCATCTTTAACAACAGCTTCAACGATCCAATCATCAGCCGCATCTGCGCCTTTTGAAACAATAACATTTCGTATCATTGGGTCACGAGATGGGCGCATGCCGCCATTAGAAACCAATGTCACAATAAGCGCGTGCCTCTCGCCTACTTTTAAAACTTCATCTTTAACTGGGCAGGCATCCGCATCAATATAAATAATCGGATCAATAATAGTTTCTGTCGTCAATTCGCACCTAAATCTTTACGTTCATAGCTGTAACAGCCCTCATAATTGCTTCTGGTGTGGCTGGCGCATTAAGCGCAGGCACAACACCTTTTTTAAGCGAAGCAACTGCATGTGTAATTGCAGAAAATACTGCTGTTGCCAACATAACTGGCGGTTCACCCACTGCTTTTGAACGATATATGGTTTTTTCTTTATTTCCCGTAGACTTATATAAGTTCACTCTAAAATCTTGCGGTACATCTGAACATGTAGGAATTTTATAAGTTGAGGGCGCATGGGTTTTTAATACACCTTTATCGTCAAACACCAATTCTTCAGTTGTTAGCCAACCCATGCCTTGCACAAAGCCGCCTTCTATTTGGCCTATGTCGATTGCAGGGTTTAATGACGTTCCAACATCGTGCAAAATATCAATGCGTGTTACGCGGTTTTCACCCGTAAGCAAATCTACAATCACCTCTGCGCAACATGCCCCATAAGTAAAATACAAAAATGGATTGCCCGTTGCGCTTTCGCGTTCCCAAGTAATTTTTGGCGTTGAATAAAAACCCGTCGCAGAAAGTTGAACACGCTCTAAAAAACAAAGCTTCGCAACTTCTGCAAGACTAAGTTTTTGCTTCCCAAAAATCACTTTACCATTTTCGAAGGTAATAGACTTTGGCTTAACTTTGTATTTTTTTGATACGACCGCGATCATTCTTTTCTTAATTTTTGTCGCGGCATTTTTTGCAGCCATGCCATTTAAATCAGAACCAGAAGACGCCGCTGTTGGTGTCGTATTTGGCACCTTTTCTGTTGTCGTTGCCGTTGGACGAACGACGCTCACATCAACACCAAATTCTTCGGCAACCACTTGCGCTACTTTTAAATGCAGACCTTGCCCCATTTCTGTCCCACCATGGTTTATCAAAATAGAACCATCGGTATAAACATGCACCAAGGCACCAGCTTGGTTTAAATGTTTAAGCGTAAAGGCAATGCCAAATTTAACAGGATTAAGCGCAATGCCTTTTTTTAAGAAACGGTTTTTAGCATTAAAACTATCAATTTCTTTACGGCGCTTTTGATACTTACTGGTGCGCTCTAATTCATCAACGATCTCATTGATAATATTATCCGTCACTTTCATACCGTATGGCGTTGTGCTTTTGCCTTTTCGGTAGAAATTACGACGACGGATTTCAAGCGGATCCTCATCAAGCTCAATGGCAATTTGGTCCATCATGCGCTCAGCAAACACCATACCCTGCGGTCCGCCGAAACCACGAAATGCAGTATTGGAAACCGTATTGGTTTTCACCCGTTCTGAATGGATTTTATAGGATGGATAAAAATAACTGTTATCTGCATGAAACATTGTGCGATCATTCACGCCCAATGATAGATCCGCTGAATAACCACACCGCGCGGCAAAGTTAACATCCACCCCTGTAAGAACGCCTTTTCTATTAAAACCAGCAAAATAGTCCACGACAAAATCATGGCGTTTACCAGTTGAAATCATATCATCATCACGGTCTAAACGCATTTTGCAGGGCTTATTAGTAAGAGATGCGCCTAATGCCGCAATGCAAGCCCATTGTGCAGCTTGGCTTTCTTTACCGCCAAATGCACCGCCCATACGTCTGTTTTCGCAAACAACCAATGCTTCTGGCAAGAGCAACATTTTTGCGATCAAATGTTGAACTTCGGTAGGGTGCTGTGTGGATGAATACACATGCATTGCGCCACCTTCACCAGGCACAGCTAAGCATATCTGCCCTTCTAAATAAAAATGTTCTTGCCCGCCAATAGAAATATTACCCCTGATTTTGTGTTTAGAATTAGCAATGGTTTTTGCAACACTGCACTTTTTGCTGCCCTTTTCAAAAGTAAACGGGGCTAACACTTCTGCACCAGCTTTTTTGCCATCAGCAATAGTGACCATCGGTTTATTTTGGCTTGTCTCTACCTTTGCCAACCGCGCCGCTTTACGAGCATTGTCTCGCGTATTGGCAATGACTGCAAAAAGGACTTGCCCGTGAAAAACAATTTCCGTTTCCACAAAAATTGGATCACCACCTATTGAGGGGCTCCAATCATTTACCCCCTTCACATCTTTGGCCGTTAAAACACGCACAACACCTTTGGCATTTTCAACGGCGCTTAATTCTAGTTTTTTAATGTCACCTCGCGCAATGTTAGAAAAACCAGCAGCAATATGAAGCGTTCCAGAAGGTTCTAGAATATCATCTATATAAGTCGCATTCCCTGCCACATGATACTGGGCACTTTCATGCGCAATAGACTTACCAACGACTGAGTGTTTTATTACTTTATTCATTGCGCCGCCTCCACAAATGAAGGCAGTCTCGTACTCGTTAAATCACCCTCGGCAATTTCATACAAAGCTTTTAACAACAGGTTCTTTGTTGTTTGCATTCTATAGTCCGCAGAAGCACGCATATCGCTCATGGGAGAATAATCTTTTTCGAACAAATCGATAATAGCACTCCAACAATCTGGCTCATCTAACGACACCCCTATCAGTGCAGCTTCAACATTTTTTGCACGTTGTGGAATACCGGCCATACCGCCACAGGCAATGATTGCTGAATTAATGACACGTCCAGAGACTTCAAATTTTGCCGCAAACATTAAAGCAGAAATATCTTGATCGAACCGTTTGGAAATTTTCCAAGTTTTATAATGCTCTTGTTTTTTAAGCTTAGGAATGATGATTTTTGAAACCAGCTCTCCAGCTTTTCTATCTTGCTTTTTATACGCAACAAAAAAATCTTCCAAAGCAACTTTGCGTTTGGTTTTATCATGCAACAATTCTATCTTTGCCTCTAGCGCAATCAGCATTGGTGGCATGTCACCAATAGGCGAACCATTGGCAATATTGCCACCAATTGTACCACTGGCCCTTACATGGCGTGAACCCAATCTGAGCAACACTTGTTTAATATCAGGATGGATATTCGCCAGACCATCAAAAGCTGCCTCATAAGTTGCCCCTGCACCCAAAATCAATTGCTTGGCACTGTCTTTAACATCGTCAAAACCTTTAGCGCGGCCTACATGAATGATTTTAGGCAGCTCAATTAAATGTTTCGTAATCCAAAGACCAACATCTGTTGCACCTGCAAGAATGGTTGCATCTGGGTGTGCCGCTGTTAATTTGGCCAACGACTTTACGCTGGCAGGCGCGGCAAAGAAACAATTCTCGTCTCCAATAAATAAATCCCTATCATGCTGTAAACTCAAAAGCGCTTTTTCAGTTTCTACAATCCTTTTTGACAAAGCATCTTTTGGCTTTTTACCAGTTGTTTTTAAAGCAGCATCTGCAATGGGGCGATACCCAGTGCATCTGCATAAATTTCCAGCAAGATATTCATTTACTGCTGAACGATTGCTCTCTTCATCTGAGTGGTGAAGTGTAAACATCGACATAACAATACCAGGCGTACAAAATCCACATTGCGATCCGTGTTCGTCAACCATCGCCTTTTGAACACTGTGTAATGTTCCGTTCTCAGCTAAATCATCAACAGTAATAATATCCGCGCCATCAACTTGGCCTAGCAATTGAATGCAAGCGTTCACAGGTTCATACGTTAGCTTACCGTTTCTGATACGTCCAAGTGCAACAGTACAGGCGCCACAATCTCCCTCGTTACAACCCTCTTTCGTGCCAGTCTTTTTTTCGTCCAAACGCAGATAATCTAAAAGCATTGCATCTGGCAAAACATTGTTCAGTTCAATACGTTCACCATTGCGATAAAATATTAAAGTCTCACGTGACATATATGTTCCTCATATTTTCTCCACGGTAACACTTAAATTCATTTTGTGAAGGAAAATATTCATTTGCTAAAACCTTATAAAAGGTCCACAAAAAGAGAAAATACAACGGATATCAAATGAAATTACTGCGCGGTCAACTCCTAAGCTTTACTGGCAACCCAACTCTTGTTGGTGACGACGCATCTTACTTATTCATAGAAAAAGGTGCATTGGCAATTGGTGATGATGGCACCATAAAATGGGTTGGCGAGTATAAAGATACACCAAAAGAATATTCAGATATTCCCCAAACAAATTATGAAGACTGCATAATCAGTGCTGGCTTTATTGATGCGCATTTGCATTTTCCGCAATATAGAATGATTGCCGCTTATGGCAAAAACTTGCTCGACTGGTTAAATCGCTACACCTTTATTGAAGAACAACGCTATGGCGATTTACAAATTGCACAGGCTGCTTCAAAAATATTTTTAGACGAACTTGCGCGCAATGGTACAACAGCATGCATGGCTTTTTCTACCATTCACCCCCAAGCATTGGACGCACTATTTACAGAAGCAAAATCTCGCAACATGGCACTTATCTCTGGTAAAACCATGATGGACTGCAACGCACCAAAAGGCCTTCAAGATACAGCCCAATCTGGCTATGACCAGTCAAAAGCACTAATCGAAAAATGGCATGGCGTAGACCGTCTTCAATATGCAATTACGCCACGTTTTGCTGTCACCTCGTCTGAGGCACAATTAGAAGCCACAGGCGCTTTAGCAAAAGAACACAAAGATCTAATTATACAAACACATTTGTCTGAAAATTTGGCTGAAATTGAATTTGTAAAACAGACTTTTCCTTGGTCAAAAGACTATACAGACGTCTATGACAAATATGGCTTATTGCGAGAAAACAGTTTTTTCGCACATGGCATTCATTTAAGTGAACGCGAACTCAGCCGCCTATCAGAATCTGGTTCAAGTATTGTACATTGCCCAACATCAAACAATTTCTTGGGCTCAGGACATTTTGCATACCACCATACAACAAATAAAAAACGGCCCGTTAAATCTGGCATCGGATGCGATATTGGCGGCGGCACTAGCTTTTCAATGTTACAAACTATGCGCGACGCTTACACAGTCTCACAACAAGCTGGCTCACGCATTTCTGCATTTGAAGCGTTTTATTTAGCAACATATGGCAATGCTCAATTGCTTGGCTTAGATCAAACTATCGGAAACTTGGAAGTAGGGAAAATAGCTGATCTGGTTATTTTAGACCCACAAGCAACACCAATTATGAAAGCAAGACATGCACTTTCTACCAGTGTGCATGACATTTTATTTGCTTTAATGATAATGGGTGATGATCGCACCATAAAAGAAACATATTTGGCTGGCAATGCGATGAAAACGGACTTAAGTAATTGAACCACTTCACTCAACCGTGTAAAAGCTATACAATAACAAGCTAGAGGTTGAGTTTTGACACTATACGGGGTGAAATAGCGTCCAAATAACGAATCATTACTTACTTTTAAATATGTAGATTAAGGAATAAAGATGCACGCACTTAAAAAGACAATTATGGGAACAGTATTGGGTACAGCTATAATTGGCTCTGCCATTACTGTTACGCCTGCAGCGGCAGAAGAAGTATATATGATACGTGGATTTTTAAACGTATTTTCAGCTGGCATGAACCAAATGACATCTAAGCTTAAACGTGCTGGTGTTCGTGCAACCGCTCATTCCAATGGTGAATGGTCTAAGATTGCAGACGATATTATTAGACGCAACAAAAGAGGCAAAGTTTCATTTCCAATCGTTGTTGCTGGTCACTCATTAGGCGGCGTAGAGCTACCTCAATTTGCAAACAAACTTGGCAAAGCTGGCATTCCTGTAAAGCTAGTGATTGGTCTTGATGCTGGTTTTGCAAACCCACAGCCTTTTCGCAAAGGCGCACAAAGCGTAATTCATTACAAAATTCCAAACGGAAATAGCTTTAGACGCGGCGCTGGCTTTAAAGGCAGCATTAGCAATAGAATTATTTCAGGTGTCGATCACGTTGGCATCGACAAATCACCAAAAGTACAAAGACTTGTTATTGCTAATATCCGCAAAGCGGTTGGTAAATAAGCTTTACACTATTCACACTATAAAACGCGGTTCTGACGAAAATCAGGCCGCGTTTTTTGTTGCCTTATAAAAACAGATAAAGCTACTTACCTTTTTCTAACGTTTTGGCTTTTAACAATTGTGGGAATAAAAATGCCCAACCAAAGGCAATTACCATTGCACCAACACCGCCAACCAATACCGCTGGAACAGTGCCGATAAATGCTGCCATCGTGCCTGCTCTAAATTCGCCCAATTCGTTAGACGCACCAACAAACACCATGCTCACAGCGCTCACACGGCCGCGCAATGCGTCAGGTGTCCAAAGTTGAACCAGCGTTCCACGAATATAAACACTCACCATATCTGCCGCGCCAAGAACAGCCAATAGTAGTATCGATACCCATGCGATTGTAGATACAGCAAACATCGCGGTACTTAAACCAAACAAACCAACGCTTAACAACATGATTAAACCAGCATTATCTTTGATCGATCGTCCTGTTAAGAACAGCGCCATTAACACTGCGCCAATGCCAGGGGCCGCACGTAAAAAGCCTAACCCCCAAGGACCAAGTTCTAAAATATCACGTGCAAAAATTGGTAACAGCGCGACCGCGCCACCAAACAGCACCGCGAATAAATCTAGAGAAATTGCGCCAAAAACAACTTTTTCTTTATAAATATAACTAAAGCCACCAAATAAAGATTTGAAGGTCACCACTTCGCGCTTATTTTTAAGTGGCTTAGATTTTATAAAAACTGCCAAGATAAAGGCACTCACAAATAACGCCAGCGCTACCCCATATGCAATATTTGCAGAAATACCGTAAAGCAATCCACCAACGGCTGGGCCTACAATGGATGCGGTTTGCCAAGATGAAGAATTCCAAGCCACTGCATTTGCAAAGTCTTTTTCAGGTACCAAATTAGCAACCAAGGCAGAGGCCGCAGGGCCAAAAAATGCTCGCGCTACACCAAAAACACCCAAAGCAATAAATATAGGTATCGGACTGGTTAGGCCCATCATACTAAAATACAAAATTGCAACCGCGCAAAAAACCTCTAATAATATAGAGAGCGTCATAATGTTTTTACGACCATAACGGTCGGCCACCGCGCCCGTGATTAAAACCAATAATAAAGCAGGTAAGAACTGAACCAACCCAATTAGCCCCAAATCAAATGGGTCGCGCGTTAAATCATAAATCTGCCAACCAACAGCCACTGAAATTATCATCGCAGCAAATCTAGCGAAAAATCTAGACAACCAAAACACCATATACGGCTTATGTCTAAACGCGGCATAACGATCAATGGTTTCAATTGTTGCGTCAGTCATAAATGATCTTTCAGCTAAAAATTAGAGCATCATACAAACAAAAAGGCCCCGTTTTTAACGAGGCCTTTAATAAAATTATCTAGTAAGCGGTTTGTAAGTAACCCGTTTAGGGTTCACACTTTCAGGTCCCAATCGACGAATTTTATCTTGCTCGTAAGCTTCATAATTGCCTTCAAACCATTCAACATGGCTGTCGCCTTCAAAGGCTAGAATGTGCGTTGCAAGGCGATCTAGGAACATACGATCATGCGAGATAACCACTGCGCAACCTGCAAAATTTTCTAGCGCTTCTTCAAGTGCGCCAAGTGTTTCTGTATCCAAATCATTTGTTGGCTCATCGAGTAAAATAACGTTGCCGCCCTCTTTAAGCATTTTAGCCAAGTGAACACGATTACGCTGACCACCAGACAATGTACCAACAGGTTGTTGTTGATCGCCACCCTTAAAGTTGAACGAAGAACAATAAGCGCGCGCGTTCATTTCATGTTTGCCAATTTTGATGATTTCATTACCGTCTGAAATTTCTTCGTAAACCGTTTTCTTACCATCTAATGAATCACGGCTTTGGTCCACATAACCAAGTTTAACCGTTTCACCAATTCTAATCTCACCACTATCAGGTGTTTCAACCTTAGTAATCATTTTGAACAACGTCGATTTACCAGCACCATTGGGCCCGATAATACCAACAATACCGCCCGGCGGTAATGCAAAAGTTAGATCGTTAATCAATAATTTATCGCCATACCCTTTATTCAAATTTTCAGTTTCAATAACAACATTACCCAACCGCTCGCCAGCAGGAATAACAATTTGCGAATCTGTTAGCTTGCGATCATTGGCAGATTTAACCAACTCATCATAAGCCCTAATACGGGCCTTAGATTTTGCCTGACGTGCCTTAGGGGATGAGGCCATCCATTCAGCTTCACGCGCCAATGCTTTTTGGCGCGCATCTTCTGCTTTGCCTTCTTGATGCAAACGTTTTTGTTTTGATTCAAGATAAGCGGTATAATTGCCTTCATACGGAATGCCTGTGCCACGATCGAGTTCCAAAATCCAACCCGTAACATTGTCCAAGAAATAACGATCGTGCGTAATCATTAGAACCGAGCCAGTATATTCCCGCAAGTGGCGCTCTAACCATGCAATCGTTTCAGCGTCCAAGTGGTTGGTAGGCTCATCGAGTAATAGCAGATCAGGTTTTGCTAATAGCAATTTACAAAGCGCAACGCGGCGCATTTCACCACCAGATAGGTTTTCAACTGAACTGTCCCCTGGAGGACAACGCAACGCTTCCATTGCCATTTCTACTTGGCTGTCCAAATCCCAAAGATTTTGTGCGTCAATTTGGTCTTGTAGTTTTGCACCCTCTTCTGCAGTTTCATCCGAATAATTCATCATCAATTCGTTATAACGATCAAGAATTGCTTTCTTCTCAGCAACGCCTTCCATCACATTATCAAAAACATTTTTTGTCTCATCAAGCTTTGGTTCTTGCGGCAAATACCCACAAGTCGCCCCCTCAGCCAGCCAAGCCTCACCCACATACTCTGTATCAAGCCCAGCCATAATACGAAGAATGGTAGATTTACCCGAACCATTTGGTCCCAATATGCCAATTTTAGCATCGGGGTAAAATGAAAGGTGAATGTCTGACAGCACTTTTTTGGTGCCATATATTTTTGACAGACCAGACATGTGATAAATAAATTGACGTGCCATTAGACGGCTCCTACAGATAATATATTGGGAGTAAATTTTGTTATCATCTATGTATGAAAACATTGGGCATTTCGCAATGGTAGAATTACGAATAATAAGGTTTTTAAAATGGCGACTAAATTCAAAGCAACCACACTTGAAAGCCCAACGGGGGCAAAGCTTGCGCTTTATTATTTACCAGCCGCCAAATCCAAGACGAAAACCCCAGTAAAAGGAATTATTCAAATCAATCATGGCATGGCAGAACACGCCAAACGTTATGAACGATTTGCAAATGCCTTATCAAAAGCTGGCTATCATGTTTATGCACACGACCATAGAGGCCATGGCGTAACAACTGCACCAGATGCAAGGCTTGGTATATTTGCACAACGCGATGGCTTGGCAAGAGTGATAGAAGATGTTGAAGCAGTTCATACTCATATCAAAGCAAAACACCCTAATTTGCCCATTGCAATCTTAGGCCATTCTATGGGCAGTGTCATTACGCAAAACTTTTTGATTAAACATTCAAATCATGTGAATACCGCATTGCTATTAAATACAGGCGCAGAAGGTGGCCCGCTTTTAACAGTGTTTAGAACCATCATAAAAATTGCCATTGCCCTTAAAGGCTCTGATGTTCCTGCTGTTTTAGCAGAGCGGTTGACCTTTGCAGATTGGAATAAAAATTTCGCACCCAATCGTACTGACTTTGATTGGCTTTCACGCGACGAAAAAGAAGTCGATAAATATATCAAAGATCCATTGTGTGGCTTTACGGTTTCGAACGGCCTTTGGCGTGATGTAACCGATGGCATTAAAATTGCAGCGAATAATAAAAATCTTAAAAAAATACGTGCAGATTTACCACTTTATTTAATAGGTGGCGCAAACGACCCCTGTACGCAAAATGGCAAGCATATGGAAAAACTTCATTCACGCCTTATCAAGACAGGTCACAAAAACACCACGCTAAACATATTGCCTGAAACACGCCACGAAAGCCTAAACGAGACAAACCGTGATGAAGTGACTAAGGCAATAATCCAGTGGCTCGATGAAAGTATGAGCGAATAAAAACTACTTCTTGCTACCTTTTTTCACGGTCTTAATAAGCTTACCAAGTTTTTTATCTTTTCTTTTTCTATCTGCAAGCGAAGCAGTGTTGTGCTGATCTTCTGCAACAAGTTTTCGCCAGCGTTGAACTCGGTCATTATCAACCACACCCTCTTCTATCGCTTTTAAAACCGCACAGCCAGGTTCTACGTCATGAATACAATCTGAAAATTTGCAATTGCGCGACAAGGCAACGATATCCTCAAACACTGTGTCTAAACCTGTTGCCAAATCAGTGATCTGCAATTCGCGCATGCCTGGCGTATCCAATACCAGTGCGCCGCTCGGCACCATGTGTAATTGGCGATGACTGGTAGTATGGCGACCTTTACCATCCCCTTCGCGAACACCTGATGTTACGGCTGCCTCAGTGCCCGATAATGCGTTTAGAAGGGTGGATTTACCAACACCAGACGAACCCACAAAGGCAATTGTTTTACCAAGTTTACACCAAGGCTTAAGCGTTTCAATCACCTTGGGTTGGCGCGCATCGAGTGTTAATATAATCGAATGGCCCACTATTTTTTGAGCTTCTTTAACATATGTATCTGCATCATCGCACAAATCAATTTTCGTCAAAACCAATACAGGTTCAACATCTGCATCATACGCCAGAGCCAAATAACGCTCTAACCGCGCAATGTTAAAATCTTGATTGCACGAGGTTACAATAAACAACGTATCAATATTAGCCGCTATCATTTGCGCTTCAACTGTGTGGCCAGCAGCGCGACGTTTAAAAACACTTTTGCGTGGCAAAACTTTGTGCGGTGTTTCAAGTTTTCGATCTATCAATAACCAATCACCAACGGTAGCACGTTGTTCAGCTGGCAATGCTTCTTTACTAGGCAGTAAAATTGTTTTTTGAAAATTTTCGCCTCGCACATCAATACTATTGCGATGCACCCCAAAAACACGAACGGGCATGTATGTTTCTAATTCATTTAAATCGACATGTTGAGAAAAAGCATTTTGCCAACCCAACTTTTGCAACTCATTACCAGCTGCTTGTTCTACTGGTTGCTCACCACCTAACAATGCTGCCCACTTCTTAATGTCTTTCAAAACACATGCCTTTAGATCCAATCAAATTAAAATTATTAAATGCATATAACGCCTCTCGAGATACTTGTCACGCGAGGTCTCTAATAACGACATCTACAAAGAATATTCCAAACTCTAGTGAATTTTATTTACTTGCTCAATTGCTTAAAATTCATGTACTTAATAGTTCAATAAAATTTCAAATGATCGGTTATCAAACATGGTTCACCTTTGGGTTCGCGCCGAACAGCGCGCAAGCGAACAACGCGTAGGCATTACACCGCAAGGCGTTCAAAAAATGTTAGATGCTGGACACAAAGTTACCGTTGAAAAATCTTCCAGCCGAGCGATTAAAATAGATGACTATAAGCAAACTGGCTGCAACATTGCAGATGAACATAGCTGGGTAAACGCACCTGCTGACGCAATTATCTTTGGCCTAAAAGAATTAGATACAGACGGACCAAACCTTAAACACAAACACATTATGTTTGGTCACGCTTATAAAGGCCAATCAGATGGACCAGCGCTTTTAACACGTTTTAAAAACGCAGGAGGCTCACTTTATGACCTTGAATATTTGACACAGAAAAATGGCAAACGCGTTGCAGCTTTTGGCTATTGGGCGGGCTTTGCTGGCGCCGCTGTGGGGCTACAAGTTTGGATAGCCCAGCAACAAGGAAATGAAGCAGGACCAAAATCAGTTGGCGTTTATACGTCGCGCGAAGCTTTGATCGAAGAATTAAAAGCGGAGTTAAAAACCGAAAAACCGACATCAATTGTCATTGGTGCATTGGGCCGTGTTGGAACTGGCGCATGTGATTTACTAGAAACGCTTGGGCTAGAGGTCACAAAATGGGATATGAACGAGACTGTAAGTGGCGGTCCATTTCCTCAAATCATGCAACATAACATTTTTGTAAACTGCATTTTAGCAGGCCCAAGCGTTCCAGTATTTGTGCCAAAAACTGCGGTCGAAGCACAAAGAAAATTAACAGTAATTGCAGACATTTCATGCGACCCAAGTTCTGACTTTAATCCTATTCCAATTTACAGCGAAGCATCAACTTTTACTAATCCAGTAACACGGGTAACTGGCACACCTACTCCGCTTGATGTTACAGCAATTGATAATTTGCCATCAATGTTGCCTGTTGAAAGTTCGCAAGATTACGCAGAGCAATTATTGCCTTACCTTTTGCAACTGGATGAAATTGACAAAGACGTTTGGCAACGCGCAAACACTATATTCAATGAGTATGTGGCCCTTTTAGGATAAAAATAATGACAAGAACAAACACGCCCACAATTCACTGGATCGGCACGGGACTTTCAGCAACGCCTGGCCTACGCAGATTAATTGAGCGCAAACACAATGTTGTTGTTTGGAACAGAACCATTGAAAAAGCCGAAGCCGAAGTTGGCGATTTAACCCGCAACATTAAAGCCTTCTCTATCGACGCATTAAAGGCAGACCTAAAGAAAGGCGATGCAGTTGTTTCCATGTTACCGGGCGATTGGCACGTACCACTAGCAAAAATTTGCTTGGAGAACGCCGCAAACTTTGTTTCTTCTTCTTACATATCACCCCAAATGCAAGAACTTAACGAGCAAGCTAAAAAAGCAGGCCTGTCTTTCGTCAATGAGGTTGGTCTTGACCCTGGTATAGATCATTCAATGGCCCATTGGCTTGTTGCAGACTACAAAGCCTCAGCAGCATACAATAAAGACAATATCATTTCTTTTACCAGCTATTGTGGCGGCATACCTAAAACACCAAACAAGTTTTGTTATAAATTTAGCTGGTCACCGCTTGGCGTATTAAAAGCATTGCGCTCACCTTCGCGCTCAATTGCAGATTTTAAAGAATTAAATGTAGAGCGCCCTTGGAATGCAATTTCTAGCTATAACGCACCTTTGCCAAAGTCTGAAACCTTTGAGGTCTATCCAAACCGCGATAGCATTCCCTTTATGCAAGATTATAAATTTGATGCCCACTGGAACGTAAAACAGTTCGTGCGTGGTACATTGCGCTTAAATGGCTGGACCAAAGCTTGGGCAGATGTGTTTAACGAAGTTGAAACGCTTGAAGGCGAGGCTGGCGACAAGCGTATGAAAGAAATGTCTGACCAATTTTGGGCAGAAAATTCCTATGACAAAGGGGAGCCAGACCGCGTGGTCATGTTCGTTTCGCTAAAAGCTGAAAACGATAATGGCACGCAATATCACAAAACATATTCGATGGATGATTTTGGTGATGCAAAATTCACATCCATGGCACGGCTTGTTTCCATTCCAGTATCGATTGCGGTTGAAGCCGTTTTATCCGGTGAGATTGAAAAAGGTGTTTCTGCCGCTCCAAGTTCACCAATGCTTGTTAAGCGCTGGATGGATACGGTTAGCGAAATAGCCGACCATTTAGAAATCGTCGACCATACGTTTTAGACACGCAGTTTATTTCGCCTAACTTTTTTACTCTTTGGCTTGCTCACGTTTTTGTTGAGCAATAAGGCGCTTTTGGTATGCGCCCTGCACAACATCTACAGCCACCAAAATAATAATAACAAAGTAGAATGTAGATTTAGACATTGGTTCCACTGCAAAGCCAGCCAGTTTAATATGGGCTAAATGCCCACCTTCTGAAACAAGCAAAATGCCCACAATGAATAAAACGAATAGACCGAGCACTTCATATAATCGATTTTTCTTCAAAAACTCAGCCACATGGTCCGCCAGCGCAATCATCATAATACCAGATATAATAATTGCAGCAGCCATAATCCAAAAAACATCGGTAAGCGCTAAGGCAGAAAGAATAGAATCAAAAGAAAAAACTAAGTTCATTAATACGATAGAGGCAAATACGCTGGCGACAGATTTATAACCACCGCCCTCGCCTTCAATATCGTGAACGACAAGCATATGCGCGATTTCCTTCACTGCCGTATAAATAATGAAGATACCACCAACGAGCACAATCAACGCGTGCCCAGTAAACGAGCCTTCAAACAATCCAAATAGATCAACATGGAACAACTCACTTTGAAACAAGCTAATTGCCTCCATTACAACGAATAACAGCGCAATTCTCAAAACGATGGCTAAACCAATTCCCCATTGGCGAACTTTACGCTGGCTGGCTTCTGGTGCTCGTTTTGATTCAATAGAAATATAAAGCAGATTATCAAAGCCAAGTACGGCTTGCAGTGCCACCAACATAATCAATGTAAGTAAGTTTTCGACAGTAAATAAATCACTCATTATTCTCTCCCCTAAAATAGAGACTAAACTCAATGATTCTCACCTAAAAAGAAAGTAAATAAGTGCACATTTTATACAGTGCGTTATACGGCCCTATATATAATGTATAAAAGGCTTGAAAAATCAGTTCACTTTTATTGCGTTAAATTGAACGCATCCGCGGCGAATTGTATTGGTCTTTCCATAACAAACAAATACGACTTGGTTGGCACGTAACATATCAACGACTACCGCCTGTTGACGAACGGCGCTGGCAGTTTTGAAACTTATTGTATCAAATTGAACCTGCCTACTCGCATTTCCTAACTTAGAATTTCCCATATAGACACGAATATCACCCTTTCTGGTACTTTTAGAAGTCGCAGGAAAGATTGGCAAAGCCACTTTATTGGAAAAACTATAGATCGGTTCAGGAAAAGACTTCGTCACAGAATTAGGCTTTGGCCGCACATATCCGCTAAAACTTACATTTCCAGATGCAGAAAAGCTAAGATTTGATGTAAATATGATACTTACAACCGAAAACAACATCAATAAGCTTCTCATAAATGTGAAAACTGAGTATTTTCTAAGTGTCGCGAATCTGTACGTCATAAGGGTATTAGAGCAATAAGCGTGCCAACATTAAAAGCAAATTCACACTTCATTTACCAACTTAAGGTAGTTTTCCAAAGAAATATAGATTCAAGAAGTTTTAACCAAACGAATTAGGCAATTTCTAATTCTTGCCCTGTAGAACTGTTTTTGACGAGTGAGGACGTTGAGTTAAAAAGCAATTTTTAGCTTTATCTATATGCAACCTGTATTTATGCGATACAGGATGAGCGTTCCCATTTGTCTAACAAAAAAAAGAGATAAACACGGGGAACACCTAAATTGAAAAATCTATTAAAATCAGCAGCTCTAGCTGCAATCGTACTAGCACCAGTTCACGCAAATGCTGTAACTGCAGACATTCCGTTCAGCGGCTCTGTAACACACACTTGCGTTATTACTGTTGGCCCATCGGGTACACTTGGCGTTAGCTCAGACTTCAAAACGCTTTCATCATTAGCAACTGGCGGTTCTGCAGGTTCTGCATCTGTCGTTTCTACTGGTAGTGGTTTTGACGTTTCTGTAACAGCGCCATCAAGCTTTAGCACAAGCCCAACTGAAGATACTTCTTCAACCGCATTTACTGCCAGCTACACAGTTAACAATGGCAGTTCACAATCTTCGGCTTCAGACCTAACAAACGGCACACACGCAATAAAAGTAAATATGGCTGCTACTAAAAGTGGCTCAAACATATTTGAAGCAGGTGCTTATGCAGCAACTGTAGTATTGCGTTGCGAATAATCTAACTTAACAAGGGCAGCCTAACCATGAATAAAATGAATTTAAAATCAATCACTACTACTTCATTTTTAGGCTGTGCTTTAGCGCTTTTGCTGTTGCCTTCACAGGCGTCAGCCCAAGCTATGTCTCCAATGCGCGGACAAGTTAAAAGTTTTGCAGATAGTTTCGCTCTGAAAGTATTTCCAGCAAATCCTTATACGCACCGTATTCGCATCGAAGTCAAAGTTTACGATCAGGACTTTAATCCTGTAAAAGCACAAGTTTCACCTGCCAAGTTCACACTAGGTGGCCGTTTTTCGCGCCCGGTTAATGTAATCGTACCGTTTAACGGAAAGAAATTTAGAAAAGTTAGAGTTTGTACCGAATCAATACCATTTCCAAGTCAGAAAAAAACAACAACAATTAAGGCTCAGGTATGTGGAAAATTCTTAGGGGAGCGCGTCAACTAGCAGTATCACTGCTAGTAACAGCAGCAGCTTTTACAACAGTAGAAGCAAATGCCCAAGACACTACTATTACTCAAACGACATCAGGTTTTAACTTACCAGGTGTTCAACTACCACAAGGCCACGACGAAGTTCGTGCCGCAGACGGAACAACATGTCGCTCAGCCGTTTCAGGTTCAGGCGCATATATTGATGTAGGTTTTATAGGAAACCCATATCAATCATCACAAAGTGCAGGCTTTTCAGCTTATGGCCGTATGGTTATTCCATTGGCCAAAAAGACACCAAGATTAGATTGCTCTAAGCTATATAATCTAGAGGTTGCACGTCTTGAAATGGAATTAAAGCTTATGCAAATGGGCTTAACACGCGGTATTGCACCAGTGTCAGAAAGTGTTGCAGATGAAGTATCAATCGACATTGATATAGCTTCGAACACTAAAGACAATGCAAAGCCAACTGCTGATAAACCTTTCCAAGTCGCTTCTTTAGCTAAACCTAAAAAAGCTGTAGATGATTGGGCAGATGATGGGTGGTCAACAGATGGGCTTAAAAAATAATGATTTATAACCACACTGGGGCAGTCAGCTCCAGCGTGAATGGGGGCATGTTGAAGAACAAAAGAATTTTAGGTCGACCAATTTTTCCTAAAAAAGTGATGCTTGTTGCATTGCTTAGCGCAGCTTTGTGCGCACCTTCAGCATATGCAAAACGTAAGAAAAATCACTCTTGTACAATTATTGTACTAAACGGTGGCACAATTCGCCCAAACATAGACAGTACCGCGCTAACATCAAAACAAGCAGGAGCTTATGCGGGAACTGCAATCGTAGAAACGACTCGAAATCGATTTCGACTACAAGTCCAATCCCCATTGGGGTTTACTAATATGCCATCAGGCGGTTCAGACAATGTAGTATTCGCTTCTACATTTTCAGGTCACGGTGCAACCAATTTTTCAGAACGACCGGGCGAAAATTCAAAGCGCCTAAAAAGAGGCCATACGAGAATTGAAGCGCATTTTCTTGCAAAAAAAACAACCGGCTCATTTGTAGCTGGTCACTATAGCGGCGTACTAACGCTTAGATGCGAGTGAATATGATGGATTTCACAATTTTCCAAAAACCAATCCAAACAACCACAAAAAACCTATGCAAAATCTGTACTGCGCTTGCGCTTTTAACAGCCGCACACAATACAGCACAGGCAGGCCCTGGAGACATTCACTTTAATGGTGATATTACAAACAGTGCATATTGTATTATTTTTGTAACCCAAAGTGGTGCCCTTGTGCCAAATGTCGATGCAACCCAATTAAGCTCTAAGCTACCAGGTGGCGTTGCAGGTAAGGCCGAAATTTGGTCATTTCGTAAATATGATATTTCAGTTAGTTCGCCAACATACTTCAACACCTATCCAACGGGTGGTGATGTCGGTGTAAACTTCACCACCACTTTTTCAGGCCAAAGCCTAAGAAAAGGAAAAACTTTTGATGAACAATCTGGAGACATTCCAGTTAGCACTAGAAATAGATTTGGCAGAACACAAGTAACTGTAAATTTAGTTGCCGATAAACCAGATGGGTTTCCAGCTGGAGATTACTCAGCTCAAACTGTTGTGCGATGTGAATAATATGTTGGTTGGAAAGCGTGCGTTGCGATTATTTGTAAATCTTAAAAGCGCCAAAAAAACAATGTTACTTAAACACAGCGCTTTTAAAATTTAATCTTACAATTGAATTAACTGATGAATTAGCTAGGAATTTCGACTTTTTCCAAAACTTGTGTCCAATTCATTGCGCCATTACCAATTTGTTCTTTTATGGTGATGCCTAATTCTGGTGAAAACCAAACATAATGAGACATCCCCTTTGGCGCTCCCCTTTGCAGTGGCATTTTAACTTTCAATGCGGCGTATTTTTTTGCACCAACTTGCAACATTTCAAATTTAATAACTTTAACAACACCCCCACCTTTAGTGACTTGTTTTTTGGTATGATCCATCGATTTCCACGAAGTAACCCATTTATCACCCGGCTTCATTGGAAATTTATAACGCTGCTCGGCTGGTTTATAGGTAACAAGTGCCGCATTTTTGGCGTCCCTATATCCCTTCAAACTAAAACTTTCGACATCATAATATGCATGGGTATTTTTTTTCAAACCACGCGTAGATGTAAATTTTACATATTCCTTATTGCCAAATTTAACAATACCATCTGCGCGATAAGCGATAATCTCAGGCAAGGCTGCCCAATTGTTACGCCATGTAAATACAGTGCCTTTTTTGGGTGGTACATATGCTTGCACAATTCCTTTTTTAACAAAAGAGCCTGAAGATGGCTTAATTGATCCAACAGCTGTTTGATCTATAAGGAGGTTTTTCAATTTGCCACTATTAGAATCTAAATTAGCAGCTAAAGCACCATCGCTATTTTCGATTGGTTCAATTTTTTGAAAATCAGGAACTTGCGCCCCTTCAATGGCCTGCTGTTCATTTACAGCAAGGTTTTTGACCTTTTCAAGTTCAGATGAAGATAGTTCTGTTGTATTGGTTGCCTGACAGCTAACCAATAATGCACACAACAATGTGCCCGCTACGCCAAATTTATTCATTATACGTTCCCTACTACTAATAAATAAATTAGACGACTATCGTTAAATTACTCCTTCAATAGACGGTTAACGCACCGTTAAAATTAACCATCCTAAAGCTGTAAGCATCAGCAATACAAGGCTTTTGCCCCCTCATATGTTGATTATTCTATAAAGCGTCAATAAAGCGATAACCCTTCATTAACCACATAGATAAACAAGATAATAATTTAAACTGTATACGGTAGCCCTAGCAAATATGTTGGGAAATCAAAGTGCGAAAAATTTTCAAAAAATTTAAAGACTCAAATTCTGGTGCGTTTTTACCAATGTTTGGAGTATTAGTCTTTCCATTGTTAACAATGACTATAGGTGTGGCTGTCGACTATTCGAGAATGAACAGCCTTCAAAGTCGTATGCAATCAGCATCTGATATTGCATTGCTAGCAGCCACAAAAGCCATTCAATCAAAAAAGGGCAACAAAACACCTGCCCAGATTAATACAATGTTAAAGGAAGAATTCACACCATTCTTTAAAGCAAACATGCGTGGCGGCTCTAATCAATCTTATACCTACTCCCCAACATTTGATATAGAAGAGAATAAATCCACTGTAAAAGTAGCAGCTCAATATAAGCCCGTCTTTATGCAGTTGTTTAATTTTGACGTCATTGATGTGGAAGTCGAATTGAGCGTTAACCTAAATGTTGAACTTAACAATTATGTGATAGATATTGTTATGTGTATTGATGCCACTGGGTCTATGCAAAACACGCTTAATGCAGCGGTAAGTAATGCTAAATCATTCAATGATGATTTGCGTAAAGAGTTAGGAATGGAAAACAACCCTGCCCTTAAAGTACGGGTGCGACCAATGTTCTATCGTGATTGGGAAGATGCTAAATATGCAAGAGGCCTGTCACCATTAGATGGGGGCACATATAGAATGAGACGTGATAATTCACGCCAAGATGTATTTAAATACGAGAACGACTTTATTGATTTAGATCCAAATGATTCAAGTAAAAAGAACACAAATTCTACAAAATTGAAAAACTTTTTAGACAGTGAGAATGCATATGGTGGTGGAGATCTACCAGAAGCAGCGGCTACTTGTATAAATCAGGCAGTCCGTTCTGACTGGTACGATATAAAATCTACAGAATCGCGAGAATACTTTGGCATTGGTGCAGGTGCACCAATCAACCAACCTCATTCACCCAATAATGTGAATGTAACTGTCATACCTGTAACGGTGTTTTGGAGCGACGCAGATATTTCTGATCCAGCCATAACAAAGCAATACATTGATAGTACTCAACCAGGCAATTGGAACGATATGGAATCACAAATTTGGAATAGCACCTCCAAAATTGACCAAGAAAACAAAATTCTAGTGCGCTTTGGACCCGCTAGCTTTCCAAACCAAGGTGGAGGATATGATAGAGCTTACGCATATTGTATAGATAGGACCAGTCGGTGGAATCGTTGGCGTTGTAGAGGGTATGCAAGGGATCATCAAAATGACCCCTCTTTTAATCCGCCTCAGGGCTGGAGCGTTGTGGAACAATGGAATGGCTATTCATATGGCGGCTCATTAAGCGACGGCAATCAAAATGGCGCTAAAATTATTGGCAAAAAGATTAAAGAGAAAATACCAGATCTAATGCGCTTATCATCATAAAAAGATACAGCCACCAATAGAAAAAATTAAACCCGCCCCAAAAGGCGGGTTTTTTATTACTTAGATTTTTTGTTTTTTGCAGTTCTAGCACCAATAGCTACAGAACAAACAACAACTGCCATGCCTAATAATTGTATTGGTTGTAGTTTTTCATCAAACAAAAAGTAAGCGATTATTGTTGTACAAACGGGCACCAAATAAAATAACGATGCTGTTTTTGAAACACTATCGCGCCCTATTAAAAACAACAGCAAAACTATTGCGCCAATAGAAAGCACAATTACCAGCCAACCAAGCGCAAATACAAATTCGCCAGTCCAGTTGATTTCACCTGTCTCAAAAACCAACGCAAAAATCGCCATCGGAAAAATCACACCCGCATATTGCACCATGGTTACAAAGCGCACATCCACACCATTTACAAATTGCTTTTGATAGATAGAGCCGATGGTTATTCCCAATAACGCAATACCAGCTGAGACTAAATTGATGACAGAAATACCCTCTACAGATGCCCCACCCAAAAACTTTGGAACGATTACCAAACCAACGCCAATTAATGCTGCCGCCAGTGCAATCATTTGTCTGCGGCTAATTTTTTCATTTAAAAATTGCCAAGCTAAATATGCAGTCAACAATGGTTGAAGTGCCATAATAAGAGATGATACCCCAGCAGACATGCCATGTTCAATTGCAAAAAACACACCGCCTAAATAAAGTCCGTGAATCAAGAGGCCAGCAACAACACAATGGAAAATCATTATGGGTTTTATCTTCACACGAACAAAGATAACCACAACTGGCACGACGATTAGTAAAACAATTGCGAAGCGTAGTGCTAAAAATGTAAACGATTCTGCATAAGGCAGACCTAATTTGCCGCCGATAAAGCCAGTAGACCATAACAATACAAATAAGATCGGAGCGCCTTGCTCAAGCACGCGGGCAAAAAATTTATACATAGTAAAACTCAGTAAATGTTTGAAAAATTCATGCAAAATCACTTAACATGCTTTAAAGACGAAACAACTTCAAAATTGTTACACGTACAAATCTGTGCAATTCAAAAAACGCCTAAATCATTACTGGCACTTTATCTTCACTTTCAAAACCGCCACTTTCAAATTCTGGAATGAAAAATGCTTTCAAATTACACAATCAAACCAATAAATAAATCTTTGTTAGAAAGCGTTCAATCAGCAATTGATATAAAAACAAAACCCCCTGGCTCACTTGGCAGAATTGAAGATTTAGCCTTGCAAATGGCAGGCGCTCAAAACAGCGAAAACCCTGTTTGTGATCCTGCAAGGCTGTTCATATTCGCTGGCGATCATGGCTTAACAGCAGAAGGTGTTTCTGCATGGCCTAGCGAAGTTACAACACAAATGGTAGCAAATTTTTTAAAAGGCGGAGCCGCCGCAAACGTTTTTGCACGCACAAACAATGTGGATATTACCATTGTTGATGCAGGCATTATTGGCGACCTGCCCGACCACCAAAATCTAATAAAAGCCAACATTCGAAAAGGCACGCGCAATGCCATGCATGAAGATGCATTAACAGCTGATGAGCTAGAAGCTGCATTGCAATTTGGCGCAAAGGTAACATCTAATGCCGCACAAAAAGGCGACAAAGTTATTCTGTTCGGCGAAATGGGCATCGGCAATACTTCTAGCGCAACACTGTTAGCACACTCAATTATTGGTACAGATTTAGAAACCCTAACTGGACCAGGCGCTGGCCTTGACGAAGATGGCGTAAATAAAAAAGTAGAAATACTTAAAAGAGTAGCAGCAAGAAAATCTGGAAAATTAGAACCAACGCAGGCCCTACAAGCTTTTGGTGGATTAGAAATAGCAATGATTACGGGTGGCATAATTGGCGCAGCGGCCAATAAAAGCGTAGCTCTAATAGACGGTTTCATTGCAAGTTCAGCCGCTCTATGCGCAATTAAAGCGCGTCCAGAGTTAGCACCCTATGTTGTGTTCTCACATAGGTCAGAAGAACCGGGCCACCGCGCAATGACACAAGCAGTTGATGCAGTACCCTTGATGGATTTAAATTTACGTTTGGGCGAAGGCACAGGCGCTTTACTTGCTTTGCCTCTGCTTAGAAATGCATGTGCAATGCTAGCTGATATGGCGACGTTTGAAAGCGCAGGCGTTAGCGATAAAGAAGCTTAAAACAGAAATGTAATAGGAATGGATTTATGAAAAACTTAGCGCAACACATAAAACTTTGCATTGAGTTTTTCACGCGCATTCCTATTCCCTATGACAAAGATGGTGATGCCACAAAATCACAAAGCGATTTAGCAAATGCCGCAATAGCATTCCCAATTGTTGGATTTTTAATTGGCGCATTAACTGCAACAATCTGGTTGATCTCTAGTTATTTTTTACCAGCCTTACCTGCCGCTGGCATCGCCATTGCATTTGGCCTTATCCTAACAGGCGCTTTACATGAAGATGGATTATCTGATTGCGCAGATGGTCTTGGTGGTAATGTTTCAAAAAAACGAGCACTGGAAATTATGCGCGATAGCAGAATAGGAACGTATGGTTCTGCCGCGCTTATTCTAACGATTGGTCTTAGATGGACAGGGCTTGCCAGTCTTGATTTATGGGCGGGATTTATCGGCTTAATCATAGCTCATATGATCGGCCGCACGGCAATTGTTATTCCGCTTTCCTTTTCAAAATATGTAAGAAGCCAGGGTCTCGCCAGCACCGTTTCTACTGGCGTTGATAAAAACAGTTTTTATCTAATCATCACCATCGCAGCATTAATGGCTTTAGCGCTTGGCCTATGGCAAGGGCTTGTGGCCTTTGCTTTTGCCATGTTAGCGGCAACGCTTACCATGTTATGGCTAAACAAACGCATTGGCGGTTACACTGGCGATGGGCTTGGCGCGATTGAACAAGTAGCCGAAATAACTGCATTGTTCGTTTTTGTGGCTTGCGCAACATGATATTCTTACGTCACCCAAAACCAGACATTGGCGAAGGCATCTGCTATGGCAGAACAGATATGGACATTGCAGACATTGGCCATGTGCAAATTGAAGAAGCCTTACGCACCACGCCAAAAATTACAAAACTTCTTTCAAGCCCTGCTTTACGTTGTAGAAAGCTAACCCTTAGCCTCGCCCAGCGTGATGGCATTGAACCAATATTTGACGAGCGCCTATGGGAGTTAGACATGGGTGATTTTGAAGGCGTACGTTGGGATACAATGGACCGCGAGCAAAGCAACAATTGGCTTTCTGATCCGATAAATGCATCACCGCCAAATGGCGAAGCTTTTGGCGATTTACAAAAAAGAGTATTAGCCGCAATTGAAGACCATATGGAAGAGCCACATGAAACAATAATTGTAATTTGTCATGCAAGCCCTATTCGTGCTGTCCAAATGGCTTGGCAAAACATTTCATTCCATGAGGCTTTCAAACAACTCCCCCCTTATGCCCAGCCAATAAAACTTTTACCACCCAGCATTACTTAGTAAAACCTCTATAAAATAATTGCCAATGAAAACACTGTGCCCATTAAACCAAAGCAGGCAATTTTAAATACATCCAATGCTTCATCTATATGTTCAATCATTAAATCTTTTTCACCAGCGTCATTTAAAAAGCTTTGCTCCACCACCCCATGTTCATAGGTACGTGGCCCTCCAAGCGCAATATTTAATGCCGCTGCCATCGCAGCTTCTGGCCAACCTGCATTGGGCGACGCTGTAAGTTTAGCATCTCTAATGGTAATTATTATTGACGCCTTGGCCGTATCAAGTCCGCTTATACAAAATGCGGAAAAGGCAATAAATAGAACAGATATTCTAGCTGGCAACCAATTTGCAAGATCATCTATATGCGCTGTCACTTTGCCAAAATGCAGGTACCGATCACTCTTATATGCAATCATAGAATCTGCCGTGTTAATCATTTTATAGGCAAATAATCCAGGCAATCCAAAAACACCAAACCAAAAGGCAGGCGCGACCACACCGTCTGAAAAATTCTCAGCTAATGTTTCAATGGAAGCGCGAATTGTTCCCTTTTGGTCCAACAAATTTGCGTCACGCCCAACAATCATTGCAACGGCTTTGCGGCCCCCGCGCAATCCGCTATTACGCAAACCATCGCTAACAGCGAGCACATGATTAAAAAGACTGCGTTGTGCTAAAAATACAAAGACAATAATGCCTTCAACTATAAAGCCTACAAAACCAAATGCTTGTAAAAATTGGCTGATAAATTGTCCTAAAATCACAGCGCCAATAATCAAAATACATATGCCAAAAGCACCATTTCTAAAACGTTGGGCATCGCTATATTTTTCAAGATTAAATTCAGTATCTACCCATCCTATAGCGTTACCAAACAGTACAACAGGGTGCGCAATGCGTGACCAAATATAATCTGGATCACCAAACAACCAATCAGCAATTAATGCAGCCAACAATATTAGAAGTGATATTTCAAACATTTTTCATCACTTCAATCAGAGATTTCTCTAACCGCGCCATCGCCTCTTTGTTTGCACAAATGCCAAATCTTAATTTAGAAACATCACTTAAAAAGGGCCTAATTAATATTTGCTTTTCCGCCAATAGTTCATGCACTTTATTTGCTTTTGGGTGAGAGGCATAAATGAATAGTGGATTTTCACCTTCAATTTTTAACCCAACGTTTTCCATCATTTTGGCTTGTTTTTTTGAAAGTAATTTAAGCGCAGTAATCGCATAATTTATCCAATTAGCATCTGCAAATGCGCGTGCGCCAATTTGCAAAGCAGGCCCCGACACCGACCATATCCCAATATGCTGTTTAAGTTTTTCCAGTAACAAAGGATGAGCAATAGCAAAACCTAAACGCAAACCTGCAAGCCCAAAAAACTTACCAAAACTTTTTAAAATAATAGCATTTTTAGGCAGTTCACTAACCAAACTTTGCTCAGGCATTACATCACAAAACGCCTCATCTACAATCAGTATGCCATTTGTTTTTTTCAAAGTTTTAGCAAAATTGACAAGATCCGATTTTTCAAAAACAAATCCATCTGGATTATTAGGATTTACAATAACAAGTGCATCTAAATCATCTGGCAAAGTATCATTACGCTTAATCTCTACAACTTCAGCACTGCTGTTATTCCAAACATGCGCATGTTCATTATATGTTGGAGAGATAATACCTACGCGTTTGCACAAAAGTGCTCTTGGTAACATTTCGATAATAGCCTGCGTCCCATTGACAACGCAAAGATCATGCGCTTGTTCAACTTTATAATATTGCCGCGCCGCTTTTGTTAATATTTCCATCGCATTGGTGTCAGGCAATCTTTGCCAAGCCAACGGATCTACGCCGTAAACTGGATATGGATTTGGGTTGATACCCGTTGATAAATCAAGCCAATCAGATTTTTCACCACCGTATTTTGTAACCGCAGCATCCAAGCCCCCTCCGTGAAATATCATGCTGAGTCCTCATCAATTATGTGCATATAAGAACCCATTATTGAGCCGTCTCGCAATCCTACATCTCCCAAAGAACTTCCTAAGGCATCTTTAGCGTTAAACAATCTCTCGCCCTCTTCTTTTATTTCACTTGTATAGTGAAACTCATGTGCGAAAAATTTTGAACCTCCTACTTTATCACTGAATGGAAAATCACCAATCGGCTCTATTCTTCGATAGCCCAAATGCAATTTACGATTTGCAAAACTAGTTTGTAAATTCAACAGCCCTAACATTTTATGCGTCTTATCATTTTTATCAACAATGCCCTGTCCCATAACCATATAACCACCGCACTCACCATAAATGATTTTACCATTCTGTGCCGCCGCCTTCATACTTAAATGAAATTTGGTAGCGCCCGATATTTTTTCTGCGTGTAACTCTGGATATCCACCTGGCAAATAAATAGCATCTGCATTTTTGTTTGGGGCTTCATTTTCTAAAGGCGAAAAGAATGAAACTTCTGCCCCAAGCCTTTTCCAATCACTCAACAAATGCGGATAGATGAACGAGAACGCTTCATCTCTTGCAATTGCAATACGCTGACCAAGTGGTGATAATCCACTTGAGTATTTATCAAAACTAAGCAGTGACGATTTTTCAACGATCGCGTCAAGATCGCATTTCAAACCAATTATCTGCGCGGTTGTTTCAATAAAATCTTCTAATGTATTTTGCTCGACAGCCTGGACCAACCCTAAATGGCGCTCTGGTAAAATTAATTTGTCATCACGATAAATGACACCAAATACAGGCATGTTAATTGCACCTAACGCATTACGCAAAATTGCTTCATGGCGCGTACTGCCAACCTTATTTAAAATTACACCAACCACATTTACATCGTCTCTATGGTTCGCAAAACCTTGCACCAATGCCGCAATGGAGTGAGACTGCTTAGCCGCATCTACCACCAATATTATTGGCGCGCCCAAAACAACCGCCAAATCAGCCGCTGAACCATTGCCATCTGCCGCCCCATCAAAAAGCCCCATCATCGCTTCAACGATTAAGAGCTCACCATCTTGGCCATGAGCCAGCCCCCTTAAGCGATCTTCATTCATCGCCCATGGGTCGAGATTAACCGATGCTTTGCCACTGGCAACACTATGAAAAGCAGGATCTATATAATCTGGACCAGCCTTTGCAGAACAAACACGATGTCCTGCATTTTTAAGTGCACGCAACAAAGCCAGCGTTACGAGCGTTTTGCCACTGCCCGATGATGGCGCGGCAATAACGATAACCTTTTTATATGGACTGCTATTCATAAAATTGGGATTCCAATATTTTAAATTAAATATAGAATAAAGCTTTCAATTCGAAATATCTACATTGGCCTTTGCCTAAACCTGACTTATAAATAGATTATGAGTGAAAAACGAACGAGCAACGGATGAGCAACAGATGAGCGAAGTGAAACGCGTTCAAAAACCAGATAAAAAAGACGCCAACCAACTAAAACGTGGGTGGACTACAGGCGCATGCGCCACTGCCGCAACAAAGGCTGCCCTAACTGCTCTTTTAACTGGCGACTTTCCCGACCCTGTTACGATTACCCTGCCAAAAGGCGAAACACCTGCCTTTCCACTTTGTACCGAAAAACTAGCGAAAAACTTTGCACAAGTAGGCATTGTAAAAGATGCAGGTGACGATCCTGATGTAACCCATGGTGCAACAATTATTTCACACGTCGCCAGAGGTCAAAAAGGTACTGGAATCATTTTCAAAGCTGGCAAAGGTGTCGGCACTGTTACCAAAGCTGGCTTACCGATTGGCATTGGCCAAGCTGCGATAAACCCAATTCCGCGAAAATTAATGACTGCTGAAGTCGAGTACCTATGTGCTGACAATAACATCGCTCCAGATTTTGAAATTACCATTAGTGTGCCTAATGGCGACGAAATGGCAAAACACACTTGGAACCCAAGGCTTGGTATTTTAGGCGGCATTTCCATTTTAGGAACCACAGGAATTGTGCATCCGTTTTCATGTTCTGCTTGGATAAATTCCATTCATAGCGGCATAGATGTTTCTAGAGCCGCTAATATTTCTCATGTGCTTGGCGCGACAGGTTCTACGTCAGAAAAAGCCGCGCAAGACATTTATAATTTTAACGACGAAGCCATGCTAGATATGGGAGATTTTGTTGGCGGCCTTTTAAAGTATTTACGCGCTAACCCAATTCCAAACTTAACCCTTGCTGGCGGCTTTGGTAAATTTACAAAATTGGCAAATGGCGCGCTTGATCTTCATTCAGGTCGCAGTCAGGTAGACCTTGATTGGTTAGCAGATATCGCCTCAAATCTGGGCCTTGGCAAAAGTGATGTAGCAAAAATTAGAATTGCAAATACAGCATTGGAAGCACTACAAATTACTGGAAACCAAGTGCCCCTTGCCGCACAAATTGCAAACCTTGCACATATCCAAGCTGTTAAAACACTAAATGGCGCACACATAAATGTTGAGGTCATAATCTTTGATAGAAATGGCAAACTTTTAGCGCGTGTTGGTAAACTTGATGTTTGATTCACCACAAAAAATTCTAATATTAGGTGGCACAAAAGAAGCAGCGCAACTCGCTAAAACATTAGTTGCACAAGGTCACGATGTTACAACATCACTCGCGGGCATAACCAATGCCCCAGCACCAGTAGAGGGTAAAGTACGAATTGGTGGATATTCTAAAGGTTTCATATCAGGTGCCATGGGACTTGCAGAATACTTAGAAGATGAGTGTTTCGATCAGTTAATTGATGCCACACACCCCTTCGCCAAACAAATATCTGAGAACGCAATAATCGCGGCCAAAATGAGTAGTGTCCCACTTGAAATTAAAACCCGGTCTCCATGGTTAAAACATAAAAACGATTTGTGGATCGAAGTAACCAGTTTAGAAGAAGCCGTGAGTGTTATACCAAAAGACGCTAAGGTATTTCTAGCACTTGGTTCAAAATATATTGATGTGTTTGAAAGCCGGCCCGATGTTAATTTTATTGTACGCATGGTGGATGAACCCTATCTGCCCTTGCGATTGGCAAAACATAAATTGATTTTAGGAAAACCATATACAAAAATAGAACAAGAAAAAGCACTCTTAATGGAACATAGCATTACATATCTAGTGTGCAGAAATTCAGGTGGAATTGGTTCTTATGCAAAAATAGAAGCGGCCCGAGAACTCAAAATTCCAGTAATTTTAATAATCCAAAACTAACGCTTAAATTCTTTTTACATCCACAAATTACAACTTATAAATATTGTAGCTATCGCGCTTTTTTCTTGCCCTTATTACGCAACACATGGGTATAATCTGGATTGTATAAATCACTATCCCTAAAGTCAGCATTACCAAAAACTGGCCCCACCAAAATCAAAGCAGTTCGCGTAATCTTATTCGCTCGCACTTCTTTCTTCATGCCTGATAGCGTGGTCTTAATATACAATTCATCCGGCCATGTTGCACGATATGCAATTATCACAGGGCAATCTTCACCATAATAAGGCTCTAATGTATCACGCACATAATCTAAATTTCGAATGGATAAATGTATCGCAAGTGTTGCGCGTGACTTACCCAAAATTTCCAAAGTTTCAAATTCTGGCATAGAAGACGCCTTCATACCAGTGCGCGTAATAATAATTGTTTGCGCAATTTCTGGCAGGGTCAATTCAGTTTTTAATTTTGCAGCAACACCTGCAAAAGCTGGCACACCTGGCACAACTTCATAGTCTATTTCAAGATCATCTAAGCGGCGCATTTGTTCCGCTGTCGCTCCATAAATAGATGGATCGCCAGAATGTACCCGTGCAACATCTAAGCCCTTTTCATGCGCTTTTTTTATCTCTTCTATAATCGCGTCTAAGTGCATTGGCGCTGTATCCACAACCAGTGCATCCTCAGGAGCAGCTTCAACAATTTCGATCGGTACTAACGATCCAGCGTATAAACAAACCTTGCAGCGCTCTACCAATTTTTGGCCGCGCACCGTTATAAGATCAGGCGCCCCTGGCCCTGCCCCAATAAAGTAAACTGTCATATTTTTGTCTCGCCCTTAGAATTAATATTAGTGCCTACTTTTGCTGAATATCCGCGCGGTGTGTAAACCCAAGTCTTGCCATCTCCAGTTTTAACGGTCTGTGTTTCACTAGACCCAACCACCACAACGGTCAGCATATCCACATCATCAATGTTTAATTCTTCAAGGGGAACTACGCGAACTTTTTCTTCTGGCCTGCCAAGATTAGTTGCTAAAATAACAGGCGTATCTTTTGGGCGATGTTCAAGCAAAACATTTTTGGCATAAGCCAGTTGAGTACGACGACGTTTAGATACAGGGTTATAAAACGCAATGACAAAATCACCTTCTGCAGCTGCCTTCACACGCATTTTAATGGCGTCCCATGGGGTCAATAAATCCGACAATGAGATTGTACAAAAATCATGCCCTAACGGGGCACCAGCTCTAGCGGCGGCGGCTTGCAATGCAGAAATCCCAGGGGAAACAACAATTTCAATACGGTTGGCCGCATCGCTTAAACCACCATTTTTTAAAAGTTCAAATACCAACGTCGCCATGGCATAAATGCCAGCATCACCAGAACAAACAAGCGCAACATCTTTTCCCTCGCCAGCAAGTTCCATGGAATGGCGTACACGATCTTCTTCCTTACCAAGATCAAAATCATGCCTTACTTTTCCTTCACTAATTTGCGCGATTAGATCGAGATAAAGCGAATAACCAACAAGGTCCGTTGCTTCACCAATCATGCGTGAAACCTCTGGAGAGCGCCACGTTTCTTGGCCCGGTCCAATACCAACAACAAATAATTTTCCGCGTTTTCTTGGCTTTTCACTCATTGTTCTATTTTCCGTTTCTTGCATATTTGGAACTTGCCCATCGCTCTTTTTAGCGATCGCAAGTGTAACTCTTTTTGATTTTTCTTTTGGTATTATTAGATCACTGTTCTGTCCAGCAGCGGCCAAAGCAGCGCCCTCTGCAACACCATGACAACCCACTTCGTTAAACACATACTCAGATGGATTTTTTAATCGTGGTGCCTCACGCTCCAATGTTTCAGCTTTGAAAAACCGCACTGGAATTTTGAAGTAATCAGCCACTTCATGCAAAGCCGTTTCATCGGCCTTCACATCAATCGAATAAAGCCCTGCGAGTTGATTAGGTGATAAATTATTTTCGTTCAATATTTGTTCAACAAGCTCAATTGCTTCACTCGTTTCAGCGCCACGTTCACAGCCCATACCAAGCATCAAGTTTTCACGATAATAGACAAGGTCCAAAGCACTTGTTTCAACTTTTTTATCCGCAATAATCAGACGTACTTTTCCGCTATCAGATAGCTCAATCTTGCTGTTCTCAATCCAATCAGACACACCCACTAGCTTTGCTTTTTCACCAGCCAATAATGCCGCCATTACATCTTTTGCATTTTCAGGGTTAGCTAAAACATATCCCTTTGGCGGGTGGTCTAGCGCAATACCAAATCGCAAATCACCAGCAGTGGTAATCGCCGCATGACCAGATGTTAAGTCGGCAATTTTCTTTGCCAAATCATTCGCACCGTGATGCCCTCCCAGTAAGGGAACAACAGATGCGCCATCTTCTGAGATTGCAATTACGGCTGGTTCGTTATGTTTATCGTTTAACAAAGGCCCAAGAATACGTATCAACGCACCACTTGCCATAACGGCAATAATGGGGTGCCCAGCTTTAAATGCCTTGCGTATTTCATCGCCAATTGAGGTTGTCAAAATATCAGCGTCACTCACGCGTGATTGCAGACCAATCAACTGTCCATTTAATAACTGACTGATTTTAGCACCAAGCACAGCGCCAGCTTTAGAAAGTGTAAAAATTTTGGGTTCAACATTATTCACCAGCATCACCTAAAGCATCTGGTGAAATTTGTGTTGGAACCTTTTGTTTCTGCACCCAGTTTTCAGCGCCTTTATAAATTAAGATAATTGAAAAATAAGGCGCTTTGCCAGCATCCACATCGCCAAGTGCTATTACTTGCTGATTTGGCAAAGTCACACGTTCTAAATATCCAGCATTATTAAGCAGTCCAGCCTTAGAAATTGTATCTCGAATACGATCAAAATGACGTCCAACTTTAATGATAGCGGCCGCGTCACACATCTCTAATTGGGCAAGCATGGCTTCTTCATTCAAAGGCCCAGGAATAATAGTTAGCACATCATTGCGCGCCGCAAGCGGTCGCTGAAGTGCGGCGGCAGATGCCATAAGCGATGAAATACCTGGAACAATTTCGACAGGAAATTTATCAGATAATCGTTCAAACAAATACATGAAAGAGCCGTAGAAAAAAGGGTCTCCTTCACAAAGAACAACAACGTCTTCACCGCTCTTCAAATATTCTGCAATATCATCTGCCGCTTTATCATATACATCTTGCGCAGGAAAACGTGCCACTCGCATCGGTACAATAATTTCTATTTCTGTTTGTTTAGGCGATAAATATTCCGCAACGATTGAACGCGCAAAACTGGGACCATCATCAGGGGCTGGATACGCAACGACTTTTGCAGATGTTAAAATACGATGCGCCTTTAAACTAATGAGTTCAGGGTCGCCCGGCCCAACACCAATGCCAAATAATGTACCACTCATATCACGCCCCAATCGCTTGGGGCTTTGTCACGGCCCATTGCATTACGCTCATAGCTGGCTTCATTGCATTAAACCGACCTATACCAACCGCCTCGCTAACTGAAATCCTATCCAACGAGCCACCATATTTAGCATGAAGCGAAACAAGCGTTGCTTCACTTTCTAGCGTCACAGCATTCGCAACCAAGCGCCCTCCTTCGCGCAGGCTGTTCCAGGCCACATCAAATAATTTATCAGAATTTATACCGCCGCCAATAAAAATTGCATCAGGTGTTGGCAAATCTTGTAAAGCTTGCGGCGCAGAGCCTTCAATTTGTTGCAAGTTAGGAGTGCCTAAGATAATTGAATTTTTATCAATCATTGCACTGCGCTCTTCATTCGCTTCAATCGCAATTGCTCGCGCACCGCGCGCACCGCGCATCCATTCTATCGCCACAGAACCGCACCCAGCACCAACATCCCATAACAAAGCGTCTTGGTATGGGCGCAATTGAGAAATACTCGCGGATCGAATGACCCGTTTTGTTAGCTGCCCGTCATGCTCAAAAGCTTCATCAGGCAGCCCGCCTGTGCGGCCATAATATTTAGCACCTTTTCCAGCCACACATTTAACAGCAAGTGTATGAAAATCTGGAACCACATGCTTCCAATCTTTAGCCAGCGCCTCAAAGCGTTGCTCTTTGTCGCCACCCAAATGAGCAAGCACTGTAAGTTCGCTGTTACCAAAACCACGCGCCAATAACAAATTAGCAACAGCCTTTGGCGAAGTGTTGTCTTTTGTTAAAATTAACAATTGAACGTTAGGCGCAACATAGGGAACGATTTGCTCAACAGCGCGCCCATGTATGGTAAGTGTATCGCAATTTGCAATGCGCCACCCCATACGTATAGCCGCCCATTGAAAAGCTGAAACCTGCGGGTAGATTTTCATTTCATCAAAAGAAAATTCATTGTTAAACTTTGAGCCAACAGAATACCAAAGCGGATCACCAGTTACTAATACAACAACAGATTTACCTTTATGGGTTTTGATTGTTTCCACCATTGCATTAAAAGGCGAAGGCCAATTCACACGCTCCGCATCAATTTCTTTTGTTAATTCATGGTGACGTTTCCCACCAACAATTACATCAGATTTTGCTAACGCTAGAAGGGCTTCTTTCGACAAGCCTGCAATGCCATCTTCGCCAATGCCAATGATATGTAACCAAGCGGTCATTAATTTGTTTCCTGTGCTAAAAAGGAAAGTGCATTCACAACAGAACAAGCCATGGCACTGCCACCTCGCCTACCTTTAACTGTGATAAAGGGGATGCCACGCGAATTTTTAATCAACTCATTTTTAGATTCAACAACACTGACAAAACCAACAGGAATACCAATGATTAAAGCTGGTTTTGGTGCGCCCAAATCTATGCGTTCTAAAATTCTAAAAAGCGCAGTTGGCGCATTGCCAATAACCACGATTGAACCAGCCAATCGCTCGTCCCAAAAATCAACACCAGCAGCAGTGCGCGTTGTGCTTTTTGCTTTGCCAAATTCTGCCGCACGTGGATCGTTAAGCGTGCAAAGTGTCTCGCAACCAAATGGCAAGTTTTTTTCAATAATACCCGAGCGAACCATTTCAACATCGCAAAAAACAGCACAGCCATCTTTAAGTGCGTCAACACCAATCTCAGCCGCGCCTTTACTAAATTCTAAATCATCAACCACATCTACCATGCCACAAGAATGGACAAGCCGCACTGCAACACGTTGCATTGCATCAGGTAAATTATCCAACACGGCTTCACGCTCAACAGTCGCAAAAGACTGGCGATAAATCTCAGCAGGATCTTTGATGTAATCAAAGGTCATAGAATCTACTTCTTCTCCACATTTTTAATCATAGATTTTGGGCCAAGCGGATGATCTGCATGGGGGTATGGATGATGATGATGCCCATCATTATTATGTTCATGTGAGTGATCGCGGTTATGCTCATGATCTGATGAATGGTCATGAAGTGGTGTCCACGGTAAATCATGTTCTTTACAAAATGCCTCCTCACGGCAAGAGGCATCACAGTCCCCTTTACACGGACAATCTTCTAAACCGCCGCCAATGCCTTCAACATGGTGATGATGACTTTCTTGCGGCAGGCCAATTTGGTCTTCAAACCCCAAAACCTGATCGCGATATTTGCACATCTGGCAATTCATCACGGCTCTGCCATCTAAAATATCTTGCAAGCGATCTTCAAACGTATCCAGCACCAATGGGTGATTAGAAAGATAGCCAGCTTTTACAAATTCAACATTAGGATGCCGCGCCGCAACATCATCTGTGTAATTAAATATGCGCTTAATCAAAACGCCCGTGAATAGAAAATACGGGAACACAATTATGCGTTTATAACCAAGTTTAGCCGCATGTTCTAACCCTGGCTCAACCAAAGGAAAGGTAACGCCCGAATAACAAGTTTCGGCCCAACCAAACCCCATGCCCTCCCAAAGCATGCGCGTAATTTTACTTACATTAGAATTTGCATCGGGATCAGACGAACCGCGCCCAACCACCATTAGCAATGTTTCATGGCGTGACACTGCTTTGCCATTTTCTTTATCAGCTTCAACAATTGCTTCTTCAATACGATGAGAAGCCGCCTTAATCATTTTAAGATCAACGCCTAACTCAGAACCATATTCAATCGACATTTCGAGATTAGCCGCTTGATACGTATTCAGCACAGATGGAATATCGTTCTTGGCATGACCTGCGGCAAACAACATTCCTGGCACTGCCAAAACGCGCTTTATACCGCGCTCTTTTAAGCGGTCTAAGCCAGAATGGATCACTGGATTGCAAAATTCTAAATAGCCATATTCAATGGCATATTCTGGGTAACGCTCTTTCAAGCCTTCAGAAAGCGTTGCAAACTCTTTGGCTGCATTTTGGTTGCGACTGCCATGGCCACAAATCATGATGCCTGTATCTTTTGGAAGTTTAAGACCCATTACGCAGTAGCTCCTTCAATGTCACCATCAGCTAAATCTTCAGCTTCATTTTCATCTTGATTGCCAAAGGCATCTTCATCTTTTGATTTTTTTCCAAGCAAAGCACCCAAACCAGCAATCGCAATGCCAGCCCCAATGGCAATCCAATGACCATGGCCTGCAAGTTCGCCCACATGCCCCAAATGCGCAAAGGCATTATATGGCAAAGCAAAAACAACCAGTGAAAATATAGATAGTGAAAATAAAATAGCTCGCACGACTTTCTCCGCTTTTTTTAAAACGCCACAAAAGTCTAAAACCGAAGATGAGCAAAAGGTGCCGCAAAAATGTTCACAAAAGAACATTTAAAAAAAGGGCAATAATCGCTGACAGCTTTGGACTTAGTTCCCTAAATGGGTCAACCGCACCAAAATCGGTCTCAGCCTCTTGTCACAAACATCAGCAAAACTGTCGCTCGATCAAGGCACCGTCAATATGTCTCTTATCTATATTGCTGACATCAAAGCGTCAAACAAAATCACGTAAATCGACAACTAAAATTATCACATTAATGCGCATGTAATTTTACATACTTACGAATTACGAGCCAGCGTAATTTCATTAGTAATATCGTCAGCCGTAAGACCAAGATTTTGAGCAGTACGCCTTATCAGTTCTACTTCATTACGGTGCAATTCATCATCAGATTTGGCTATTTCAAGCATATGCACCAACAGCGTTCTTTTACGCTCAATTGGCAATTCAGCAAACATCGCCGCCGCATCCCAAGAGCTGGTTTCATATCCAAAATCTTTGAGATATTGAATAACTTCTGGAATGTCTTTTTCTTCGATACCAAATGTTGAAATACAAAGCCTCTTAAATACTTCTTTTTCTTGTTCTTTTAATTCACCATCAGCAAACATCATGCGCACCAACAAGATTAATTCAGACGTTAATTGCAAATCATCTGAAACTTTTAAAACCGAAGGGTTGGCACCCAAAAATCGATTAAAATTATCCATCCAATTGTCTGTCATAAGCATCGCCTTTTATTGAGTGTCTGATTCCTTACAGCATACACCAACCCATGAAATAACGAGAAACAAATTACAACCACAAATCAAACCACTTGAGCCGAATTAAAAAATCATGCCATAAGCAAGCATCTTATCATTACTAAAAGACAAAACATGATTGATGCCACCACACTCCATTCTCTATTTGATAGTACATTATTACTATTAGCGTTGGCTGGGTTTTTGGCTGGTTTTATAGACAGCATAGCTGGCGGTGGTGGGTTGATAACAATACCAGCCTTAATATTATCTGGCATGAACCCAATCACCGCACTTGGTACAAATAAATTGCAAGGCCTTTTTGGATCAGCCACCGCAACCATTGCTTACGCACGCGGCGGCCATGTAGATTTAAAGAAACAAATACCTTCTGCGCTTTTATCATGTTTAGGGGCGGCAATTGGTGCTTACACGGCAACACTCATTTCGCCAAAATGGTTCGTAACTATTTTACCATTCATTCTTATTGCAATTGCGCTATATTTTGCATTCAAACGCGATTTAAGCGATGCAGATAAACAAGCACGATTAACCCCATTCATTTTTGCCGCTACTATGGTCCCAATCATCGGTTTTTATGATGGTATTTTTGGCCCAGGCACAGGTTCGTTCTTCATGCTCGCATTTGTTTCTTTAGCTGGATATGGCGTTTTAAAAGCCACCGCTCATACAAAACTCTTAAACTTTGCCTCTAATTTTGGCGCCTTCATAATCTTCATTGGCTTTGGCGCTATTAATTGGAAAATCGGCATTGTCATGGGGGTGATGCAAATTGTTGGGGCAAAGTTAGGCGCAAATCTAGCGATGAAAAACGGTTCGAAAATAATCAAACCGCTCTTAGTTATTACCTGCACAGCTTTAGCCATTAAATTGCTAATGGATTAAAACTAACCAATTAATACTCAATACCAACTTGCGCTTTTACGCCAGATCTAAATGGATGTTTTATCATTTCCATTTCGGTGACGAGATCAGCAAACTCAATCAATTCTGGCTTCGCATTACGGCCCGTAATGATAACATGCTTCATTTTTGGTTTGGTTTTCAAAAACTCAACCACTTCATTTATATCCAAATAATCATAGCGTAATACGATGTTTAATTCATCACACAAAACCAGATCAAGCTTCGGGTCCATAATCATTTCTTTAGCACGTTCCCAAGCCTGTTTTGCAGCTTGAATATCACGCGCACGATCTTGCGTTTCCCATGTAAAACCGTCACCCATTGCAGTCATTTCGACTTGATCTGGAAAAGCCTCTAACACTTTGCGTTCGCCAGTGCCCCATTTGCCCTTTACAAACTGCACCACGCCAACACGCATGTCGTTGCCAATGGCTCTAAACACCATACCAAAAGCGGCAGTAGACTTGCCCTTGCCTTTGCCCGTGTGAACCATCACCAAGCCTTTTTCGATGGTCTTTGTCGCAATTATTTTATCACGCGCCGCTTTCTTCTTTTTCATTTTGTCAGCGTGACGAGCATTCAACTCTTCTTCGCTCATATTTTTTAAACGATCAGATTTTTCGGCCATGATATTTCCTTATATTTTGGTGCTCAATTAATAATTCTAATAATCAGGTGTTTGTTGAAGGTCGCCATTGCGCCAAACATAGGCAATTAGCAGTGGCGTTGCGCCGCTTTTAAAAGCGGCACTTTCATTTGCTTCTTGATATAAAATAGCACCACTTTTTTGTGGTGTAAGTGGTTTTTTATCAGCACTAAACTCAGCCCCATCTGCCAATGGAATAAGCAAAGTTTCAGCGACCACTCTGTGGTTTGCTAATTCAGAATTAGCTGGCAAAAATATAATACCGCCAGCAATTTCACTACTTGGAAAATGTCCGCTAGGTCCAACAATTTCAACATAGTGATATGCGCTATTACCAACCACTCGTTTTTGCCAAAGTAATGATAGTGCGCATTCCATAAAAGACTTCACTAAAAACTTTTCACCATTGCCAGCTTTATCTAATACTGACTGAAATACAGCACCGTTGCCACCAGCGCTTGGTGTAATGCTTCGCTCAGTCACATTCCAATCACAATCCGTTAAAAAAGATTGTTCAGGCTTGCCATCAAGCCCACCCAAATTGGCAGATAAATAATCATGAAACGCATGAAATAAATTCTTAGTACTCATACTAAAACTCCCCCTAATCGTAGCCCAAATTTAATTAAGCCTTAGCCAATTCTACCAATTCAAATTTGGCCGAATTAGACTTCGGTGTCCATAGGCCACGCTGTTGCGCTTCTAAAAACCTATCCGCCATTTCTTTTAGTGCTTCTGGGTTTTTTTCTTTTAAAAACTCTAAAACATCTGCATCACCCAAAAACGCTTCATAAACCATTTCAAAATGGTGATTACGAACTGCACCTGTGGTGGCCGAAAATGCAAACAGATAATCCAGCGTTGCCGCCATTTCAAATGCACCTTTATAACCATGGCGCATAACGCCAGATATCCACTTAGGATTGACAACACGCGCGCGCACCACTCGGGCAATCTCTTCTTCTAAGGCCCGTATAACTGGCTTTTCAGGACGTGAATGATCGTTGTGATAAATATTGGGCTTTGCACCAGAAACATGTTCAATCGCCGCGGTCATTCCGCCTTCAAACTGATAATAATCATCTGAATCTAAAAGGTCATGTTCGCGGTTATCTTGATTATGAACCACCGCTTCAACACCCTTTAAGCGCTGAACAAATATCTCACGCTCTTCAACACCCGCATCTTTAGCACCATAAGCATATCCGCCCCATGCAAGATAAGCCTTTGCTAAATCACTTGTTTTGTCCCAACCTTTTTCATCAATCAACGCTTGAAGACCAGCGCCATAAGCACCAGGCTTTGAACCAAATATTCTAAATCCAGAGCGATGATTGGCTTCACTCTCATCAACGCCTTCTAAAACCAATTTGGCGGTTTCTTCACGCATGCGCTTTGCAATTGGGTTATCACTATCCTCTTCAACTAACGCGCCAATCGCTCGAACAGCTTTATCAAACAATTCAATTTGTGCAGGAAATGCATCACGGAAAAAACCTGAAATACGCAAGGTTACATCTACCCGTGGGCGGCCCAATTTTGCCAACGTAATAATCTCATAGCCCGTTACACGCCGAGACATATTATCCCATACGGGCTTAACACCAATCAACGCCATGGCTTGCGCAATATCATCGCCGCCAGTGCGCATGTTAGAAGTCCCCCAAGCAGATATGCCAAAACTTGTGGGCCAATCACCTTCGTCTTGACGGTATCGCATTATGAGTAATTCAGCTGATTTCGCACCCAATTGCCAAGCCGCAGGCGTTGGTACAGAACGGCTATCCACAGAGTAGAAATTACGGCCCGTTGGCAAAACATCTTCACGGCCTCGTGTTGGCGCGCCAGAAGGACCAGGTTTAACAAAGCGCCCATCCAGACCTGTTAGCAATCCATCAATTTCGCCTGCACCACACGCAATGACATTTGGTAATAATTCTGCAAAAATATGTCCCATCACCAACTTGGTTTGAGGCCAATCATCTGGGCATATTTCTTGCTTAGAAACCAACGCTCCTGCAAACAATTCAATCCGTTCTACCGCATCACCATTTGTGCGCCAAATATCACTTGTTAAACCTAGCAATATGTCTGGCTTATTACCTTTCCATTGATCGCCCATTTCACAATCAAGTGGATCAAAATCAAGTTTTAGGTCGTTCGCAATTGCGCGTTGCAAGCTTTGATATTTACCTTCGCCATTGCCACGCGGAACACGCACCAAAGCAACCGTTAAATCGTTGAGCAATCTGTCCGTTGGCGCTTCGCCGAAAATATGCAAACCATCCCTAATTTGCATCTCTTTTAGTTCACAAAGATAACCGTCCAATTTCTCAAATTTGGTTATCTCACTGTCGTCATTTTTAATGCCAGCATCTTCGTCCAAACCAATGTCAGCGATCAATTCAAGTATCTGTTTTTTGAGCAATTTCAAACGGCGCGGGTCGTTGCCGCTGGCCTCATAATATTCATCAACCAAGGCTTCTAAATCGCGCAACGGGCCATAAGTTTCAGCGCGGGTAAGCGGCGGTGTTAAGTGGTCAATAATAACCGCAGAGGTACGCCGTTTCGCTTGGCTTCCTTCACCTGGGTCATTGACAATAAACGGATATAAATGCGGCACCGCGCCAAACACAACTTCTGGATAACAGGTGTTAGATAGCGCCAATGCTTTACCCGGCAACCACTCTAGGTTTCCATGTTTGCCCATATGAATTATTGCATGTGCGCCGAACTGATTTCTAAGCCAAGCGTAGAAGGCAAAATAGCCATGCGGTGGTACAAGATCAGGTGAGTGATACGTCTGCGTCGGGTCAATATTATAGCCACGCGCTGGTTGAATACCCACGACAATATTGCCAAATTTAGCAACAGGTAAAGCAAGCCCATTATGTTCTTTTACAAAATACGGGTCGCGCTCCACTTCACCCCATTTCAGTGTAACTTGTTCCTGAATCTCATTTGGAAGTGTCTTGAAGAACGCTTTGTAATCACTCAAGGAAATAACTTCGCGAATTTCACGTCCATCATTACCAGCGTTCGTTGGGCCATCTTGTAAGTAACGAATTAGAGCGTCACCATTGTTGGGATAGTCGCTAAGTGTATACCCATTATCGCGCAAAGCATTTAGCACATTTACAGTACCTGCTGGCGTATCCAGCCCCACCCCATTGCCAAGCCTTCCATCACGGTTTGGATAGTTGGCTAATATTATTGCGACATTGCGTTCTGTAGGCTTAGCCGCACGTAACATCGCCCAATTTTTGGCAAGCTCTGAAACGAATTCTATTCGGCTTGGCTCAGCCTCATGTCTAACAATATTGGCTTGTGTCTTATCATCAAAATTAGAGGCGTTCTTAAATGCAATGGCCCTTGCCAATACACGCCCATCTACTTCTGGCAAAGCAACATTCATCGCTAAATCGCGAGATGATAATCCTTGACTAGATTGCTGCCAAGCCTCACGTGAACCACCTGATAAAATGACCTGTAAAACAACCGCACCGCCCTCTTCAAGCACAGTACCTTTATGGTAGCCAGTAGGTGAAGAAACCGCAAAACCCGTCGTATTTAAAACGACACTAGGCTTGGTATTTTCAAACACACCGCGCACAGTTGCAACGCTTACTTCCTCTTTCAAAGAAGAGATGAAAATTGGCAGTGCATTTAGACCTTTTGCCTTAAACGCCTCGACCAATTTTTCAATTGGATCAAGTCCACCAGATTGAACCAATGCGCGATAAAAATTGATTGCGATTACAGGCGCGTTTTCTATCCAATCTGCTTTAATTTCGTCGAGTGAACAAATGCCTTTTTGAGGATACCAAAGGCCAGATTTTAAAAGCGGTGCTGGCGCTAAAGGTGCATCACCATCACCTATTCTATCCCCTATTAAATATTTACAATATTGCAAAAAGTACTCAGAATTTTTCGGACCGCCTTCAAGCAAATACGCCCATAAATTATTGCATATTTCTGGCGCTAAATTACCCGTCTCAAACAATGAAGGATCAGGCTTATCGTCGCCGGGCAAAAATACAATTTTCACATCGTTTTCAGCCGCAGTCGCAAACAGTGTTTCAACGCCATATGACCAATAAGCCTTACCGCCAAGCAAGCGCACAACAACAAGCTTGGCCTTTGCAATAATATCACGCGCATACACATCAATCGACATGGGGTGCGAAAGTTGCATGGTATTGGCAAGGCGCAAATCTGGCGCGTCTTTGCCCATCAATTTTGCGGCATCTGCAAGACTTGCAAGTTCTGTATCTGCCGCAGATAGGAAGATAATGTCAGCAGGCGTTTGACCTAAATCAATCGCCTCGTCGCTTTCATTAATCGAGCCTTTTTGTGCCAGCAGCAGATGCATAAGCGCCCCTACTTAAAGGCGGCGTAAACCGCTTTCGTAATCGACGCTTTTTCCATGCCGTCCAACCCAATAACCACCAAACGGGTTTTAGGTTCTTCGCTCGCATACCAATTGCGATCAAAATAATGCTCAATACGATTGCCAACCACTTGAACAACAAGGCGCATCGGTTTGCCCTTAATGGCAACAAAACCCTTCATACGCAAAATCTTATGATCCGCCAACATTTGATGAAGTCCACGTACAAACGCTTTGCGATTAGCGACGATGCCACCCTCAACTACAAAACTTTCAAATTGATCGTGGTCATGTTCATGATGGTGATGTTCTTTATGCGCTTCGCCATCATGCTCATGCGCCTTATCATGCGCTTGCTCATTGCGTGATTTACGGTTCTCAACTTCGCTTTCGCTCGCCGCATCCATGCCCAATAAAACTTCTACTGGCACAGAACCGTGCGATGCGTGAATCACTTTAACTTCGCGATTGATCTTATCTTCGATCTCGGTTTTAACGCGGGTCAAAGTAGATTCATCCAGCAAGTCTGCCTTGTTAAGCACAATCATATCAGCGCAGGTAATTTGATCTTGAAACAACTCTTCCAACGGGCTTTCATGGTCTAGCGCATCATCTGCCTCGCGTTGTGCGTTCACCTTATCAACATCACTAGCAAATTGACCATCAGCAACAGCGCGGCTATCCACCACTGTGACGACACCATCTACCGTTACTTGCTCACGAATTTCTGGCCAGTTAAACGCAGCTACCAAGGGCTGCGGCAAGGCAAGCCCAGAGGTTTCAATCACAATATGATCGGGTCTGTTTTCGCGCGCTAACAACTTTGTAATGGTTGGCACAAAATCATCTGCCACGGTGCAACAAATACAGCCATTGGTCAGTTCAACAATGTCATCTTCAGTGCAGGTATCAATCCCACAGCCTTTAAGCACATCGGCATCAACACCCAAATCACCAAATTCATTGATAATAAGCGCAATGCGTTTGCCATTGGCATTTTGCAAAATATTGCGAATAAGCGTTGTTTTACCAGCGCCCAAAAAGCCAGTAATTACTGTGGTTGGAATTTTTGCGCTACTTTTTGTTGTGACGTTTTTTGGTTCTGTATTATTTTCCATAATTTTTCCAATCAACCCTTATGGGTTTTAGTTTGGTTTTTATAAGCAGTGCTATTTTAATTTTAACGGCAAGCCAGCGGCAATGAAATAAGCTTGATTAGCGATTTTTGCGATTTGTTGATTTACAGAACCAGCGTAATCACGAAACTCACGCGCCATTTTATTCTCAGGTATGATACTAAGGCCAACTTCGTTTGAGACTAAAACAACAGGTGCTTTCATTTTCAAAAGCGTATTTGCCAATTGTTCGCATTCAACTTCAATATCAGCGCCAGCCATCATTAAATTGGTTACCCACAACGTTAGGCAATCCACCAATATTGCGCGACCTTCAAAATCAGTTTGCATCAAAGCGTCGCTAAGCGCCAGTGGTTCTTCAATGGTTTCCCAGTTTACCCCACTTGTCGAATTTCGCCGCTCCTTATGAAGTGCAATTCGCTCTTCCATTTCATCATCATATGCGCGCCCTGTTGCCAGATATATTGGTTTAAGCCCCATCTTCAAAACAAGCTCTTCGGCAAATTTGCTCTTGCCAGAGCGTGCCCCGCCAAGAACAAATATCACCTTAGAGTTTTGTTTTGATTGTTTGCTCAAATGGCCACTTCTTCGTTTGCCTCTGCGATAGTCGCACGCTGAAGAAAGTTACCTAACACACCGCCAAGCACAAGCCAAAACAAGCCAGAAGTTACAATTGTTGCAACCGCAAACTCAACAGCAAGCATTGCAGGCACAGCAGTTTCATGAACCTCTGGCATAGGCGCACCATAGATGTGAGGCACAGCAATTAACACTGCGCCAATTATCATGAGTGGTATTTTCTTAGAAAACGCCATCAACGCAATACCGCCGGCAGTGCATAGTACAGTTGCAAGCCACCAAATTTGGCGATCCTGCAAATTTGCCGCTGGCATACCCGGTAATTCAGGCGTTAAACCAAGATTTGGCGCAAGCACAAAGACAACAAACCCAACTGCGCCCCAAACAAGACCGCTTTGCAACGACATTTGCTGACGAGCAACCAATATTGCAGCTGTTAAGATCAATGCGAATGCAACACCAGCAATAACATTGGAAACAAAGGTGTAGAGTAAACGCTCAAAACCATCATCAGGTGCCCAAGCTTCTATTTCGACCTCTTCTACAACGGCAACACTATCATGTGAATGCCCAGCCTTTTCAGCAGAATCAGATTCATGATGATGACCGCTATTAGCCCCATCACCTTCATACTTTTCTGCTTCAAGAATAAGCGGAATGACACGTACAGATTGGGCGGCTGTGGCGAATGCACCAGCCAACACGCCCGCTAGCAAAGCTGCTAGCAAAACTCTTACAAGCATCAAACAAACTTAATGACAGGGAACGGTAATCGCGTGGCGCGTATCGTGGCCTGCATTATGCAGAACTTCAGAATGTGCGAACGCTACGAAATATAAAAGAAACGAGCCGAACAATGCAGCAAATGCAATTGTGGCGACAAGTTTGTTATCAAGTGCTGGAACAGCAATGTTTTCAAGTTGGGAACTATTTTTCCCAGTAGTATTTTGTAAGAGCATATCAACCTCCGTGGTTGCTCAAGAGTTCATGTTACACGCAAAATGCGCTAAATGGCAGGTCTCCTGGCTGGTAACTCAAGTGGTTTTCTTTCCTTCCCGACGGCCCCAAAACAGAGCATATCAGTGGTAATTAAAGAAAACCTCGCTACATTACAGTCGCGGGGTCGGCCGGGTTTAAAACTCCCTAATTGGGTCAGTTTTTCCCATTCCCTATTCATCCAGTGGCTTAACAGCCATAATCTGGAACCATTCTATAGTGAGGTTTAGCGCTATAGAGTAAAGCGCGTCAACCAATTTTGCATTCAAATTGATTATTGCGTCAAAAAACTGGGCTATTTAGCCAGTTTCAACAATCCATCCACATCCAAATGTGTTTCCATGTGGTTGGCTAACTCATCCAATGCATCTTCAACGCTTTGCTTGTAAGATTCGCAATTGGCTACAATGCCAAATTTTTGCAGCAGCTTTGCACGATACGCATCACTGTTAAACAGACCATGCAAATAGCAACCACTTACTTTGCCTTTGATCGCGCCATCTTTGCCAGTTTCAGAAACAACCATGGCATTGGCACAATCTGGCCCGTGGGTTCGTCCTGAATGAATTTCATACCCCTCTAACGCCACATCAAATTCTACAGATTTTGGAGAGGCATTGCGCGTGATTTTTTCCGTTTCAAGAACTGTCTCAACATCTAGAAGTCCAAGCCCTTCAACGCTAGCAACATCACCTTCTATATGGTGCGGATC
>NVRK02000016.1 GCA_002400845.2 Hyphomicrobiales bacterium
AACAACTCGCCCATGCTCACTGTTTTGCAACACAGGAAACAAAAGAGCGGTTAGCACATAATGGCCAATAAAATTAACGCCAAATTGTGTTTCATATCCATCAACGGTTAAGCCAGGCGGTGGAAACATAATGCCAGCATTATTTATCAAAACGTCTAACGGTCTGCCGCTTTCAACATAATGCTTAGCAAATGTTTTAACCGATGCAATACTGCCTAAATCAACAACGCCGATCTCCAATATTGCATCTGGCACTTGCGCCAATATACGGGCCTTGGCTTCAATCAACTTTTGCTCACTGCGCCCCGCCAAAATGACAGCTGCTTGTTTTTTAGCAAGTTCAAGCGCAGTTTCAAAACCAAGCCCCGTATTGGCTCCTGTTACCAAAAACCGCTTGCCTGCTTGCGAACTAATTACATTAGCTGTCCAGCTCATAGTGTATCCAATCAAATTTCTCTCATTAAGTTTATGTGCTAAGAATTGGTATATTCACTTTACTTTTGCAAGTAGGAACACGAATGGTACCTAAGAACATATTAGTAAGTATTGTACGCAACAAGGGTTTGACGAATTATAGGGGAGAATTAAATGAATAAAAAAACACTAGAGGAATATGCGCGTTGTCCTTTTCATCTGGCGATGAGTATTTTGGAAGGAAAATGGAAATTCGCGATTCTATATATTTTATCAGCGCGAGGCACTTTGCGGTTTAAAGAATTAGAACGCGCCATACCAGATATTTCCACCAGAATGCTCACAAAAGAACTAAAATTTCTAGTGCAAAAAGGTGTTGTTAATCGAAAAGCCTATGCCACTGTTCCGCCCAAAGTAGAATATTCTTTGACAGAAATCGGCAAAAGCACCGCACCAATTATTGCCAGTATTACAAATTGGGGTGAGGATTATTTAAGCGCGGTTGAGAGGTGACTATCTTCTGACGGAAGCCTCATCAACTCGCTCTTCTTGCCATTTAGCATAAGTTATATTCTTGCCTTTGACACCCCACGATTTGCGCCCGTTATCGGCACGGCCAAATATTATTGCTGATGCGGCACTCGGGCTTGAGAAAGATGTGTCTTCTGTAAAAACGGCGTAGTCTTTTTCTGCACCTATTGAGAGAATACCGCTTTGTAGCAATTTGTTGTGGAGCTTAGCATATCCCGTATTGTGTCCAGGTTTTTGGCGCCATTCTATAGCCGCACGTGAACCACTTAATACGATAAATTCGCCGTCACTCTCTTGGCCTTCTGCTTGTAGATTTAGTCTATTGGCTTTGATTTCAAAAATTACGGGAGTTTCTGATGATAATGTTTTTTCTCCCGCACTATTTTTGCGCGGCGTATTTCTCTTGGGCTTTGCCCTAAAAGCATCATAAACAACCACAGGAAGTACCAACCGAATTTGTTCTATGAAGTACTCCATGTCTGAAATGTCTGCTTCAGGTAATACTTGTGGGCTATGCGCTGTGGAATTGAGAAGGTTTATTTTACCAATATCGTTTGCGATAGAAAGTAAGCGGGCTTCCAAATACCGGGCATGGGCTTTGGTGATATTTTGGTCTTTACTTGTGACAACGCACGTTCGCTCCCAAAAACTCTTGGCATTATCCTTGTTGTGTTGTGCCAAGCGTTTTCGAACGTTGTCACTTTCTCCGATGTAGAGCATTGGCTGGTCGAAATCATCAGGATCATGACCGAAAAGAAAATATATTCCTGTTCTGTCTAATTCTGGTCGTTGCAAAAAATCAGGGAGGTTTGCCCGCGAGCCAGAAAGCACATGCCCTGACCAATTAACTATTTCAGCCGTTACCAACCCCGTTGGATTACCATCTACAAGAAATAAGCGAACGCTACGCCCCATTGTATCATTCATCATATTTCTTTCAGTTCCAGTATTATCCTTGCTAAAGTACATCCTACCATATCTTGTGCATTAGCGCATTTTTTAAAGTTGAATAATTACACGATTACAATCTGATAAATCCTATTATAGAACTAGCATCAACGCTCGATAGAGTATTGATCGATCACCCTTAAGCTTTCAAAAACAGCCTAATGATGTTCACAATTTTCAATCAATTTCTTAGCATGTTTGATTTGTGAAGTCTTGAGTGCATGCAGTCGTCCTAGATTTACTCCGCACTTTTTAGCGACTACAAGCCTAGATTGTGTGCGTTCTACTATTAAGGAGCGCTCAAATTGTGCAGAGCATTGCTGTGAGTTTATTACGCCAATCATTTTTTACTCTCCCCTCATCCTGAGCCTGTCGAAGGACCGAGGGCCCGTATGGTTTGACCAAGTCAAGCAAAGCGACGACGTAGCAAAAGGCTTACCATGAGGGATAGAGAGAGCAGCCCTTTGCTTTTCATACGAACACTAATGGCAAGCAAACCATTACACCAATCCTTCGACAGGCTCAGGATGAGGTGAAATACTCTGACTTCGTTAACCTCATAATCCGCACATAATAAAACGAAGCGAAGCTTGATGCATAGAGATATTGAATTACATACCGTGAAGTAGAGGCACCGTACCAATAATTAAGAGCATTACGAGTTGGGTTGAAATTATGTAACAGCCTGCTGATTGATTTTGTTACTCACAGCCCCCCTAAAAAGATCGCTTTTGCAACGCTCCCCCCACCCCTCATCCTGAGCCGCCTTACGGCATTTGCTTCGCAATTTCCTGTCGGCCTGCATCTTCACTTACTTTGCAAGTTTGATTTGGTCGAAGGACCAAGGGTAAAGCTTAGGGTAAGGCTTTTTCAATTCACTTCCAAAATTAATCTAGCACCCTTTAACCCCCCAGCTCTATCCAAGGCGCGTTTTTAGCTGCAATTCTTAATTGCTCTAATACAGGCATTAATATTTCTTCGCTCTTATGTTCGGTCCAAACCGCATAAGCAGGGAATGGGAAATTTGGTGCGTCTTTGACCAAATGCAATTTGCCAGCCGCCACATAATCATCGGCAATACGGTGCGGCATGTAGGCGGTCTTTTTATTCTCAATCAAATAATTTGGCAAAACGCCACCCACTTGCAACATAATTTGTGGCGCTGGTAAATCTGGATAAAACCTAGAATGCGCGATTGAAAATTCTTGCCCCCAATTGGCAAAAACGTAATCATCCTTTAACTCGCCATTATGGTTTTTTTGGCTACTCACCAAAACCAAGCGATCTTCCATCAAGCGCTCTACTTTAAAGCCTTGGCGAATTTCAGGATTATACAACACGGCTATGTCTATTCTTCCGCGTACCAACATATTGGTCAAAACAATGGGCATACCAATTTGAAAGTTTATGGCTGTGTTGGGCATATGCTTGGCAAGCTGTGCCACCCATTTAGAGGAAAGCTCAGGCCACAAACTGTCTTGGCACGCAAGCGCAACAGAGCCACTAAATCCCGTTGGCAAACCAACTTGATAAAGCGCCTCATCCCATAACTGCAACATAGAGCGCGCATAAGTCTCAAATTTTTCGCCCTCAACAGTTGGCACAACACCGCCCTTGTTACGCTCGAACAATTTATGCCCAACAAGTGCTTCCATTTTTTGCACGCGCAAACTAACTGCCGATTGCGTTACGAACAAACGCTGCGCCGCAGCCACAAAGCTTTCTGTCGTTAAAACAGTCAAAAATGTCTTTAATAAAACAATATCCATATTACTCACCCACCTTTGTAAAATTAATATAAGAAAAACTCATATTAACTATGATTATTATTCGTTTTCCTAATTAATAGCAATGTGTTTATATGCATTTGTGGGAGTAATTACCTGCGCAAATCTCGATCAGCCACTCAGCGGGGGCTATAGCTGGGGCGCTTTTAATGCCTTCACAGGTGTTGATTGTGGGCTGGTCGGGACGAGCGGGCTTGTTGGTTGGGGCAACAAGCCTGTGTAATGACACAAACCTAGTAAAAATGAGCTATCAATGAAGAATTAATTGGGGCAAGTTAACCAAGTAACGAAACATCAATAAACTTATTAAGGGACGATATTATGAGTAAAAGAGATGATCTAATCGCAACATACGCAAGCGACTTAACAGAAAAATGCAGTGTAACACCAGACATGGACCTTTTAACAAAAGTGACCATCGGCTGTGGCCCAGCAATTTACAACGCAGATTCTTCTACAGTTTCAGGAACTGACGAATCTGAAGTTGCGACTGTTAAGAATAATTTTCTAATCAAAAAACTTGGCCTAACAGATGGCCCAGATTTAGACAGTGCAATTGATAGCGTTTTAGAAACTTACGGAAAATCTAACCGCAGCAAATATCGCGCTGTTGTTTATTACCTACTAACTAAGCATTTTGGCAAAGAAGCTGTTTACGGCTAAAACGCCCGATAAATAGTTAGTCAAATAACAGACTATGACTGGTCGCTAATTATTTTTTATTTGGTTATTCGAATTTTTAGCATATGGTCAAACGGGAGCTTCGGTTCCCGTTTTTTTTAGTTCAATATTTCAAAACAAACTTTTGCAGTACCAGCATTTATAAAACCAAGTTTACGCGCCGCAGCTTTTGACAAATCAATAAAGCGCCCTTTTATAAACGGCCCTCTGTCATTTATGCGCACCACAACACTGCGCCCATTGCGTCTATTTTTAACCCGAACCTTTGTACCAAAGCGAAGTTTCTTATGCGCCGCAGTTAACTTTGCAGGGTTCATCATTTCGCCAGATGCTGTGCGCGAAGTAAGATCGTACCACGAAGCAACTCCACAAGACGACTTGGCATTTGCTGCAGTTGAAAACAAAGCGGCCCCGACACCTAAACAAACAAATACTCTAAAATTAATTTTCATAAATATCTCTTAAAAAATTTCGCCCACATAAGAATACAAAATAGCATAGCAAAACGCTAACCATTTCTTAACTACAATTTTACAGGTTTCGTTAAATTTCATTACCAAATCGTAACCGCCACATTAGGTTTAAATTAAGGCGAGGCATGTATATTCATTTCTAGAATTGCTCAATTTTTGTATTGTTTAGTGAGTATTTATATTATGACCGACATGGTTAGACCACGCGTAAAATATGTAATCGGCCCAGACGGTAGCCCGTTAACGGTTGCAGACCTTCCACCTACCAGCACTCGTCGCTGGGTTATTCGTCGTAAAGCCGAAGTAGTAGCAGCCGTTCGCGGTGGCCTACTCTCATTAGAAGAGGCCTGCGAGCGTTATACGTTGACTGTTGAAGAATTTCTGTCCTGGCAGGCTTCTATCGATGGCCACGGCCTTGCTGGTCTTCGCACCACGCGCATTCAAGATTATCGGCATTAATCAAGTCAAGCGAAGCGACGACGAAGGGCGGCAGGTGATGCGTAGCAACACCGAGAGCCAAACTAGCGCAAGATTTGAATCAGCAAATAATTCAAACCGCACGTAGATCGAGACACAGTCGAGTGATGCGCAAGATTTGAATCAATAAATAAGTCAAGCCGTACGGAAATTATTCCGTTGCGGCTTTTCGTGTTTTTAGTTCCTAACCCTCCCCTCATCCTGAGCTTGTCGAAGGACCGAGGCCCGTATGGTTTGACCAAGTCAAGCAAAGCGACGACGTAGTAAAAGGCTCACCATGAGGGAGAAAGCAAAAGACTACTCCGCACCTAAATCATAACTTGCATCATAACTCGCTCCGTAGCTGGCAATTGCCACTAATATCGACGACGCGCCAAAAAACCAAATTCCAGGCAGCGCGACAGCAGAAGCAAGGCCACTCGTTTTTGCGGCAAAAAGCACAATCGCGACTAACATCACATCTACCAGCGACCACTTACCCAAAATATTTGCCCATTTTGGCAATGCCCTGCCCGCAGTAACAGCCTGAAACCCAACTGCCATTTTTAAAATTGGAAACAAAATCGAGAACAACGCCACCACAATGGCAATGGCAAAATTATTCGCGCCCCATAATCCAGACACCATTTCGATAAGCGATGGCTTTTCTTCAAAAAACCACAACTTCTCAAACCGCATAAGCGGGAGTGAAATACCAAGACCAAAGGATATGGCTGCAAGAAGGAATAAGGTGGGACGGATGTATGTCATGGGTTATTTCTTTTCTGCTTTTCCAGCCAATCAAGAAACGCATCAAGCCATTTCATTTCCTGACCAGCAACGGCACCAAATTCTCTCAACAAAACCTGATTATCCAATAAAAAGAAATAAGCAACATCAATCAACCCACTACCACTAGCGATGATATCAACACCCATTGTCGAACCAGAAAATGCGCCGCCCAAAACAGCCCCGCCTGCAATTTTTGCACTAGTACTTAATAAATTTCCATTTGCTGTTTTAGCTAATTCAGTCGAACGTTCAGGATTCGGCCCTTCACCAATATCGTTATTTATTTCAGTTATCAATTCAGAACTATTACGTTCAATCAAATTCAAATTGTTAGCAAACAATTCTGCCAACTCTTTTGCCTTTTCTTTATAGGCTTCATCACCGCGAACAGAACTGTTATATTTTCTTGCACGCTCTACAAGTACATTGCCGCGCTTAGTAGACAAAATTGTTGGCCCATGAAGCGCAACAACTGTATCTAATGATTCTGAAATCGAAACCGCCATTTCAGGATAATCACCAGATGCAATTTCTTGTTTCAGTCTTTCCCGAGTGTTCTCTAATCGAATTCCATAAGCATAAAGCTTATCAATAGATAGGTTTCCAGCATCAGAGGAAATTTCATCATTATATTTTTGAACGACACCAACTAAAGGTGCGTATGCATTTGTCCCAGCACATGCGTTTTTCAAATCATCTAACGCTTCGAGAATAACTCCCCGCATAGCGATAATTTCATCAAAATCATCTGAAGAAACCAATCCACTTTCTCTAATTTCAATTTTACCATCAGCATTTGGTGTAAAAGAAAGGCCTGCTTCTTGATCTGGAATTGTTGGGTGATTTTCAACTTTATCAGGTAATGCATATGTCTCTTCTGCAACAAGCTCAATTATACCGTTTTCAGTTAATTCATTTAATCCATCAAGAATAGAAGAACGCGGCGAAGGATACTTCGCCTGTCTAAAACTCAAAACAAATCCATCAAAAGTAATTGGCTGCTTATCTCTTTTCAATATTTGTAGAATTAACCCTTCGGTGGTTACAGCTGGCTCTTCCTCAACCCAACCAACAATTTCAGCATTCACCTCATCTGGCTCACGCTCCCAAAACTCATTTGGCTTTTGTGCAAATTCAATTAGCGTCTCATCGCTTAGGCCCGCAATACCTCTCTTGGATGAGTTAGCACCATGCAAAACATGTTCATACCAATCGGCCCAAACTTGCCAATCGCTACTTTTCCCCAATAAATTCTTCTTAAGCGAGGTCCAATTACCTTGGAAGATTGTTGGAGTACCTTCATGCCACAATGCACTCCCAATTAAACTGCCTTCACCATTTTTTTGAAAAAGTGTCAGGTCTTGCTGGATAGATTTCCAAACGACGGCACGGGCGGCGGCACCGGCGGCAAGGTCGGCGGCACGGGCGGCGGCATCGGCGGCGGCAAAGGCG
>NVRK02000017.1 GCA_002400845.2 Hyphomicrobiales bacterium
TCAAAAACAGCCTTATTTAAGCGTACTGTACGCTTATCGTCGTTGTTCTTTATATTAAGCCCACCTGCCACTCTTTTTAGAGATGCAAGGATTTGCTCTGCGTATTCCTCATGTTCTTTTGGCAGCTCAACGGTATCCGTTTTTAGGGCAACTCTTAGGTCATCAGTCACTTTATCGCGCTGGTCGATGTATTTCTTTGTCAAAAGATGCTCATGGATTTCTTCTGACTTATCAGCACCAAGGAAAATGTCTTCCCCATCTTTATCTTGAATAACGATGTTTGCAAATAGATGATCATTAACAACCCCGAAGCGAATACCTTCTTCTTTTTCAATCTCTTTTTGCAATCCATCAACAAAGTCCTCATACGATTCATTTGCCATCACTGTTAGAGTATTAACCTCAAATCCATGAACGCGCTCGCCGTCTTGGTTAACAGAAATGCGAAGGCCACGTCCAATTTCCTGACGTTTTTTCATGGTGGATTTTGTTTCATTCAATGTACAAATTTGGAAGACATTGGGGTTGTCCCAACCTTCTTTCAAAGCGGAGTGAGAAAAGATAAACTTTAGCTTGGATGAGAAACTCAAAAGCTTTTCTTTATCTTTCATAATCAAAGCATACGTATCTTCATCTGCGATGGTTGTACCTTTGGTATCTTTTAAAACACCTTTTTTATCTGCTGAGAAATAACCGTTATGAACAAGTTCTGGTAAACTGTCTGTATCCATTTCTTTGAACAAGGTATTATACTTTGGCTTTTTGATTGCCTTGGTATACTCCTCTTCAAACATTTTGGCATATTTACCCTTTTGATCGGGGGCATTGTAATCACGGTAATTTGACACTCTATCAATAAAGAATAAGCTTAAAACCTTAATACCCATAGGGGTTAGCCTTAGCTCTTTATCCAAATGCTCCTCAATTGTTTTGCGAATTTGCAGGCGTTTATATTCACCTTCATCAACTTCACCAATGGCATGATGCAAGCGGATAATGTCTTCCTTACTGGTAAAATCGATATATTCATTGCCTTCTTCACAATAGATATCATTCACAACATAGCCGTCATAAATACTACGCTTTGTTAGCTCCATGAGATCTTGGCCAGATTTGACCCATACAGCTTTCTTTTTGGTGTTTCCAACTTGTTGAACGTCAACCTCAACCCTTGCACGGTGACCATTCTTATTATCCACGGCTAAGAGCTTAATATAAGCCTTGTTGTTACCGTCTTTAACCTGAATAGAAGCCACCTCAATCTGCTTCACGAGCTTTTGTTCATAGGCATCAATAGAGTCCAGCTTGTAGAGCATGTGGTGCTTATCAACATGGGTTGCGGAATAGCGGAATGTACAAAGCGGGTTAAGAGATTTTATCGCCTCGGAAGACTTATCTGTTGTATCAACACTTTGTGGTTCATCAATGATCACTACTGGGTTTGTCTCTTGAATAAAATCAATCGGCACGCCCTGCATTTTGTCATTCCAACGATGAATAATGTTGGCTTTGCTTTCTTTTGTGGGGTCGGTAAAGCTTCTGCGGAAGGCATCAATATTGATCACCATGATTTGGATATAATCATTGGTTGCAAAAGAACGAACCTTTGATAGATCGCTTGAATCATAGGTGAAGTAATCAACGGGTGTATTGTCGTATAATTCCTTAAAATGACTTTCAGTCATTTGCAGAGATTTGAGTACACCTTCTTTAACCGCAATGCTTGGCACAACAATAATGAATTTGGTGAATCCATAGAGCTTGTTCATCTCAAAAACTGAACGCAGGTAAACATAGGTTTTACCCGTCCCCGTTTCATCTCCACCGTAAAATCAAGATTTTTAAGTTCACTTTTAGATTGTTTAAGACCATTCTTTAATTGAATTTTGCGAACATTTTCTAGTATTTCCTCTGGTAATAATTTTAAGCGGTTGGCATACCCTCTATCCGTTTGGTTGGAGTACATATCAGGGGTAGACTGATCGACATGTTGAATGGTCGGCATAGAGAATGTGGTTTTATTAAGCTCTTGCCCTTCAAATACACCAAAAACTGATTCCAATGCATGGCGTTGGTGGTCTTGGTTTGGGTCAAATTTAATTTTCATCATTATAAATTCTTCCTACAAGCTTTTGATATCATTAATGCCGAAACGCTTGAGCGTTTGCAGGGCATTGGTTTTAACAACATCATCCGCAAAGCCATCATCTTTGAAAACAACACGCATACCGTCTTCTGGGGCGATTTCTTCTTTTAATGCGCCAATACCACTCACCAGATCCATCGTGATATCGTTATCCAAGCAAACAACAAGGTAGCCACGCCCGAGGACAGATACTTTTTTACCAGCAATAGTTTTTTCTTCTATTTGTATGGTGAGGTCTAAACCAAGTTTTAGGCAAAGCTCATAAAGAACATCTTCATCACTTCGTCCTTCTACCAAATAATCAACCGCCCCAAGAAGGTCACTTTCCAAAGTATCAAAATCAGCCTCCCAACGTTTGATGTTAGAAGTATCTAGCTTGAAAACTTTAAAACCAAGATCGCCACTAAATAGCGGATTTTCTTCTTTAATTTTCTTACCTGCACGGCGGATACGTTCTTTGGCAATATCAGAAATAGTTTTATATCCAGCTTTATAAGCTTCTGATTTATCATCAGTAACTTCTGGTAGCTGCACAGAAATACATCGTCTTTTCTTTCTATCTTCTGTGTTTATTTTATATACAGCATGAGCTGTAGTGGCTGATCCTGCAAAAAAATCAATAATAATATCATTATTATTAGTCCCAATTTGTACAAGTTTTTTTATTAAATCAACAGCTTTTGGAAAACTCATTACAGAAGATCCAAATAAATCTTTGATTGTTTTTCTTCCATAGTCATTATTTATTTCTTTATCTAACCAGATAGATTTAACTAATGTAGTGGCCATTTTACCATTTTCATCTAACAAATAATCTTTACGATAAATTCTCCATTCATCACCTGTCTTATCTGCAGTTAATAAATGATTTTCATTGACTGCTTTTTCCTTACCCCAAGTCCAACAAGTTTTTGTTCCATCTGGAGTGTCTGGCCATACCTCATCCGTATATACAGGACTTTCTTCAATAGAAACTTGTCCTGTATTTTTATTTACATACATTGGGTAGTAAAGTTTAGGGCGGGTTGATGGGTTAAAAGCTTGGTTTCGATTTCTGAGACCCGTCAATCTATATTGACCAATATCATCTTTCTTATTATATTCATCAACCATTCTACCCATCTTCTCTACACCAAAAATAGAATTTTCATTCATATAATCTTTCACAAAAACTAAGACAGATTCATGGGTCTTCGCAATGAACTTATCTAAGTTTCGCCCTCGCGGGTTAAGCTGTACGGCAAGTTGTGCAACAAAATTTTCTTCTCCAAAAATTTCAGAACATATAGAAATAAGTCTGTGAGATTCATTGTCATCAATAGAAATAAAAACTGCACCATCTTGGCGAAGAAGGTTTCTAGCCAGTTTCAGACGTGGATACATCATATTTAGCCAGTTAGTATGATAACGGCCTGCTGAGCTAGAGTTCGTGCCCATCTTCTTACCGTCACTATCCAGTTGCCCTGTCATTTCAAGGTAGTTTTTAACACCGTCCTTAAAATCATCTTCATAAACAAAATCATTCCCCGTGTTATAGGGCGGGTCGATATAGATCATTTTCACTTGGCGGTGGTATGATTTTTGGAGAAGCTTTAAGACTTCTAAATTATCGCCTTCGATAAATAGATTTTCTGTGTTGTCCCAATCAACGCTTTCATCCTTGCAAGGGCGCAGCGTTCCTGTGCTTGGTGTTTGTGCTAAACGACCAGCTTTACGCTTGCCATGCCATGTGAAGTTATAATGATCTTCATCATCGACCACATAATTGCCGAGTAATTCTTCTAGTTTATTAAACTGAACTTTTCCTTCGGAAAACACGCTGGGGAACAGCTCTTTTAGCTGCTCAATATTCTGCTCTATGATATCCATGCTCTTGCCGTCTAATTTTTCCATGCCGCGTATTCATTGCCCTTTTTTTCTAAATAAATTCTTTCGCCTACACGCCAAAAATACATATCAACAATCTTCATAACTGGATATTTTACATCCCCAGCTATACTATTCTTTATCGAGTTTACTTCTTTTGAGTTGTCTCGCCCCCAGTCTAAAAGATATTTGAAATTTACATCTTTAAGACCAGAATAGGTTAATCTATTTGTCGCTCGAATGCCATCAATAAAGAAACGATCATAGGCTGGAATACAGCCTAGCGTTCCTAACAGAATTTTTGTTATTAGCGTATAGGTTACACCACCAGTATTCTTAGAACTTGTTGAAGACAGATTGATGTTTTTGTAATGCTTTTTAAGGTTATCAATCAGTGAAAAAAGAATGTTTATATTTTCGTCTGTGAAATCCTCAAACGAAATATCTCGTAAATGTTCGTACTTAGGATTCAAAATTTCTAAAACGGCGCCCACATGGACTTTATAGTCTTTTTGCAGTAAAAAACTTGATCCGCGATACATTCCCCAGCTAGCCAAATAAAATGCTAAGTGAAGTGCCGCCATGTCTGTGTCTTTTGGGTTGCTTTGAAAGAATTGATAGCAATGTTCCCATGAACGATAACGATGGTGCTCGTCTGCTTTAGCCCTTGAATAATAAACTTCAACTTCGTTTGTTATCGTCATAAGTCTTGTTCCAGTTGGGTAATAGTGTCTTGGCATTCTTTTACCGCAACGTTTAGTTTCAGCCGCGTATTAAATTGTTTTTCTTTTTTTAAGGAGGCACGTAATTCGGCCATTTCTTTTTCAAGTTCATCAATTTGCTTCAGGCTCTTCAAGCGAAAATCTGTTTGTTCTTGCGAAGCAATAGAATACGTTCCGCTTCTTTGCGCAGAATTTAATGCAATTACGCAGTTTTTTACATCTGAATAGAATGCGTAGAAGTTCAGGAAAGACAAGTTCTTAATGGCTATATCTTCCATAAAGCCCTGCTCGCTCTGGGTTGGGGCGCTTGGATGAAACCAATGTGTTATCCAACCATCTTCAACTACCCATTTGGCTTTGTCGGCATGATTGGTGCGTTTGTCGGCTACGTGTAAAACAATCATATCACCATGGGTAAAAATCAGGATCAAAGGGTATGGAATGGCTTTGTTTACAAAGGACGCTATTCGTTTGATGCTAGTGGGGCTGGTAAGGTCAATCTGCAGGATTGCAACCTCATCATATTCGTAGGTATCATCTTTGAAGGATTCAATATTGATGGTGCTGGGCTTTAATGTATAGAGCCAGCGGATTTTATCAATATCGTCTTTCAGTGCTTTCTTATCGGTAATATCCAGCATGCAGTTTTCTAAAAACAGTTTTTTGAAGAGTGTCTTATTAAGAAAGCATTTTTGTGGGATGCCTAAACTATCAAGGAAATTTTGGATCATGCGGTTTCACCTTCCTTTGGCTCCTTGATAATCAGATAAGAGATAACTTCAAAATCTTCGAGGCCAGAGAAATGATCTTGTGTTAATACCGTTCCGCCACGGGAGAACAGACTTTCAAGGCCTTTTTCTTCCGTTTTACCAACGATAGATTGCATGGCACATTCCAGCATATATTGGTATGCACCCATGTCTTTGCCGTTTTTAGTCTTCTCATTTAAGGCTTCGATAGATTTGCTATCTAGCTCTTTATTCATAGAGCAGAGTTTTTTGAAGATATCGAGGCTCTTTTTGCCCTGTAGATGGTTGAAAACAATATTGCCATTTTCAGCTACATAAACAATGTAATAAGGGGCTAAGGCATAGTTAGCATCAAACTCAACTTTGCCATGAATATCTTTTAGGCAAAATATTGTGCCTGCAACAAATTCACCATTTGGATTTTGAATTGCGGCATAAAATCCTGACGGAGATTTTTCTAATTGAGGAAGGTTGTCTTTCATATAGCTCGACAAATCCATGCGAAAATCATTCAGCGTCATATCAGTGATGGAAACGCTGCCATCCATATCTTCTAAATCAATAACCGATGCCTGAAGCTGTTTCATTTGCTTCCTGCGGTAGTCAAGGTCATTCATCTGCTTGTCTTTATCGTACTCGATAACATTTTCTTCACCAGTAGCGGAGATATCAAGAAGCACCATGCGCCCGCTAACGCGAGCCTCTAGGTTGATATATTCATCCAGCTCCATATTGGGCCAGAAATTCACCAACTGGATTGCTGTATTACGTGAACCTAAGCGATCCACTCGACCAAAGCGCTGAATAATACGCACAGGATTCCAATGAATGTCGTAGTTAATCAGCATATCGCAATCCTGCAAGTTTTGCCCCTCGGAGATACAGTCTGTTGCGATGAGAATATCTATCTGAGTTGTGGCATCAGGGTCTACTTTTTCCCGCTCTTTTGATATAGGTGAGAAGTTAGTAAGCAGATTGTTTAAATCCTTGTTGATCCCCTTTATTGTACATTTTTTATTGCTACCTGTAATTAAGGCGGAATGCAGATTTAATTCTTTTGATACCCAACCAGATATATGCTCATAGAGATATTCAGCCGTATCAGAAAAGGCAGTAAAAATGACAATTTTTTTATTATCTGGGTTAAATGGAGCGTTTACTTTTTGCTTTATAACCTCCTTAAGTCTAAGCAGTTTTGCATCACGTTTTGGTTCAACCTTGACGGCATCATTAAGTAAATTCTTTAACAAAGCGCGGTCTTCTTCCAGATCCTGTTTCCAACGTACCAAATCCATGTCCTGAACCAGCACTTTAACCTTATTACCAATCAAGTAATCTTCTAACTCCGGGTCATCTGTTTGGATATCTTCGATGCTTAGCTCTTCAATTTCACTGTTTTCATGAGCATCAATTTGTTCAATTAAACCGCTAATTTTTCCGTGGATTTTGTCAACCGTAAGTGCAAAAGAGTTAATAGAGCTTTCCATGCGTTTGAGCAGATTAATGCGCATCAAATGGATCAGGCTTCGTTCACGGTCAATTTGTTTAAAGACTGATCCACCTTTGACTTCTTGGTCATATTTACGGCTATATTCGTCCTTTTTATCCATGCGAACATATTCAAGAGGAGAGTATGCCGCCAAATTAAGCCGTTTAATCGCCATATTAACTTCTTTGAGCGGTGGAAACTGTCCGCTGGTATCAATATCAGACTTGATATTTACAGGTTTTAAGCGCTCTGGGAATTTACCGATTTCTGAAATATCGTAGTATTTTTCAATATGCTTACGAGAGCGGGCGATGGTCATTAAATCAAGTAACTTAAAATAATCAAAATTCAAATCTTCCAGCAGAACTTCTGCTTTTCTTTGATCTTCTGGTAATTTCAGCCATTTATTGAATTTTGTTTGTGCTTTTCTTAGGGTTTGCTCAATGCTGTTAATTCCAAAATCAGCCAATGCAGTATCACGGCCCTCAGTAATGAATGCCACTTGATTTTTGAGGTCATTCATACGGCTGTTCACTGGTGTTGCAGAAAGCATCAATACTTTTGTTTTCACACCAGATCTAATAATTTGATCCATCAAACGTTGGTAGCGCGTTGTGCCATCCGTTTTTGTGCCGCTATTTCTGAAGTTATGAGATTCATCAATGACCAGAAGATCATAATTCCCCCAGTTAATAGTTTCTAGGTTGATCTCACCAGATTTCCCTTTATCACGGCTCAAATCTGTATGATTAAGAACATCATAGTTAAAGCGATCGGCGGCAAGAAGGTTGCGCTTGTCATTGATCGTATAAACTGTCCAGTTTTCACGTAGTTTCTTGGGACAAAGCACAAGGATGCGGTCATTACGTAATTCGTAATATTTGATAACAGCCAAAGCCTCAAAGGTTTTACCTAGGCCAACGCTATCAGCAATAATACAGCCATTATATTTCTCTAATTTATCAATCGCCCCCATAACGCCGTCACGTTGGAATTTGTAAAGTTTGTTCCATACGAGGGTGTCTTTGAATCCTGTTTTTGAACGGATAATACTGTCTTCATCAATGTCCTCAAGATAATCTTTAAAGATGTTATAGAGGGTAATGAAGTAGACCAAATTTGCTGGTTTTTCTGATGCTAAGTAATCCAAATGTGTAAGGAGTTCATCTTTGATATCTTGCGTAGCCTTGCCGTCATTCCAGATTGTGTCGAACCATTGTAAAAGCTGTTTCGTTGTCTCCGCGTCCGAAATACCCATGTTAATTTCAAAACTATCGGATTTAACTTCACCAAGACCAGTAGCAGTAAAGTGAGAAGCACCTTGGATCACAAAGGCATCATCACTATTGCTTATATGAAACATATTTTGTGGTGGGAATGCCATTTGCCCCGTCATGGCCCTAGCCAACGTATTCTTTTTAAGCCATGCGGCACATTCCTTAGCAATATGGCTTTGATCTAGCTTGTTTTTAAGGCGTGTTTCTTGCGGTGTTCCTGCAATCGTATGTAGTGAGGCATCATCCCATTTTGAAAGCAATAAACGTATATCCTTAATGTTGCCCAATTCTTTTTTAAGAGTTGCATAACCGTAGATAGAAAACATCCCAGAAAGCACAGAAAGCTTCGAAGACGTGTCTAATGACTTCTTCAGCTCCGTTATAACTTTCCCATGATTTTTGTTATCTAATAGCATGCTTAATCAGTACTTTGCCCTTTGGATTGGTTGCTTTGCTTTTTTGTCCATTCGTCAATTTCTGATTTACGAAAACGCCAACTACCGCCAACTTTAAAAGCGGGAAGCTTACCATCCGATGTTAAACGGTAGGCAGTCTTTTCATTCAATTTGAGGTAATCAGCGACCTCTTTCATCGTCATAATGTCGTTGTTCATGGCTTTTCTGATCCTTGGTGTAAATAAGCAATAATGAGAAAATAGTGGAAATTTTACAAACAATCAAGAAACTTTCCAATCTCAAAATCTCATTACGTGAAAGGCTTACAATATCGAAAGGCTTAGTTTAAACTAGAGGGAATTTATGGTGAGGTATTCGCAAACCACGCAGAGGTTGAATTTATTGCAGGGCAATTAGGTTATATTTTAAAGTGAAAGAAAGAACCCGATGTTTCTATTGGTACGTCTTGTTTTGTGCCCTTTGAGTGTGATTACCGAAGGCATTGTTGGAAACATGTGCCTGACTATTCTGTATACGGTGTTTTTCAGAAAAATTCAGCTGAAGCGATTGAACGCCAGCACAGTGTAAATCTTGAAAAACTATCCAGTCATATTCAACCAGGTGGTGTTAAAGGTCTGGATGTTGAGAGCTACCTGAATAATGAAATAAACGTGGACCGTAACAACATTAAGAGCTTTTTGCGTCAACTATATTACCTATTGTGTTTTGGACTATGAAACAATAAATCCTGCTGTTCCACCTTTTAATGGGATAAGGCCGTATCAGCAGCTACCGTTTCAATTTTTTCTGTTCATGTATGAAAAAGCCCTAATCCACTCTCTATTCAGTCGTTCCTTAGGTAATACTATGATGTTAGTTAGCCCCCTTTTAGCGCTTTAACTCATACAATAGTGTTAGTTATCCTGATTGCGAAATACCCAAGCTTCAAGCCATACCGCAATGCCTGAGTTATAAAATACCTTGCTATAACCCACAATAAGCATGTATTATGGGCCATAGAAACAAGAGGTATAAACCATTATGTGGAACTGGCAGCAAAAGGAATGGCCAAACTTTAGCTATGACAAGCAAGCGCTTGAAGGGCTTGAAGAGCAATTTCTCAAGAATGCAGGTGAGCATTTAGGCGCTTTAAAGCACATCTCTAACGATGATCAAGACCTTCTTAAAGTTGAACTCCTCAGTGAAGAAGCGCTTAAAACTTCTGAAATCGAAGGTGAGTTTTTGGATAGAGATAGTTTGCAATCCTCAATTTGTCATCAATTCGGATTAAAAACAGATAATCGTAAAGTACCTCCTGCGGAGCAAGGTATTGCCGCGATGATGGTGGGCCTCTACAAAACTTTCGATACTTCTTTGAGCCATGAATATTTATGGCAATGGCATGAAATGCTCATTAATGGTCAGCAAAATATTGTTATTGGTAAATACCGTGATAGCGAAGAGCCTATGCGGGTTGTTTCAGGCGTTATCTATGACCCCACCATTCATTTTGAAGCTCCTCCTGCCAATATACTCCAAAATGAAATGAAATCATTCATAGCTTGGTTTAACGCATCCTCGAAACAAGGGAAAAGCCCCCTACCTGCGCTCACCAGAGCTGCAATAGCTCATTTGTACTTTGTCTGTATCCATCCATTTGAAGATGGTAACGGACGGATATCTAGAGCGATTGCGGAAAAGTCCCTAGCTCAAAGCTTAAATCAACCAACACTCATTTCTTTAGCTTATACAATTGAGCGTGATAAAAAATCTTATTACTCCGCTCTAGAAAGTAATAATAAAGAAATTGATATAACCAACTGGATTATATATTTTGCAAAGACGGTTTTAACTGCGCAGGATAATACACGTAAGCGTATTGAATTTATAATTGAGAAAACGAAGCTATACTATAAACTCGACGGAAGCCTGAACTCACGGCAAGAAAAAGTTATCGAACGTATGTTCCGAGAAGGTTTTGACGGTTTTAAGGGAGGGCTGAGTGCTGAGAATTATAATAATATTTCCCCCGCGCCACGGACTACAGTAACGCGTGATTTGAATGATTTAGTAAATAAAGGTGCTCTTATTAAAATTGGTCAGCTTAAGCATACACGTTATTATCTTAATATTGTTGGGCAAGTTCCCAATATTTAAAAAATTTAAGAGTATAAAATAATTATAATGGTGCATGATATTAAAGATATTATATCCAATTTTGAGAGTTTAAAAGCAAAGGGAGAGCTGGAAGAAAAGCTCATACCTGCATATTTACATGCAAGACACTTTGAAGGCATTCCATTTGAAACGCTTAAAAATCTATTTGATTCATGTGATAGAGAATTGCTACTGCAGAAAGCAAAAGAGCACGGTTATGATAAGCCTGAGAGACATCACTCTCAAAGCTCAAATCCTTTTACTATTTTTAGAGGATGTGTCGGAAATGATTTTCGTGAAGGCATATCTTGGACGACAGATTTGTATCAAGCGATAAAATATCCAAAATTATCAAAAATAAATCAAAGTTATGGTAACAATGATAAACAGCCCTGTTCGATTTGGTGCGCACTGGTGGAAAAAGATGAAGTTTATTGTTACCTAAGTCACTATGAGCCAGAACTCATAGTATGCCCTAAAACGTATTGGAGAGTAGATGTGCCGCAAAAAATATTTGGGGAGAAACGAAAACATATTCCATCTTAGTGAGAATCTTTGAATTTACACGCACTCTCAACTTATTTCGCTCAACAAAATAGGTTTTATAACTACCAATCATCTACTTTTGTAGCTTCAATGAGTTCCAAGGCAGTCCTTTTCGAAGCGGCGGACGTTTTATTGTTTGTAGATATTTCTAATAGGCGTTCTTTACATTTCTCCCACTCCATAAGATGACTAATAGTATCTTCGCCCAATGGATATGTAATTTTTTCTCCAGACGAGCTCCAGCCTCTCATCCTTTCTAGTACATATAGAAAATCATCATCAGTTTTTGTGTACTCTTCAAACCATTTTTTTGGTTTCTCTATAGATCCATTGTCTATGTCACGCCAACGAAATAATGGTGAGGCTAGTTCATTGTTATTAAATAAACGATCTCTATCAATCTTTTGATTAAGTCTAGAAAGAAGTGTTTTCTGGGCCGTTTTGGCCTGCGCCTTGGATAATATATTAGGATCATTTGTATATTGCTTATTAGGTATAATATTATGCCTTCTCAATTCGATATTCAGAAAATCATCTACTAGCCAGCCAATACTTTTTGCATTCTTCATTACACGATTAATTGTAGTATTGAACGAACTGGCCTTTTTACTTTTTAAGATTTTTAGTAGTTTATATATGAGTTCAACCGTTTTATATTTGATTTGAATTCGGCCCATTTGCACACGAATATCTGGGGAATTTCCAATCACATCCATCTCGTCACAAATTCCAAATATTACATTTGATAATTTTCTGGTTGACCAATCATCAAAATTTGAAATTGCGATTCTATCAAAATAATATTCTAACCAAGTACCATTTACTTGCCGTTTATTCTTAGACAGGTCGATCAATTTTAACTGAAACTTCTTCAGGTCAGATTCTGCTAAATTAGAAACCTCATTAATTTCACTCGTGGTCATGGATGATTTAGGCGATGAAAATGCGAAATAATATCGCCAGTGATCTGGGCTACTCAACCGACTATTTTGAACTAAAGTTTCAAATGTTACATTATCAATGCGTCCAAATAAGTTGATAGTATCATCTCCTTCAAATGAGAGCCCAGGGCAAAGTCGTTTGAGAAAATACTTATCGGTTGATGTCAAATCATCAGCAAGTATTTTAACAAGTTGCACATTTAATTTATCGTTACCACTAGCCCTTGCATCTCCAGTTGATATTACAGCCCACTCCGCCAAGTATTTTTCACACCAATTATAGAGATTAGGCTTCAGTATTTTAATTAAATGAAGCCAAACTAGATCTGGAAAGTAAACGCTATCTTTTACAGGTGGATAATGAAATTTAATGGAGTTTAAAATAGATACAACATCTCTTGGCGTTTGCATTGTTCCAAATTGATCTATTACTTGATATAAGTCTTCAAGTGATTTTTTAGTAGGACGAATGGAATTCTGTTCAGATAAGATATCTAAGCAATCTTTATTTAACCAGTATCTAAGATCGAATGCTTCAGGTGTGGGGACTTTAAAACTAACTTGTACTATTTTTTGAAGATAGTCATCTCCGTCTTCTAGATTCAACCCTTCTTTAATCGCATGGGCTAATATTTCTCTGTCATAACAAATCAAATAAACAACATTTGGAAAGTCGGCAACAGAGCGTATTAAACGCATCACCTCAACCGCCTCTTTGGGTTCGAGACGATCAAGATCATCTATAACAATTACAAATCTATGATCAAATTTCTTAAGTATTTCTGAAATCGTTTTTTTTCGTCTATCAATAGATACAAATTTTGAATTTTTTTCTGTCCCAGCGCTGATTACTCTAGAAAAATATGCAATTATTTTACTGGCTGCACCAGATGGTTCAATTAACGCTGAAGCATAAGACAATATATCTATTGTTCTTACGCCATATTTTTTTAGGTTTGACTTCAATCTCTCTTTATCAATTTTGTTAAATGTATCGCCGTTTTGTTCTGATATTGCATCTACTTTGTCCGTGAGTGAGTTCATTAAAGAAATAATATAGTCCTCAGGTCCACCGATTAACCACGGCGCGAAGTTGATTGTTGATATATTGGACTTAGACCCTTCATCAATTTTTTGCATCATCAAATTAATTAGGCTAGTTTTACCCGAACCCCACTTACCTTCTATACCAATGACCATCCCATCTTTACTGGCAGATGATATCACTGAGCCCGCTAGCTTATCAGCTACCTCTGATAGCCCAAACTTATCATCTACACTTGAACTTAATGACCTGTCCGCACTTAAACTTAAATCGTTATCCATTACCCACCTTTGATACGTTATTTATTTAATTGTCACACAATCAAAATAATTCAGCAGCGGAAGTCGTGAAAGGTGGCATGAATTTGTATAAAGATTATTCTTCTTGTATTATTTATCGTGAGTTAATTTAGTCAATGGCACTCAGTTTATACACACACTTTCGCACACACTGCTTATTTGAGCGTATTTAAGTGAATTAAATCAATAAGTTAAGTCTTGGCTACGTGACCTTTTAATCAGTAGGTCCAGGGTTCGAATCCCTGAGCGCTCACCATATATTTATTTTTATAATATCGCTGATTATTTCGTAGCTTTGTGTGCGAGTAACAATGTCGGCTTTTCCACGCTCTACCATTGACCTATACCGCGCTGCTGTTTATCAAGGAATGGCACAGGGGAGTCTCGCCTAAGAGACTGAGAGGCGTAATGAGTATTTTTCTTACTCGGTGACGCGACCCTTCGAACCTGACCCAGTTGACACTGGCGTAGGAAGCTATGCGCACTTTGTGAGTTCTAACAAAACAGGATTTATAAAGTTCGAACAAAGAGCGTCTTTTAAGATGGCTTTGTTTAGATGTTTCCTTCCCTTTTCTTCTGGTGTCTTTTTTGGCTTGATCTTTTCAGGCCTTAATTTTCAAGGCTATCTTGAGGAGCGCCATAATGAATGTAAACGTCCCCAACCCCAAAATTACAACTGGCAGCCTGCCTGCCTCACGCAAGATTTATATAAAAGGTAAGACTTTTCCAAATATTCGTGTGCCAATGCGCGAGATTGCTGTTCACCCAACTGCAGGCGAATTGCCATTGCCAGTATATGACAGCTCTGGGGTTTATACCGATCCTGATGTGAATGTAGACATTCGCAAAGGTTTGGCAACATTACGCCGCGAATGGATTATTGCTCGTGGTGATGTCGAAGAATATGAAGGTCGTGAAATTATCGACGCAGATAATGGGTTTGTTAAAGGCGATCGTTTAACACCAGAATTTCCAGTAAGTTTCAAACCTTTGCGCGCCAAAGATGGTAAGGCTGTTACACAGCTTGCTTATGCGCGTGCAGGCGTTGTTACGCCTGAGATGGAATACGTTGCTATTCGTGAGAACCAGCTGCGTGAAGCCAATACGCAGCGTGACGGGTATGATTGGGGTGCCAATATTCCAGATTTAGTTACGCCAGAATTTGTACGTGATGAAATTGCAAGAGGCCGCGCAATTATTCCTGTAAACATCAATCACCCAGAAATCGAACCAATGATTATTGGTCGTAATTTCTTGGTGAAGATTAATGCTAATATGGGTACTTCTGCTGTTACTTCTTCTATGGAAGAGGAAGTGGATAAATTGGTTTGGTCCATTCGTTGGGGCGCTGATACTGTTATGGACTTGTCGACTGGTCGTAACATTCACAACACACGTGAGTGGATTGTTCGCAACAGCCCTGTGCCAATTGGAACAGTGCCAATTTACCAAGCACTTGAAAAAGTAAATGGCGTTGCTGAAGATTTAACATGGGAAGTTTTCCGCGATACGCTTATTGAACAAGCAGAACAAGGTGTTGATTATTTCACCATTCATGCGGGTGTTCGTTTGCACATGATTCCAATGACTGTAAACCGCGTAACGGGCATTGTATCGCGTGGTGGCTCTATCATGGCTAAGTGGTGCTTGCATCACCATAAAGAAAGTTTTCTATACGAACACTTTGAAGATATTTGCGATATTTGCCGCAAATACGATGTGTCCTTCAGCTTAGGCGATGGCCTTCGTCCAGGATCACTTGCCGATGCCAACGATGAAGCTCAATTTGCCGAACTTGAAACGCTTGGTGAACTGACCAAAATTGCTTGGGCTAAAGATTGTCAGGTAATGATTGAAGGTCCTGGCCACGTTGCCATGCACAAAATCAAAGAGAATATGGACAAACAATTAGAATGTTGCGACGAAGCACCCTTCTATACGCTTGGTCCGCTGACAACAGATATTGCACCTGGCTATGACCACATTACGTCTGGTATTGGTGCTGCGATGATTGGTTGGTTTGGTTGCGCCTTGCTTTGTTATGTAACGCCAAAAGAACATCTTGGACTGCCCAATCGCGATGATGTAAAAGTCGGTGTAATCACCTATAAAATTGCGGCGCATGCGGCCGACCTTGCTAAAGGCATGCCGGGCGCACAGCGCAGAGATGATGCCCTGTCACGGGCGCGTTTCGAGTTTAGATGGGAAGATCAATTTAACCTATCTCTTGATCCTGAGACTGCTCGCAGTTTCCATGATGAGACTTTGCCTAAAGAAGCGCACAAAGTTGCTCACTTCTGCTCTATGTGTGGTCCTAAATTCTGTTCTATGAAGATATCTCACGACATTCGTGCCGTAGCGCAAAAAGACGGTATGGAAGCAATGGCTGAGAAATTTAAAAAAGGTGGCGATCTTTATATGCCGCTTGATAAAATAGAAGCTATGAAAAAGGCTGATGCGGCAAAAATTGCAGATGGTTCAAAAGAGCCAGCCGAATAAACATTTGCGATTTCAGTAAAATTTTTAAGGGTCGGTTTTCACCGACCCTTTTTTTGTGCAATCAAGACAGAATTTATTGTTGCGATTTGACTGAACTAAGAACGTTCGACCTTAGATATTGCTGTTACAAATAGCTCTTAGAAATTAAGAGATATGTCTTTATGATGTGAACTACAGCTGGCGATGTATAGCGCTTGCTCACGTGTCATTTTACGCTGAGAGCGAATGCCCAGTGTTCCAAGTAAGCCATCTGTATATGTATTTAATCCAGCAAGCACTGTTGGAGCAACGTTTGATCTCCATTCAATTTCCTGATTAAACTTCTTAACAGCTTTTTCCATCGCTTTAACAGCCTTGTCTTTATTCGGCTTTTTAGAAGTTAGGGAACGACGGGCTCTTGAAACTGCTGACTTAATGTCTTTACTGCCTGCAATTTTTGTTAATTTATCTTGCAGTATCTCAACTGCAATTGCAGTGGTTTTCCCTTCTTCGATTGATTTTGCAGAGACCAAGGCAGATACAGTTGCCAATTCATTTTTTAGTGCCTTAAGTTCATCTGTTGATGCTAAAATATCTGCAATTTCAACAATGGGTTGAAAGCTTTGATCTGCATTTTGGCGGTATGTTGCACGTGCTTTGTCTTCTGCTTTTGTTAGAGCTGAAAAACCTTTATAGGAATTATCCCACTCAGCAGGAATGGTTTTTTCAAGAGCAGATTTTTTTGTTTTTAAAATTTCAATTTTTGCTTCTATTATATTACGTGCTGGTTTTTCTGCTTCACTGCGCAACCTACTGGCAAGTGTTTCTTCGTGGTCCACTTCTTTATCTATATCACGCATATCCGCTTCTATTTTACGCACAATCGTATGCATTGGACGATAAGCATCTTGATTTTGGAACACGATATTTTCTGCTTCTATCCCTTCAGCAAGAGATGCAATTGCGAGTTCAGCTTTGCCGAAACTGGAAAATGCTTTTTTTGCAAGCTTCTTTGGAAGTGATGAAAGATCAAGGCCTTTTGCGGCACTGATAGACGACATCAAAGTGCCCTGCTCTGTCTGCAATTTTTCTGTGACATAATTTTCTAAGCAATATTGTAACTTAGGATTGCTGGGTGGTGGAGCCGTTTCAGAAAGATAAGCAACGCGGTTTGGAAGGTAATTTACCAGTGCTGGAAAGTTCCCAACAATACCCAATGCAAGTAATTGCAAACAAATGAATGGAATAACACCTTTGTACATATTGATGGTTTTAACAGCGGCAGGTGCAACGCCCCTTAGATAAAACAGCGCGAACCCAAAGGGTGGCGTTAGGAATGATGTTTGAATGTTCAAACCAATCATAACACCAAGCCATACAGCCGTAATATTGGCAGATGGGTCAGCGAGTAATATTGGTGCAACAATGGGAACAACGACAACGGCGATCTCGATAAAATCTAGGAAAAATCCCAATATGAAAATAACAAACATTACGATGAAGAATTTTGACCAAAACCCACCTGGCATGCCGTTTAAGAATTCACGAATTAACTCCTCTCCGCCAAAGGCTCTAAAGGCCGCAGTTAACATGGCTGCACCAAGCAGGATTATGAACACTAAAGATGTTGCTTTGGCAGTTTCAACCATCACGCCAGAAAGTGTGTTTTCAATTTTCCATGCACGCCAACCACTCCAAATGAGCGAGACTATTAGTGTCAGTACTGCAAAAAATGCTAAATACACCCCCAATTGATCGGTGCTGTTTTTGATGTTCTTAATGTTTGTATTGAAATTGGTTACGATAAATCCAATCGCTATAATAGAAGCAATCGCTATAATTGCTGGCCAGTATGCGCGCTTTTTCCCCTCATGGAGTTTGTAACCTGCCATAATTAATGCGCCTGCCGCACCGATTGCACCAGCTTGGTTGACGGTTGCGACGCCTGTTACAATTGACCCCAAAACTAGGAAGATTAGAGCTAACGGTGGGATTAGAGTTATGAATACTTTCACCCAAAATTTGGCATCGAATTTTCCATCAAAAGGTATTGCTGGTGCGTTTTCTGGTTTGAAAAATGCATAGATCAATATGTAGATCATGTAGAGTGCGACCAGCACTAAGCCTGGAATAAAAGCACCTAAGAACATTTCACCAGCGCTTGTAGAAATAATTTCAAACGATGATGGCATGGACAATTCGCCAGTTGCAGATTTATACAATGATTTTCGTATAGAGCCTGCTTGGTCGGCAGAACTTGCTAATTGGTCGGCTAAGATAATCAATACGATTGAAGGTGGTATTATTTGCCCTAAGGTGCCTGAGGCTGCAATGGTTCCTGTTGCTAGAGATTGCGAATAATTGTTACGCAGCATGGCTGGTAACGAGATAAGCCCCATGGCAACAACTGTTGCGCCAACGATGCCTGTTGTTGCTGCTAGCAATGCGCCAACAAATACAACTGAGATACCAAGGCCGCCTGGCACAGAACCAAATAATTGCGCCATTGTTATTAACAAATCTTCTGCAATTTTAGAACGTTGAAGCATGATTCCCATAAAAATAAACAAAGGAATGGCTATGAGCGTATCGCGTTCGGGGACCCAATAGACCCCTCGTAAATTGCTAACCCCTGCACTTAACCATTGTGATGGTCCGCTTTGAAAGAAATAAGCATCTACGTCGCCTGCAAAAATATAACCAGCGACACCAGCCGATACAATTGTGATGATTGCAGCCCCCGGTAATGCGAATGCAACAGGATAACCAGATCCCAATGCGAGTGCCATTAGAGCAATAAGAAGGAGAAGAAAAATTAGTTCCATTTGTTTTTACCGTATTTTTGCAATTTAAATTTATGCTTAGTGGGCGCTAGGTACATCAGGTAATTTTTTGCCGCCGTCACCGCGAATATCAGCGATTGCTACAAGAAAATAACTTGAAAATTGGATCATCATGGAAACAGCAAATATGCCTAAGAATGCAGCCATAAGATATTTTACGTACATGCCAAAACCTTGTTGCGTAATCTCAAAGTTGAAAACTGGACTGTTTATGATTGAAGCTTTGTTTGCCATGCCAACCAATAAAATGGTCCAACATAACGATATGCCAAGAAAAATTGTGCCAAATGCATTTATAATTCCTTTGGTCTTGGTTTTAAAAGCTGCATAAAACACATCTACCCTAACATGCCCCTCTTCGGCTAAAGTGTAGGCACTGCTAAACAGGAATAAAGCACCGTACCAAAAGCGTACTAGGTCAGCCATGAATGCTTGTTCGTACGAGAAAATAAATCTTGAAAACACAATCAAAAGTTCAGCGATAACCACCAATAACGTGAGCCATGCAAACCCCAATGTCCTTGTGAAGCAAGCGAGAATAATAGAAAATCCGATAAGTGGAACATGTACATACAAGCCTCTAAATTGAGCTTTTCCTAAATTGCGTGCTAAGTCTTCGCCAACAATTCCCACCAAAAAGCCTTCTATGCGAGTGAAGGAAATTGCTAAATCGACAACACCTATGATTAGAACCATCCAAAATGCGGCTCTAATTAGAAAAGTATTCATGTTAGAAATACGTTCACTGTCTGCGCGTAGTGACATATTTGGTGTCGTTTTAATAAGCCAAATTGCGCCAACAAATGCCACTAAGTAAAAACATAATTGAAATATTCCGGCAGCTGAAGCTGTGCTTGCGCCAGGGAAATCCCAAATATTGGTCAAGAAATTATTTGTTAAAAATATAAATGTTGTAAATAATATAAACCAACTTAAAAACCGTGCCGAATTTGTTGCTAGGGTTGGTGTAAATTTCATACCACTTAAATCCGAGGCATCGTTGGTTATATCAGCGTTAGATATGGTGCTAGACAAGTAGATAGCCTTTTTAATTCAATAAAATTATGTATTTTTATAATTGATCTGTCTGATAATTTGATGTGAAAAGGAGACGGAATAATCCGTCTCCCAATCGTTGTTGAACTAAGTGATTAGCCGTTGTTAAAGAATGTGTTACGTTTTTGAACGTAAGCCATGTCTGACAAAGCTGTCCAAGAACCAATTTCTTTAGTCTTAGCTGTTACAGCGTCGTATATTTTCTTCGACAATGGGCTGTGATCGCGTGCTTCTTCAATTACTTCAAGAGCAGCTTCACCAAATGCAGAATAGACATCGTCGTTAAATTCACGAAGTTGTACACCATGATCTTTGACTAGACGATCAAGATAGGCACCATTGTTGGCATTTGTTTCTGCCATCGTTTGTGCATTCTCTTCATTACAAGCAGCTTTGATGATTTGCTGATCAATTTTTGAAAGGCTATCATGGAACTTCTTGTTCATGCCTAACGCAAGCTGAGCACCCGGCTCATGCATACCAGGCCAGTAGTAGTATTTAGCGGCTTCATAGAACTTCATGAAGAAGTCATTGTATGGACCAACCCACTCTGTCGCATCAATCGCGCCAGAAACAAGGTTCTCATAAATTTGACTGCCTGGAAGTGATACAGGAGAAACGCCAAGTTTTGACATAACATCGCCACCCAGACCTGGAATACGCATTTTCAGACCTTTTAGGTCGTCTGGTGAGTTGATTTCTTTGTTGAACCAACCGCCCATTTGAACGCCAGTGTTGCCCATAGCAAAGTTTTTAAGGCCAAATTCGCCAGCAAGTTCATCCCAAAGTTCTTGACCGCCGCCATACTTAATCCAAGCGTCGATTTCTGTGTAGGTCATTCCAAATGGAATGGCAGTAAACGGTGCCCAACCCGGGTGTTTACCTTTCCAGTAATAATCTGCGGCGATGTAAGCTTGTGCATTGCCTGATGCAACCTCATCGAAGGAATCGAATGCACCAACGCGTTCGCCCGCAGCAAAGTATTGAACGTTGATACGACCTTCTGTTAATTCTGCAATGCGAGCTGCAAGACGCTGTGCAGGAATGCCTAGTCCTGGGAAATCACGAGGCCATGTAGAAACGATAACCATTTCCTTGATGCCTTGTGACAATGCTGGCGTTGCAAGTGTTGTAGCTGCAGCTACGCCTGCTGTTGTTGCACCAGCTGTCTTAAAAAATTGACGACGATCCATAATTATCCTCCAATGGATTTAACAAATATGAGGATTTCACAAATATGCAAAATCCACACCCACAAAATAAATTGCAGGTATTTTAACACTCAAATTGTCAGGGTAGTTTTTACAAACTCTCCTCCCCTGAGTTTTTACAATGGTATAGTAGGCACAAATTTTCTATCCGCGCAAATACGTATTTAATCAGTAGTACTACTGACAAAAGCCAATAAAAGATGTTTTACCTCTTGTTTTTTCGATTAATTTTGCGAAAATATCCACAATTATTTAAAATAACATGCTGCATAGATGGAATGTGTAAATGAAATTTAGAACAAAGTTGTTGATATTAACGATTCTACCGATTGTTTTGGTTACAATTGCTAGTTTGATCTTGATTGATACGCAGTCGCGAAAACTTGCCAGAGTTCAAGGAATCGCAGTTGAGCAGATGATTAAATCTTCCAAACAAACTGAACTGCAAAATTATATGAAATTAGTTAGAACCGCGATTGATCCATTTTATGGATGGAACGATGTTTCTATTATTCAGGCTCAAAGACAAGTTGCCAACGTTGTGAACCAAATGACTTTTGGTGATGATGGTTACTTTTTTCTTGCCCGTTCTGATGGCAGTAAGATTCAAAACCCACTTGTACTCGATAAATTTGATGAACCCATTTTAGAACGACAAGCAGCGGAAAGGAGATTGGTAAGAAAAACGATAACAAAGGGTGGTGTAAAACATGACAATGTAGATCGCTTATATTATTACACTTGGAACAAACCATCTACTAACCAACGCGCAGAAAAATTAGGGTACTCCGTTAGTCTGGATCGATGGGATTGGACAATTGGGTCTGGGCTTTATTTAGATGACATTGATGAGCAAATTGGATCAATTCAAAGTAAATTAGAAGCCAATGTGCAAGAAACGAGAAAAGTATTGTTGGGCTTATCTATTGGCGCGGTATTGCTCACAAGTTTATTTTTTGCATTCGTTAAATTTTCTGAGCAAAAATTTGCCGATGAAAAGCTAAAAGAACTCACCAGTGAATTGGTTGATGCGCAAGAAAATGAACGTAAAAGAGTGTCTACAGAACTGCATGATGGTATTTCGCAATTGCTGGTTTCTGCACGATATGGGTTAGACATTGCCAATGTAAATGCCAAAGGCAATAAGAAGATTTCTGCCCCAATAGAAAAGGCAAGCGAAACTATTTCTACAGCGATTACAGAAATTCGTCGTATTTCTATGGCGCTAAGGCCTTCAATATTGGATGATATGGGATTGGCTGCTGCGCTCAAAAGTTTGGCTAAAGATTTTCAAGATCAAACAGCGATTGAAACGAGAATTAATGCAAGTAATGTTGGTGCATTGTTGAATGATAAGCAAAAGACTTGCCTTTATCGTGTGGCGCAAGAAGCGCTTGCTAATGTTGCGAAGCATTCTAAAGCGGATTTGGTGGAAATTAAACTTACAAACGATACTAGAAAAATTAAACTAACTGTCATTGATAATGGTCGTGGACTAGATTTGGATGAAAAAAATGTTGGTCATGGCCTTCGTAATATGCGTGAACGCGTTGAAAGTCATAATGGTACATTTTTGATTAAATCAAATACGAAATCGGGCATGTTGTTAAGCGCAACTTTAAAAGCAAATAAACAACCTAAAATTATTGAAAAAACAACAATTACAGCATAATGCTAATACCGCATTATGTGTTTGGGATAAAATATGTCTAAAATTAGAATATTAATTGCTGATGACCATGATTTGGTTCGTGAAGGTCTTAGCGCTCGTTTAGCTTTGACAGATAATGTAGAAATTTGTGGTGAGGCTGCAAGTGGCCTTGAGGTTATTGAAAAATCAAAGGTTTTGGACCCGGATATTATATTCTTAGATATATCTATGCCTGAGATGACGGGCTTGGAGGCTGCTAAAAGTATATTGGAATATACGCCTGATTCTAAAATAATGTTTTTGTCTATTTATGACAATCCTGAATATATTCACGAAGCGCTTCGCATTGGTGCTAAAGGATATATGCTCAAGGATGTAAACCGTGAAGAAATGACCATCGCTATAAATGCTATTTATAATGGTGGCACTTATTTGGGGGCTAAAGTTGCCGCAGCATTTAGTTCCACTGTCAAACAAGTAGAACTCCCCTCTGCCTATAATCTTACAGGTCGTGAAAAACAGGTTTTAAGTAAAATTGCACAAGGGGACGCGAACCGAGAAATTGCAAACAGCTTAAATATTTCTGTACGTACCGTTGAAAGCCACCGAATGTCGGTTCGTGAAAAAACGGGTGGTGGAAATGCTGCTGACTTGTTTAGAATTGCCAACGAATTAGGATTGGTCAATTAAAATCACTGCAAATTAACTCTGTGATTGGCTCAATCTGATTCACCTAATTATACAAAATTAGACTATTTTTTTAATCACATGTCCTATAAGTGTCGCATTTAGTGTGTAACTGAAGCCACTAGTCCAAACTGTATCTGCAAGTACGTCTTACACTTGTTCGCGGCTGATATGATTTGATTGATATGTTTTATTGTGGGTAACCAACATAACATATTCTTCTTGATCGCGGTTTTTATTCAACCAAGTTTGAAGTTCCTGTATAGTTGAAATCTTTATACGTTTTAACTTTGGTATATTCATTATTGGTCACCCCTAGCAAATGCGTTGTATATTTTTTAGTTAAATTGTCGCTATCGAGAAAGTTACTGGCTTGTGACAATTAAAATATAGTAAGTTAGTCGTGCTATAGATTACCCACACTTTTTGAATAGGCATTAAATACAAATGGCTGGCGACATAAATTTTTTAACAGCACTGGCTGCTGGAGCTATATCATTTTTATCACCATGCGTATTGCCTTTGGTGCCGCCTTATCTAGGCTATATGGCTGGTGTTTCTATCGATACACTTGCTGGCAATGACGACAACCCAAAAACTGCTATTGTGGCAACGGGTGCAAGACGGCGCGCAATATTCCATTCAATTCTTTTTGTATTAGGCTTTTCAACGGTATTTATCGCACTTGGCGCAAGTGCAACAACTATCGGGCAGTGGCTTAGAGTCTATCAAGATATGCTAGCGCAGATTGCTGGTGTGGTCATTATTGTAATGGGGTTGCACTTTTTAGGCATCTTTAAAATTAGCTTTTTATACCGTGAAGCTAGATTTCAAACCAAAGGCAGTGGCAAAATTGGGTCTTATGTAATGGGCGTTGCTTTTGCATTTGGCTGGACACCTTGTATTGGTCCTGTACTTGGCGCAATATTGGCGCTTGCGAGCAGTAGTAACTCTGTAGCGGATGGCGCCACATTGCTCGCTGTATATTCGGCAGGATTGGGAATACCATTTGTTCTTGCCGCATTATTTGTTGGTCCCTTTTTAACCTTCTTAATGCGCTTTAAAAAATATCTTGGTATCGTAGAAAAAGTAATGGGCGGCCTTTTGGTCGTGACCGGAATTATGTTCTTAACAGGTGGTGTCGAAAAAGTAGCATACTGGTTGATTGAGGCTTTTCCAATTCTGTCTACAATTGGTTAAATTGGATAAGCGCTTAGCTAATCAATCTACAGTATAATAGACCTATAAATAGCGATCGAATTTATTGTTTTTATCAACCAAAATTTGTTTTGGTTTAATGGGTTTTGACGAGCGCTTAAAGGCGATGATTATAACTTCGTCACCCTTTTTAATAAGATGTGCCGCTGCGCCATTCATGCAAATTGTGCCGCTGCCGCGTACTCCTGCAATGACATACGTTTCTAAACGTGCGCCAGAGGTATTGCTGACCACAAGCACTTTTTCGCCATGCCATAGATCAACCAAGTCTAACAAATCAGCATCAATGGTGATGCTTCCAATATATGATAACTCCGCTTGTGTTACCGTTGCTTTGTGAATTTTTGAACTTAGTAATGTGCGTAATGGTGCTTTTGAAAAAAATGACATGAAAATATTCCAGTTTAAAATATCGCTTTAAAAATTTGTTTAACTGTCTTTTGGATCGACGAGATTGGCGAAATCAAAAAGACTGCCATCCAATAAGTGCGAAGGTCTTACGTTTGTAAGCGCTCTTATCATTGTATCTTTTCTACCCGGCATGCGCGTTTCAATCTCGCTAATCATTTTTTTCATCATGTTGCGCTGTAACCCATCTTGGCTACCGCATAGATCACATGGAATGATTGGGAATTTTAAATCAGAAGCAAATTTTGCAAGGTCAGATTCGGCTGCAAAAATTAATGGCCGTAATACCAACGTTTCGCCAGCATCGTTTAACAATTTGCCAGGCATTGCCGCTAATCTGCCACCATGGAAAAAATTCATAAAGAAAGTTTCAAGTGCGTCTTCGCGGTGATGTCCAAGAACAAGGGCGTCACATCCCTCTTCCTTGGCAATACGATAAAGGTTTCCGCGTCTAAGGCGTGAACAAAGAGCGCAATAGGTTTGGCCTTGGGGCACTTTATCCATAACGATAGAATAGGTATCTTGATATTCTATGCGGTGTTCAATTTCATATTTATTTAAAAAATCGGGTAATATGTGTTTTGGAAAATTTGGTTGCCCTTGGTCTAAATTACAAGCCAATAGATCTACGTTTAACAGACCGCGCCATTGTAGGTCTTTTAACACTGCTAACAGCGCGTAGCTGTCTTTGCCTCCTGATAGGCCTACCAACCAGCGTGGGCGCTTGGTATTACTACCATTCAAGCCACTTGATGTGCGCTCTATCATGTTGAATTTATCAATTGCTTCACGCGCATTTCGAACTAAACGCTTGCGCAATTTATTAAATTCTACACTAGAAGGTGCGTCTTTAAATAGAATATGAGCACCAGATGCTTCAGGTGCTTTTGAATTGTGAGCGTTGCTTGCTGTATCGCTCGCCCCACTATCTTGAGTAACTTGATTGATCTCAACCGTGTCCAAAATTCAATATCCTAATTTTCGTAATATTTTGCCGTATAAAGCAAAACGCCCGAGTAATATACCCGGGCGTTTGTAATTAAGTATTCAATGTTAAATCTAGCGAGAATAAAACTCGACGATTAGATTTGGTTCCATTTGAACAGCGTAAGGGATATCACCCAATGCTGGAACTGAATTGAATGTAGCAGACATTTTTGCGTGATCTACTGAGATGTAATCAGGAACATCGCGTTCTGCCAATTGAGAAGCTTCGATAACGAAAGCAAGCTGGCGCGATTTTTCGCGAACTTCAACAACATCACCAGGCTTACAGCGGTATGAAGGAATGTTCACTTTTTTACCGTTAACAGTAACGTGGCCGTGGTTCACGAATTGACGTGAAGCAAACACAGTTGCTACGAATTTTGAACGGTAGACGATTGCGTCCAAACGGCTCTCAAGTAGACCCACAAGTTTTTCACCTGTATCACCACGTTGACGAACAGCTTCTGCATAGATGCGACGGAATTGTTTTTCGGTAATTGAACCGTAATAACCTTTAAGTTTTTGTTTCGCACGAAGCTGCAAACCAAAATCTGACAATTTATTTTTACGACGTTGACCGTGTTGGCCTGGACCAAATTCACGCTTGTTTACTGGTGACTTTGGACGGCCCCAGATATTTTCACCCATACGGCGATCAATTTTGTATTTTGCGGATATACGCTTAGTCATTACATTTCCTTTAACTTCAATAACTTGCAAACCAACGCTCACACATTGGTTTAAGGAAACGTACCCTCCTCTGTTAGCTGTTTTTGCTAACCGACAGAAATGCTTACGCACGTGTTGCAAATCATTTCACGGGATACGTCAATAAAGAACCAGTCAAATGACCAGATCAAAGGCTCAAATAGGCTGAATAATAAGGATTGTCAACATCTTATGAATACTAAAATATCAATAGATTCAGTCGATTAAGCAGGCACTATTTTAAGTCCAAAACCTGACAATAATTTGCGTGTCATTGCATCTGTTTCATTGCTAGTAAACATTGCGATATCATTTGGTATGTCACATGGCGCGGGCTTTTCATCTATTAGACTAAGTGCTCGTCTAGCAATAGCTTCTGATGTATCAATCCAGTCTACGGGCCAAGGCGCCATCTTGCGCATTCTGTTCACCAAAAATGGATAATGCGTACAGGCAAGTACGACAATGTCTGTACGCTTGCCACCTTGCTCATAAAAGCAAGGCGCTATTTCTGCTGCCACTTTCTCTTCGTCTACATGGCCACTGCGCATATAACCATCTGCTAATTTCGCAAGCTCAACACTGCCGACCAATTTTACATGGCATTTTGAGGCATAGTTAGAAATGAGATCTCTTGTGTACTGGCGTTTAACAGTGCCAGGGGTCGCCAAAACAGACACAAGACCTGAACTGGTTCGCTCTGCTGCTGGTTTGATTGCTGGCACAGTGCCAACAAATACAGTCTGTGGATATGCCTCTCGCAAAGCTGATATGGCTAAGGTTGAGGCCGTATTGCAGGCAATGACAACAAGTTCTGGATCGTGCTGTTTAATCAACCTACCAAACAGCTCTACCATGCGCTCAAGCAATTGTGGCTCTTCCCAGTCGCCATAAGGAAATCCAGCATCGTCTGCCACGTAAATGAAATTTTTATCTGGCATTAAAACGCGAGCCTCGCGCAGCACTGTAAGGCCACCGATACCAGAATCAAATACGAGTATTCCCATTAAGATTTTACCGCCTATTTAATCTCGGATAAAGTTATTTTACCTTACCAACAAAGCATTGAAGAATCATTGAGGGTATATTGTGACAATAACCATACCCTTCTTGTCTCAACAACAAGTTTCCGTGTTTAGAAAATTTGAACAAGAGACGATCCTTAGCCATGCTTCTTGCATAAATCCAAGTAAATACAGCGCCAAACGCTAAGCCCGCAATGACATCGCTAGGAAAATGCGCGCCAACAAGAGGTCTTGTTGATGCAATTAGTACACCTAGTATAATGAATATCATTTTATAGCGTGGTAATAATAAGACGAGACAAACCATTAATGCGCCAGCTGTAGTAGAGTGCCCTGATGGGAAACTTGCAAATTCGTAACCCACATTGAAGGGCGTAAATTCAAATGCGCTTTCGCCATTTACAAAATTTGGACGCGATCTACCGAATAAATACTTAAACACATTTACGAGTATTCCAGACATTCCAATGGAGTAAAAAATAAACCAGTTCGTAAAAAACAATCGATGCCAAACAGCGTGAAGTTTTCCTGTAAATTTATCGCCTGATATAAAGCCGAGACTTAGAAATATGACGCTTGTAATAATTAACACCCAGATTGAATCTGCAACATGGGTCAGCATATCGAAATAAATAGATTTGTATGTCGTTTTGGCGCGGTGCGCATCAAAAAATGGTTGATCTATAAATGTAAAAGCAACGAATACCAGCAATAAAAATACGGCTGAATAAATTGTTAGTTTTCTCCACGGAACGACTGGATACGAAGTATCTTTACGGCGTTGTTTTATAAAGTGTAGTAGATTGGCTAATTTTACAAATGGATTATGCGTCTTAACCTCAATGTTTTTTGTTATATTTTGTACCACAAGCTTTTTCCTGCAAATGCCCTATAATCTGTAATCAAAAATACTCAAACGCCATGATATCCATTCGCGCACTCATAAAGCAATGTGTTGGCGAGTAAATATTAGAGTTTTTTGACTATTTATTATCTTTTTTTCGGTGCTGCCAGCGTCTTTCTAAAGCCGCCACAACACCGCGCAATGTTTGTACTTCTTGTTCTTTCAGTTTCATATGCGTGAAAATATTACGTACCGTTTGCGCCATAATTGTGCGCCGTGCAGGAGGATAAAAGTACCCTGCCTCATCTAAAGATTTCTCTAAGTGATCCATTAGGCCAACCAATTGCCCCTTGTCAGCTTGGGGTTCTTCATCTTCGCCAAACACTTCATCTACTGGATTTATCTCAGCTGTTTTCATCCATTCATAAGACATCAGCAATGTTGCTTGCGCGATGTTTAATGAGGCAAAGGCAGGATTTACTGGAAAAGTTACAATTTCATCCGCCATAGCAATTTCATCATTGTTTAAGCCCCAGCGTTCGCGCCCAAATAAGATGCCTGTTTTTTGACCTTGCTTAAAACGGTGACGTAAATTGGTTGCGGCCTCTTGTGGACCACGTACAGTTTTTATCATATCGCGAGGTCGTGCTGTCGTTGCTAATACAAATTTTAAATCGGCAATTGCGTCATCTAGGGTCTCATGCACCGTTACTTCTTCAATGACATGAATTGCTCCGCTGGCAGCTTTTGTTGCATATTCATTAGGCCAACCATCGCGCGGATTTACTAAGCGTAATTCGAAAAGGCCAAAATTTGCCATTGCCCTTGCAACCATGCCAATGTTTTGACCAAGTTGTGGCTCGCACAAAATTATAATTGGGCCTTCTTTAATCAGCGTCTTATTTTTAAGGTCAGTACCAGACATTGTTATTTAATATTCCGTATTTATTTGATTTATGCTCCCAAGTGCCACAGCTTGAGAAAAAGTGCTATTAAAAAAGACTTTAGTAAAAAGGATTTTGTATTATGCCCGCGCAACAAATGGAAGAAATGGCAGATCGTGTGCGTAAATTACTGTTTGATGATCCCAATATTGCTGAGAAGAAAATGTTTGGCGGCATTTGTTTTATGCTGAATGGAAACATGTTGTGTGGCCCTGTTAAAAATGGTGACATGATGTTTCGCGTGGGTAAAGAACAGGAAGAAGAAGCATTAAGCCGTGAAGGTGCTAGAGAAATGGATTTTACTGGCAAGCCTATGAAGGGCTTTGTATTTGTATCTGCTTCATCGCTAGAGGTAGATGCACGCATATATGAGTGGATAGCTTTGGCGACAAACTTTGTGGGAAATCTGCCTGCTAAATAGCTATTATTCCTTATAGCCTAAAAAAACAGCATTTTTACCCAATATTACTAATATTTATGCGCGTCTTCGCCTAAATGAGCATTGCACTTTTGTCGCACTTTGATAATAGGTGACACGTTAACACCATATAATAAAATCAGACCAAAAATTCAGACCACCAATTAGACCACAATTCAGACCACGGCAGAATATGGCTGCCCAAATTCAGGTATAGACCACATGGCTAAGATTAAAGTAGCAAACCCAGTTGTTGAACTAGATGGCGATGAAATGACTCGCATCATTTGGCAGTTCATTAAAGACAAACTTATTCACCCTTACCTAGACATCGATTTAGAGTATTATGATCTTAGCGTAGAAAAACGCGATGAGACGAATGACCAAATTACCATTGATGCCGCTAATGCGATTAAAAAACATGGTGTTGGTGTTAAGTGTGCAACCATCACGCCAGATGAGGGCCGTGTTGAAGAGTTTGGCTTAAAAGAAATGTGGCGTTCGCCAAACGGTACTATTCGTAACATTCTTGGTGGTGTTATTTTCCGCGAACCTATTATTATGAACAACGTACCGCGTTTGGTACCAGGTTGGACAAAGCCAATTATCGTTGGACGTCACGCTTATGGTGACCAATATCGCGCAACGGATTTCAAATTCCCGGGTAAAGGTAAGCTTTACATGACTTTTATTGGTGAAGACGGCGAAAAGATTGAGCGCGAAGTTTTTGATGCGCCTGCAGCTGGTATTGCGCTTGGTATGTATAATCTTGATAAATCAATCGAAGATTTTGCTAGAGCGTCATTGAACTACGCATTGTTGCGTAAAGTTCCTTGCTACTTATCAACTAAGAATACAATTCTTAAAGTGTATGATGGCCGTTTCAAAGATATCTTCCAAGAAATCTACGAAAAAGAATTTGAAGCTAAGTATAAAGAAGCAGAAATTTGGTATGAGCACCGCTTGATTGATGACATGGTTGCTGCGGCCATTAAATGGTCTGGTGGCTATGTTTGGGCTTGTAAAAACTACGATGGCGATGTGCAGTCTGACATTGTTGCTCAAGGTTTTGGCTCACTAGGTCTTATGACTTCTGTTCTTATGACACCAGATGGCAAAACTGTTGAAGCGGAAGCTGCTCATGGCACCGTGACACGTCACTATCGTCAGCATCAAAAAGGTGAAGAGACTTCAACAAACTCAATCGCTTCAATCTTTGCTTGGACACGCGGTTTGGCTCACAGAGCAAAATTGGATGAAAACAAAGAGTTGGCTAATTTTTCTGCGACACTTGAAAAAGTTTGTATCGATACAGTTGAAAGCGGCGACATGACTAAAGATTTAGCACTTCTAATTGGTCCAGATCAGCCATGGTTATCAACCATTGGCTTCCTAGACAAAATTGACGAAAACCTTAAGAAAGCTATGTCCGCCTAAGGCGGTGTTTGCTTAATATGTTTATGACTCAAAATGCAAAAGGCCGGATTATTTTCCGGCCTTTTTTTATTGTCAAAATTCGTTATCTAAGCATGATTAATTAGCGATCTAATGTCTTTTGTAATTTTGCAATGAGTTTGCGGCGTTTAACAGGATCTGATTCGCTTTCTATCTTCGATGTTAAATCTCCCATAAATGCAGCAAAATCGTTGTGCCAATCCGTTAACAATTGCGCTTCTGGAATACGATCAGATTTGCGGCCTTTAATTTTTAGTTTGCCATTGGATTTAACTTTACCAAGTTTAGCGCGCCCTTTAGAGGCTGGCGTGCTGGCCGTTAGCTCAAAACTTTCATCAAATTTTGGCATATGAATACGGCTTGCTGTCATTCCCTTTTGAGCAAGCAATCTGCGCATTTCTTTGCGCGCATCATTATCGCCATGGTTCAAGAACAACCCACCTGTAATTGGTCCGCGCTCTAATACCCAGTCAATTAGTTCTACTTGGTCAGCATGCGCTGAATAATTGCCTAATTTTGCAATATGAGCACGAACCTTAAACATTTTACCGTGAATGCGAACATCTTTTTTGCCGTTGGAAATTACATGACCCAGCGTGCCTGGTGCCTGATACCCTACAAATAAAATCGTCGAGTTTTTATCATAGATATTGTTTTTTAAGTGGTGCTGAATACGCCCTGCATCGGCCATGCCGCTTGCTGAGATTATAATTGCACCAGATTTAATTTTAGCAATATTTTTGCTGTCTTCTACATCTTCGACAAGCTTTAAATCTTTGTGGCGGAATAAGGATTTAGCGTCTACCTCTATGTCGTCTAATTGGTCAGCATGTTTGATGAAGACTTTTGTCACTTTAGTCGCTAGTGGCGAATCTAAAAACACAGTGCATTTAGGGATTTTGTTATTGTCTAATAGCCAGCCAATGTCGTGCAATAATTCTTGGCTGCGTTCTACGGCAAAACATGGAATGACTACATTGCCGCCACGTTTTAGGCCTTCTTCTAATTCTTTTTGAATGTGTTTGCGACGTGTTTCTAAAGTGTATTCATCACGGTCACGATCTCCATAGGTTGATTCGCAAATGATATAATCAAAACCTTTGTCGCCGCCCGGCTCGTGGTGAAATACTTTTTCATCTGGGCCTAAGTCACCAGAAAAAATCATACGCATGGTATTTCCAGTATCTTTATCTGGATAACGCAATTCTATTGAGGCTGAACCAAGGATATGGCCTGCATTCCAAAACTTTGCTTGAATGCCTTTTGCTGGTTCAATCCACGCCATCATCTCAATAGGTTTTAGTAATTCAAGGGTGTTTCTAGCGTCTTTTTCTTCATAGGTCGGCTCTACTGGCTCTAAGCCACGACGAATGTTTTTGCGTGATTGTCGTTCTGCATTTGATTTTTGAATGCGCGCTGAATCTAGCAACATGAAACTTAGAAGATCAGCACTTGGCTGCGTGCAATAAATAGGTCCCGTAAATCCGTGACGCACCAATTTAGGCAATAGGCCAGAATGGTCGATGTGTGCATGGGTTAACAAAAGAAAGTCAGCGTCTTTAGGATCAAACGGAAACGGCTCGTCGTTTAAAGCGCGAACTGTTTTACTTCCCTGAAACATTCCGCAATCAATTAGAAATTTATGCCCCAGTGCCTCCACCATGGAGCAAGACCCGGTAACGGTTCCTGCCGCTCCAAAAAAAGACAAAGTAGTCATAATAATCTCCTCATAAATTTTTTAAATAAATAGCTAAAATAATTGCTAGTCAGCCTCTTAATGTTTCACGAATTGCATCAATCGCTGCTTGTGCATTTTTTCCATCTGGTCCACCAGCTTGTGCCATGTCTGGACGACCGCCACCGCCTTTACCACCTACAGCGGCCGAACCTATACGCACTAAATCGACAGCACTTTGGTCGCCTGATAAATTCTTTGTCACGCCAACAACCACAGCGGCCTTGCCTTCATCTGACACACTAATCATGCAAACAATGCCTGATCCTATTTTAGATTTTGCATCGTCTACTAAGCCTTTAAGATCTTTAGCTTCAATGCCTTCTACAATTGAGCCAATGAAGTTAACGCCGTTGATTTCTTCTGTGGTTGAACCGCCATTGCCAGACGATCCTCCACCAAGGGCTAATTTCTTTTTGGCTTGCGTCAATTCTCGTTCTAATTTTTTGCGTTCTTCAACTAAGTTAGAAACACGTTCGACTGCATTTTGGGACGGTACTTTTAGCACCTCAGCAATTTTCTTAAGATCGGTTTCTTGCTTTTCAAAATATTCACGCGCTGCATTTCCTGTCAATGCTTCTAAACGTCTAACTCCTGAAGCAACCGCGCTGTCACCCAATATTTTCACCAATCCAATTTCGCCAGTATTGTTTACATGCGTTCCGCCGCAAAGTTCTATTGAATAAGTTTTGCCTTCTTTATCGCCCTGCACCGCTGTCCCCATAGAAACAACACGTACTTCGTCACCATATTTTTCGCCAAATAATGCCATAGCCCCTAATTTTTTAGCATCATCTACTGCCATTAAACGAGTGGTTACAGGAGAAGATTGTTGCACAATTTCATTTGCAATATTTTCAATTATTTTAAGGTCACTACTATCAATTGCCTTTTGATGTGAAAAGTCAAATCGCAATCTGTTTGAGGACACAAACGAACCTTTTTGAGCTACGTGACCGCCCAAGACCTCGCGCAACGCTTCATGTAATAAGTGTGTAGCAGAGTGGTGTTGGCGTACGCCTGACCTTGATGCGTGATCTACTTCTAGCTCTACTGGCATGTTGACACAAATAGTGCCTTCAATGACTTCTCCGTGATGAACAAACAGCCCCTCGCCTCGTTTTTTAGTTTCATCAATGCGAATGCTTCCGCCTTCAAAACGCAATTCACCCTTGTCACCCATCTGGCCACCTGATTCACCATAAAATGGTGTCTGGTTACAGATGATTGCGACTTTGTCGCCTTTTGATGCACTGTTAGTTTCTTTTGTATCGACAACAATTGCTTGAACGATACCCTCAGCATTTTCAGTATCGTAACCTAAAAATTCTGATGAGCCTGTGCGTTCTTTAATTTCAAACCAAACTCTTGCATCAGCGGCATCGCCTGAGCCAGACCATGATGCACGCGCTTCTGCTTTTTGTTTTTCCATAGAAGCGGCGAACCCATCGGTATCAACGGTAATACCGCGTTGACGTAATGCATCTTGAGTAAGGTCGAGCGGAAACCCAAATGTGTCGTATAGTTTAAATGCCGTTTTGCCATCAAGATTTGCACCTTCACCCATGCCTTTGGTCGCCTCATCCAACAGCCCTAACCCGCGCTCAAGTGTTTTTCTAAAGCGTGTTTCTTCTAATAGAAGCGTTTCAGCTATCAGTGGCTGTGCGCTTTCTAGATCGGGATAAGCATTTCCCATTTCACTCATCAAAGCTGGAACCAATTTATGAATTAATGGTTCTTTTGCGCCAAGCAAACTACCGTGACGCATGGCTCTGCGCATGATACGACGAAGGACATATCCACGACCTTCGTTAGACGGCAATACCCCATCTGCGATTAAGAATGATGTTGCACGCAGGTGGTCTGCGATTACGCGGTGACTTGCAACATTGTCGCCTTCAGCTTTAACACCCGTTGCGTCGACACTTGCAGCGATTAGGTTTCTAAATAAATCTGTTTCATAATTGTCGTGTTGGCCTTGCATGACAGCTGCTACGCGCTCTAGCCCCATGCCCGTATCAATGGAGGGTCTTGGTAGGTCAACGCGCTCATCCACAGTCACTTGTTCATATTGCATGAAAACAAGGTTCCAAATTTCAATGAAACGATCTCCATCTTCATCTGGACTGCCGGGAGGCCCGCCCCAAATATGGTCGCCATGGTCGTAAAATATTTCTGAACAAGGGCCACAAGGTCCAATGTCACCCATTGACCAAAAATTATCATTTGTCGTAATTCTTATTATTTTTTCATCAGGCAGGCCTGCAATTTTTTTCCATAAATCAAAAGCTTGGTCGTCTGTATGATAGACTGTTACGAGTAACCTATCTTTTGGTAGTCCCCATTCATTGGTTAGCAAGTCCCAAGCATTTTTAATTGCTTCTTCTTTAAAATAATCACCGAAAGAGAAGTTACCCAGCATTTCGAAAAATGTATGGTGACGTGCAGTATAGCCAACGTTATCTAAATCGTTATGCTTACCACCTGCGCGCACACATTTTTGAGAAGATGTTGCGCGGTTATAATCGCGTTTTTCTAGTCCCGTGAATACATTTTTAAACTGCACCATGCCAGCATTTGTAAACATTAAAGATGGATCGTTTCGCGGCACCAATGGACTTGAATCAATTATTGAATGGTCTTTTGAACCAAAATAATTGAGAAAGGATTTTCTAATTTCATTTACACCAGTCATATCCGCGTCACTATTCTTTATGTCTCATAATTTTAGGATAGCGGTAATTACCAAGTCGTTGGTCACACCGCGTTATTAATTTGAATGCTTTTGATTTTAGTTTATCGATAAATCAAACACCGTTCAAACACTGTTTAAACATTGTGTTTAACCGAGCAAAAGGTACGTGTCTATATAGATATGTGCTTAGTTGCTCTCACTGTTTTATAGGCAGTCACTTACACAGTCAGTTCTATAAACCATTGTGTCGATTTTAGAATTTGAATGAGTAAGGGCTTGAATACTCATCTTAGTTAACTGCATTGGCAAATAAAAAAGCCGTCAGAAAACTGACGGCTTAATACATGTAGTAATTCAATTAAGAATGAGGCTAACTTATTTAGCAATCTCTCCTAATGTTGGTGGAACTTCTGTTGAAGTATTAGTATTAGATTTATCGCTTTTAGGCTTTGATTTATCGTCTTTAGATTTTGACTTATCTCCTTTTGGCAATGTATCACCAAGTAGTCCTGCATCTTTTCTAAGTAGCAATTCAATCTCATCGGCTATATCTGGATTGTCTTTTAAGAAGGTCTTGGCATTTTCTCGCCCCTGCCCCAAACGCTCTGAATTATAAGAGAACCACGACCCTGATTTTTCTACGATTCCAGCCTTAACACCTAAATCAACCAATTCGCCCATTTTTGAGACGCCTTGACCATACATAATGTCAAATTCAACTTGCTTGAAGGGAGGCGCTAGTTTGTTTTTCACAACCTTGATACGTGTTTGATTACCAACGATTTCGTCGCGATCTTTAACAGCACCTATACGGCGAATGTCTAGACGAACTGATGCATAAAATTTAAGCGCATTGCCGCCCGATGTCGTTTCTGGAGAACCAAACATAACACCAATTTTCATTCTAATTTGATTGATGAAAATAACCATTGTATTAGATCTAGAAATTGACGCTGTTAACTTACGCAATGCTTGGCTCATCAATCTGGCTTGCGCGCCTGGAAGACAATCGCCCATTTCGCCTTCAATTTCTGCACGTGGTGTAAGTGCTGCAACAGAATCAATAACAACAATATCAACCGCGCCAGAGCGTACCAATGTATCGCAAATTTCTAACGCTTGTTCGCCAGTATCTGGTTGTGAGATTAACAATTCTTCTAAGTTTATGCCAAGCTTGGCAGCATAAATAGGATCAAGTGCATGCTCCGCATCAATAAAGGCACAAATACCACCCGTTTTTTGAGCCTCTGCAATGGTGTGCAATGTCATGGTTGTTTTACCTGAAGATTCAGGTCCATAAATTTCAACAACACGGCCTCTTGGTAGTCCACCTATTCCCAAAGCGATATCTAACCCCAAGCACCCCGTAGAAATCGTTCCAATTTGAACGACCTGATCGTTTTTACCAAGCTTCATAATTGAGCCTTTGCCAAAAGCTCTATCAATTTGACTCAAAGCCGCTTCTAGCGCCTTTTCTTTATCCACGTTTTTTCCCTCTACCAAACGAAGTGAATTTTGTGCCATTGAATTAACATCCTTCTTAGTTTTGGAGTAGCCCCTAAATAATGGTTTTACTCTGCCGAATTTTCGGCGCCGCTTTTAATATACTCATTTGTACCTTTTTTGTTCTCTTTTGTAAATGCTATTAACTTATTGAAATAACTACTTATTTTAATTTTGTTTATATTTTGTTCTCTTTCTAAGCAATTTTACAGATGGCAATCTATCTTTAATCGTAAAAGCTAAGAATCATGAGAGTGTTGTATTTTGCATCCACAAAATGGATTTAAAGAATCACTTATCTATGCAGAATCTAAAGTTTATTTTGAGGGTGTCTTGACTCTACAGTGGGTGGAAGTCGTAGGAATGGATAATATTCTTTAAGGAGGTTGGGAATCAATGGTTATTAAGAATAGTACTATATTGGGCGCTGTGATTGGATTTATTGTTATTGGTGTAATTTATACACTGAATGGTTCAAATACTGCGAGTATTACAAAAAACGAAAATGCTGGGGAGGGCCCTGTTATTGACAGCTCGATGGTTGATGTCATTATACCAGATCTTTCAAAAATTGAAAAAAGTGGCGAAGACAAATTTTTAAAGTATTGTGCTGCCTGTCATGGCATTGGTGGCGCAGGCCAAAAAGGAGTAGCACCTCCCTTGATTCATAAAATATACGAACCGAGCCATCATGGAGACATTGCATTTTATTATGCAGCTGAACGTGGTGTAAGATCTCACCATTGGCCATTTGGAAATATGCCGCCTGTTACAGGTATTAAAAAAACCGAGGTGCAAGATATTATAGTTTATATACGTGCCGTTCAGCGCGCAAATGGGATAAATTAGATATTTATCACGCCAGATATTTATCACGATGGATTGGCTTTAACATAAGACCTGACCTTATTGCCTTAAGAAGAATAAATAGAATATAAAAAAAGAACGCTTGCAGAACAATCAAAGAACATGTATGCAAGTATGCGTATGGTTGAATTTGTTATTTCTGCAATTATTTCGACTTGCAAATATTATCTGTGTTTATATCTGTGGTTTATTAAGGTGGAAGAGGTTTTGAAATATGCTTACTCGTAAACAGCAAGAGCTATTGTTACTTATCCATAATAAGCTGCAAGAAGAAGGCATTCCCCCCTCTTTTGAAGAGATGAAGGTTGCATTATCTTTAAAGTCTAAATCGGGAATCCATCGCTTGATAACAGCGCTTGAAGAGCGCGGTTTTATTAGACGTTTGCCAAACAGAGCGCGCGCTTTAGAGGTTATTAAATTACCTGATGGATATGTAAACAATACAAAATCTAGTGGATTTCATCCTAGTGTTATTCAGGGGGGCGTTTCTAGGGATGCATCGGATGGTAGTGCTACTATCAATCGTGGCGGTTTGTCTGCGCGGTATGGCGTCGGCAATTCCAACGCATCTGATGCACCGCATTTAGCGAGTATTGCAGGTGGTTCGTTTAGAGATAATGGCACGCCTCCTGCCAATGATACGATCCCGTCATTGGAGATACCTGTTATGGGCCGCATTGCTGCTGGCGTTCCGATTTCTGCTATTCAAGATGTAACGCACGCTATTACAGTTCCCCCTAGTATGATTGGCGTTGGAGATCATTTTGCTTTGGAAGTTCAAGGTGATTCTATGATTAATGCAGGCATTTTGAATGGTGATACTGTCATCATTAAGAGAACAGAGAGTGCTGAGTTAGGCGATATTGTTGTTGCGCTTGTCGATGATGAAGAAGCAACTTTGAAGAAGTTTAGAAAAGAAAATGGTAAAATTTCACTAGAAGCTGCAAACCCTGCTTATGAAACGCGTATATTTACACCTGACCGCGTTAAGGTTCAGGGGAAATTGATTGGCCTAATTAGAGAATATTGATTCTGATTGCTTGATAAAAATCAATTTGAACTAGATGAGTTGCTATCTGAGCTTTGAATAATTGTTTTTTCTTTTCTGTTTTTTGTAACCTTCTTATAGGTACTTTTTTGCATTTCGTAACGCCTTAACCATGGCCTACGGGTGCTGTTCTGGTTGCTTATAAAATCTTCGTTTGGATTGTTATTGGGTTCAACATATTGGGTAGGCGTTGGTGCAATTTTAACAGGGTGCCATGCTGTTTTTATTTCAATCTCAATTACTTCTTTATCCCCATTTGTAATGTCGTTATCATCACCTTTTGCTGACAACCAAATTGCATGGGATCCATTTTTTTCGAAGTCTTGACGTTTTAAAATTATTTTTGGCGTTCTAGATTTACAACGCACATACCATAGTCTAGGCGCTGCTAATATGTCTGCATGTTCACATGCATTTGAAATTAGCTTTGGATTGTAAATTATATAGACAGATGTTTTACCTAGCAAAAATTTACATTGCTCTTTGTCACAATATTTTGTTCTGTTTTTGGATGGTGCTAGGGATTCATTGCGTTTTCCGCCATCAATACCTCCAGAATATGCTTTCAACCAAATTTGGCTAACGAATTTATTTCTCCTAGGGTATAATAACGTAAGTGCGCCCTCACCTTTTTTTGTGTTAAATTGTTGTTGTGAATTCTTTTTATTTGATAAATCATTGTTTATTAAATTGGTTGCGGCTGCAATTGTCCTACCATCTTGGGCAATTAATAAATGAGGAATTTGAATTGTCTGCGTTGTGATAAATATAAATATAAAAATTGGAACAATTGAAAAATAACGTAACTTTCCAATGGGTAGTAGCGCTGTTCCTAATATTGTTAAACTTGCGAATAACATTGATTTTGGTTGAATGCCGGTATTAAAATTAATGGGTATTGAGTTTGTCTTTTCTGATACCCAAACTACGGCTTCAATCGCTAATCCAAGTGGTACCAATGTTACGCTCTCAAGCCCATAAGGCATCAGTAGAACGGATGCTAAGGCGAGCGGCATTACTAAGACTGAAACAATTGGCATCGCTCCCAAATTTGCTATGAATCCTAATGGCGCTATTCGATGGAAATGCCATGCTGCAAAAAATGCTGTCGCTGTCCCTGCTATTAAACTTGTAAATGATAACCCAACGCCATAACGAATTGTGGAGCCGATCGTATTTAGTATAAGACCACGGTCTTTTCGTATGTTCATTTTGTTTTGTTGGTACTTTGTCCAAATCCTATAAATGGAAACGAGTGCGACTACTGCTGCAAAAGACATTTGAAAACCAGGTGAAAATAAGCTGGCTGGAAATAACAATAAGATTATGAATGCCGCTACTGCTACACTTCTAATGGTAATGGCAGGTCTATCTAATAAGCTTGCTAGCATCATGATTGAAATCATAATCCAAGCACGCTGCGTCGCTATCGCATTACCTGATAGGAATAAATAAAAAGTAGCTATGAGAAAACCGATGCCTATGGCCCATTTTTTAATTGGGTACTTGTTCGACAATTCTGGAATTAATAGTAGTACACTTCTAACTAACCAAACCATGGTTAGCGTTACCAATGCCATATGCAATCCCGAAATTGCTAAAATATGCGCAAGACCCGATTTTCTTAAACTTTCCTGTGTTTTTCTTGATAAGCCAGATCTATCACCTGTTATCAATGCAACGGCTAAATCACCCGGTTCACCCTTGATGCCTGCCCTAACGCGTTGTCCAACTGAAGCTCTCAAATTTGCAATTACAATATTTATTTTTTCCAGCTTGCTTGTTATTATAGGTAAGTCTGACTTATTTGGTTCGCCCATGAAAAAACCTGACATTGCATGGCCTTTGAACCAAGCAAAGAATGCAAAATCATAACCACCTGGATACGCTGGGCCAGAGAGTGGGCTTAGTCTTGTTAATCCAGAAATTGTATCTCCGGGTCTAAACTTTTTATATTTTTTTAACGTTGAAAGACGTATTCGTTTTGGTAATTTATGTCCCTGTAATTTTTCAATATACGTTGGTCTGATTAAATAACGTGGTGATCCGCGTGTGTTTTTATCTACGGAAAGTACAAGGCCTTGGATTTTTGAGGTTATCTGCGTGCTTGGCACTTCCATTTGCGCTCTTTTTACCTGCCATTGTGCGGCTGTCATGCCAGCCAAAACAAGAGCGGTGATAACGGTAGAATGGAATAAGGCCCCGCGTGACTTAAATTTGTAAATCGCTAATATTGCTACGATTAATGTAGCAATTAAAACTGATAATATGGGTTCAAATGCAATCGTGAAATAAATCCAAATACCTAAACCTAAAAATATAGGTGCAATATTTATAAAGTTGCCTTGGTCCCGTTCTAATACAAGTTGGGTTATTATCCAATCTTTTGAATTATCTATGGCTAATTCAAATCTTAATTTTATGGAAGATACTTTTGTTGGGGGATTTACATCAAAACGATGTGATAATTCACTGCTAGAATTTTCTTCGTTATCTAGTAATTTTATATTTAAATTATCAATAATATTTGATGTTTGTAATTCTTTCGTATTGCGGACTGATGTTTGTTCATCTTCTAATTCTTCACGCGCTTGTGTCTTTGGTGAAAACACCCAATTGTTTTCACTCTCATTACTGTTGGATGTATTGTTGTCCCTGTCAGACATTTCCCACCTTAAAACATATGTTCAAGTTACATTGCTCTAGCTTGAAACCTGTCATTACGCATAACTAAAAAGCCAGTACTGTGTGGGTGTATGAGTTGGGTGAGAATGCTTCGTAATTTCTGCAAGATTTATGGGTAACAGAACACAAAACCAATCTCACCGCCAATCTCACTCTTGTAACCAGCTGTTTGTATGCTACATCAACATTTCTATTTTTACCAATTGTTTAGATGATGTTACGACAGCTTATCGTGATATATCTAATACAACTATTTATTATGACAGTAAGAAAGACCGTAATGTCCAATCAATCCAAAACTATCGTTACTCGTTTTGCGCCTTCCCCTACAGGGTATTTACACATAGGCGGTGCTAGAACGGCATTGTTTAACTGGCTTTATGCGAAAGCAAATGGCGGAAAAATGTTGCTTCGGATTGAAGATACAGATCGTGAGCGCTCAACAGAAACCGCTGTAGACGCATTAAAAGATGGGTTGTCATGGCTTGGTATACTATGGGATGGCGAAGCTTATTCGCAACATGAGCGTGCTGATCGCCACCGTGAAGTCGCTAAACAAATGGTAGCGAGTGGCAATGCTTATTATTGTTATGCAACACCTGAAGAACTTTCTACTATGCGCGAAAAGGCAAGAGAAGAAGGTCGCCAAGCAAGTTATGATGGGCGTTGGCGCGACCGCCATCCTTTAGAGGCTCCAGCTGGTGTGAATGGTGTTATTCGTCTTAAAACACCCAATGAAGGCGACACAATTATTCGCGATCAGGTTCAAGGAGATGTTAAATTTGCCAATAAAGACTTAGACGATATGATTTTGTTACGTTCTGATGGCAATCCAACTTATATGCTGGCTGTTGTTGTTGACGATCATGATATGGGTGTTACTCATGTTATACGTGGTGACGATCACCTTACCAATGCAGCGCGTCAGGCGTTGATTTACAAAGCTTTGAAATGGGACGAGCCAGTGATGGCGCATATTCCGCTTATTCATGGTGCAGATGGCGCTAAACTTTCTAAACGTCATGGCGCATTGGGTGCTGAAGCTTATAGAGCACTTGGGTATTTGCCTGCTGCATTGCGTAATTATTTGGTTCGCTTGGGGTGGTCGCATGGCGATGATGAGATCATGAGCGAAGAGCAAATGATTGAATGGTTTGGTTTTGATGGCATGGGCAAAGGTGCTGCAAAATTTGATTTTAGTAAATTAGATAATTTAAACGGCCATTATATTCGTAATAGCGATGATGCGTTTTTAGCAGATCAACTTGCGCTTTCATTGCCTGAGTTTGAAGGTGAATTTGCTGCAAGCGGAAAGCTTGATGAAGCTGGCAAGGCAAAATTAATTAAAGCAATGCCAATGCTTAAGGAGCGTGCAAAATCTTTGATTGAATTAGCCGATGGTGCGCATTTTCTATTTGCAGAACGCCCTCTTAAATTAGAAGAAAAGGCAGCAAATATTTTGTCTAACGGTGGCGCTGATGCCATTAGTAAAGTTTTACCAGCTTTGGAAGCTTTATCTGATTGGTCGCATGATGCAATTGAACAGGTGATTCGTGATGTCGCTGATAAAGAAGATTTAAAACTTGGAAAAATTGCACAACCATTACGCTCTGCTCTTACAGGAAGAACAAAAGCACCAGGGGTTTTTGATGTTTTAGCAATTCTAAGTAAAGAAGAAGTAATTGCTCGGCTTAAAGATCAAGTTTAGTAATGATTCTAATTTTTTGATCTAAACAGTAAAAATAGTGCTTATATTTTGGGCATGTTAGTTACTATGTTCAATTTTTATCATTTATTGCGTAATTTTATCTTCAATAACCTTAGTCTAACTTGAGTATTTGAAACAAATCGTTTACCAAAAGGGTAGCGCAATTCTAAGGAATTAGCGTTTCTGATTTTGTGCGAAATTCTTGCATGAGCATTCAAAAGAATTATTAGGCAGCTACGAGCTTCCTTTGCGGGTAGGCAATGACTTTTGCATACTAAAATTATTATACTGAAGAGGATATATATATGACAGAAAAAAAAGCGACGCTAAACTTTGAGGGCAAAAGCTATGACTTCCCTGTATATTCTCCTTCTGTAGGACCAGATGTTATAGACATCAGCAAATTATACAGCACAACTGGTGCATTTACATTTGACCCAGGCTTTACCTCTACTGCTTCTTGCGAAAGTGACATTACATATATTGATGGTGGTAAAGGCGTGTTATTGCACCGTGGCTATCCTATCGAACAATTGGCTGAACAAGGTGACTTTTTAGAAACTTGTTATTTGCTTTTATATGGTCATTTACCAACAAAAGCAGAAAGTGATGATTTTCGCGAACGTGTAACACGTCACACAATGGTGCATGAGCAAATGCATAGACTGTTTGCTGGTTTCCGCCGCGATGCACATCCTATGGCAATTATGTGTGGTGTTGTTGGTGCCTTGTCTGCGTTCTATCACGATTCAACAGACATCTCTGATGAAAAACAACGTATGATTGCGTCACTTCGTATGATCGCAAAAATGCCAACTATTGCGGCGATGGCTTATAAATATCACATTGGTCAGCCATTTGTTTATCCAGACAATAAATTAGACTATGCGTCTAACTTCTTGAAAATGTGTTTCTCAGTACCTGCTGAAGAATATAAAGTTAATCCAGTTCTTGCTAAAGCAATGGATACGATTTTCATACTTCATGCGGATCACGAACAAAACGCATCTACGTCAACAGTACGTCTTGCTGGTTCATCTGGTGCAAATCCATTTGCTTGTATTGCGGCTGGTATTGCGTGTCTTTGGGGCCCTGCTCATGGCGGTGCTAATGAAGCGGCACTTAACATGCTGGAAGAAATTGGAACTGTAGATAAAATCCCTGAATATGTTGCTAGAGCTAAAGATAAGAGCGATCCATTCCGTTTGATGGGCTTTGGTCACCGTGTTTATAAAAACTACGATCCTCGCGCTCGTATCATGCAACAAGTTACACATGAAGTGCTTGCTGAATTAGGCATTAAAGATGACCCGCTTCTTGAAGTTGCGATGGAACTTGAAAAAATTGCTCTGACAGACCCTTACTTCATTGAGAAAAAACTATATCCAAATATCGATTTTTATTCTGGCCTTACGCTTCGTGCGCTTGGGTTCCCAACAACTATGTTTACTGTGCTGTTTACAACTGCGCGTACAGTTGGTTGGATTGCTCAATGGAAAGAAATGATCGAAGATCCAAAACAACGTATTGGTCGTCCTCGTCAACTTTACACAGGCGAAAAATCACGTGATTACGTTCCTGAGAATGAACGTAAATAAATTATTTTACAGTTTGAAAAACATTAAGCGCGGTCAGCAATGATCGCGCTTTTTTGTATGTAAATTTCATTTTATAAATCATTTAATGAGTTTTAAAATCGTACTTGCAGCAATATGTGCCGGATCTTGCTTTTGCTTCATGCGTTGATGTACCAATTTAAACCCTTGTAATTGCGCGTTGCGCTCTGGACCACTAACGACCAGACTTTCAGCAAGACGGGCAATGTATTCTGGGTGTGCATATTCATTAAAGCGTTCTGGAATAATGACTTTATCAGCGATCAAATTTGGTAATGCGGCCGTCCAAGCTTTGATGATAAAGCGAATTGCGTTGAGCGCCTTGTCCAATTTATAGATCGAGATGCAAGGGATCATATACATAGCAAGTTCTAAGATCGCAGTACCAGATGTGGCAATGGCTAAATCTGCTTTTGCAAAAGCCTTAAGTTTTGCTTCTTCGCCTTCAATAATTTTAATTTGTTGAGGCCAACTATCTGTTTCGATACGAATTTCATCGACCAAATGCGGCACTGCTGGCAGAATATAATTGTATTTATTCCCGCGCTTTTCTAGCTGAGAAACCGTATCTTTTAAGACTGGTAACAGCCTAGATATTTCACCACGTCTTGAACCTGGCAATAGCAAAACATTTGGAATGTCGTTAGGTTTTTGCTTGTCTTTAACCGTAACTTTGCCTGCTAATCTGGCCAATGGATGGCCAACATATGTTGCATTTGGTCCCTCTAATTTTCGTAACAACTCTGGCTCAAAGGGTAAGATTGCTAAAATATGATCGATGTAATTTTTCATCGATTTTGCGCGATGTTGACGCCATGCCCATACACTTGGGCAAACATATTTAATCACAGGAACATTGGGTATTGTTTTTTTAACACGTTTTGCTACTTGTTTAGCAAATTCAGGACTATCAATTAAAATAATCGCATCTGGCTTTTTATCGATAATATCTTTAGCAACGTTGCGAGCACGTATTAAAATATTAGGCAATTTAATAACAACGCCAGAAAGCCCCATAACGGCAATTTCGCTGATATCAAAAAGAGAGTTAAGTCCCCTAGCCTGCATTTTTGGGCCACCAATGCCCAAAGGCTCCACTTCAACATTTAGTGCTTTAAAGCCATTTAATAACTCGATGCCCAAAGTATCGCCTGACACTTCGCCTATAACAAAATATATGCGTAAAGGTTTTTTAGTTACTGGCTTCATAATCATATCCATAAATAAAGATATTCAACGATTCGGCTTTTTTAACTGTCGCTTCGCGGTCTAAAATAAGTGATTTGCCAGATTCTATAACAATCCCCTTTAAGCCAGCTTTGGCTGCCATGGCGACAGTTTTGGGGCCAATGGCTGGAAGATCTGCGCGCATATCCTGTTCTGGCTTTATCATTTTTGCAAGTATTCCCATTTTGGGATTTGCATTAAGTCTGCCAGCTTTTCTTAGGTCTACAACACGGTTTAACATTGCATCTGTGCCTTCTAACGCCTCTAATGCGACTACCCTTCCATCTTCTGCAATTGCAGCTTGTCCTACATCTATTGCGCCAATAGTTTTTGCCGCAGTAACCGCTAATTTAATGGTTGGCATTGCAGTGCGTTTTGAGAATTTACCCGCAATAACACCATTTTGAGCTATGAGATTTGGTGCAATTTCGTGAGAACCAACGACTTTAATATCGTGTGTTTCAAAATATGTTGAAATTTTAGTGAGGACAGAATTATCGCCGCCAAATACAATTTTCAATAGACGTGGCATTTCTTTGATGGTTAGAAAATCTAATTTCAATTTTTTATAATCAGGACGTTTGGTTATACCGCCTGCAAAAATAACACGATCCACATTATTTGCAGTTAATAGCTCAAATAGTTTTCCAACTTGCCCAAAAGTAAGTACAGCATCGGCATGTTTAACTAATTTTGGATTTATCTCATTATCAACACCAATGAGTATAGGCTTTTGACCAGAAGAAATTAATTCATCACGAATGTAGATTGGCAAAACACCATTGCCAGCAATAATGGCGATGTTTGCACCACCATTGTTAATATCAGTTTTTGGTTTAGGTTTAACCAATATCGTCTTTAGATCGCGGTGTACAAAGTGAACGATCAGCCCCAGCTTTTATGAACTCAACAATACTTGCAACTATTTTATCATTGGCTAATTTACTATCAAGGCTGTTTATTGCTTCGACAACGGTTTGGTCACCAGAAAAAATATATTTAAAAGCCGCTCTGGTGCTGTGTATACTTTCTCTTTCAATGTTGGCGCGTTTCATGCCAACAAGGTTCAAACCGCCCAGATATGCTCTATTGCCGAGTGCAATTCCAAATGGAATGACATCATTTTCAAGACCAGCCATGCCACCAATAAAAGCATTATTACCAATACGGCAAAATTGGTGCACGCCAGCGCCGCCGCCCATAATAACATTATCACCAACTTTACAGTGGCCTGCTACCATTACTGCATTTGAAAAAATAACGTTATTACCAATTACGCAATCATGTGCCACATGCGCATTTGCAAGAAATACACCGTTATCGCCAATGATAGTTTTACCTTCGTCGCCAGCAGTGCCTGGGTTCATGGTTACGCCTTCGCGTATCATACAGTTTGCACCAATTGTGAGTGTGGTTTTTTCGCCCTTATATTTAAGGTCTTGCGGTTCATGTCCTATTGATGCGAATGGAAAAATACGTGTTCCTGCGCCAATAGTCGTGTGACCAGCAACAACGACATGAGACAATAATTGTACATTATCTCCAAGAACAACATTAGAACCGACATGGCAAAACGGTCCTACAACTACGCCAGATCCTATTTCAGCGCCGCTTTCAACAACAGCAGATGGGTGTATTTTATTGCTCATATTATGCGTTATTCTCTTGATCTACCATCATTGCGCCAATTTTGGCTTCTGCAACTTTTTTGCCGTCTACGATTGCTACGCAATCATATTTAAAAATATTGCCACGCTGTTTGGTTTTGGTCACATGTAATTCTAGTACATCGCCAGGGACAACAGGTTGTCTAAAGCGTGCATTATCAATTGTCATAAAGTATACTAGTTTTTGTTCTTCGGCAGAATTGTGTTTCGCACATACTGCGCCTGCAGTTTGGGCCATAGCTTCAACAATCAACACGCCAGGCATGATTGGCTCATTTGGAAAATGCCCTGTAAAATGGGGTTCATTTACCGTCACATTTTTAATGCCAACAGCTTTAACATCTGTCTCAATGTTAATAATTTTATCAATCATCAAAAAAGGATAACGATGTGGCAGTAATTTAAAAAGCTCTGTAACTTCAATGTTTTCTATAGACTGTAAATCACTCATTTCGAGTCTCTATCTTTCTTTTTATTTGCCATCATGGACTTTAGCATCATATTCATTTTCACCCACTGTTTAAAGGGCTGGGCTGGATAACCAATTACTTTTTCGCCAGGCTTTAGATCAAAATTAACACCTGAACCACCCCCTATTTGTGCGCCACTACCAATAGTTATGTGCCCTACAATACCCGCTTGACCAGCAACAACAACATAATCACCTAAGGTTGCACTTCCTGCAATCCCTGCAAGTCCGACAATAATACAATGCTGACCAATTACAACATTATGCCCAATTTGCACTAAGTTATCTATTTTAGTGCCCTCACCGATAATTGTATCTCGATTAGAGCCGCGGTCTATTGTGGTATTTGCACCAATCTCAACTTTATCTTGAATAATCACACGGCCAATTTGTGCAACTTTTTCATGACCGCCAGGCCCCATTGCAAAACCAAAGCCATCTTGTCCAATTTTTACGCCCGTATGAATGATAACATCATCGCCAACAAATGAATGCGATACACATGCATTTGAGCCAATCGTAGAGTTACGTCCAATTTTTACGTTTTTACCGATGACTGCATTGGCCAAAATTTGACTTCCTGCACCAATGCTAGCGCCTTGCCCAATGATACAGCCAGCTTCGATTAAAACGTCATCTTCAAGCGTTACTTCTTTTGATATATAAGCATTTTTTGAAATGCCTGTTTCGCCAGTAATAGGTTCAGGTTTTCCAGCTGTTGGGTAGAGCATTGAGAGTGTTTTTGCGTAAGCCTTGTAGGGCTGATTGTTTACCAAGGCAGTAATATGGTTAGGTATCTTATCCAGTAATTTAGGAGAACAAAATACTGCCGCAGCTTTTGTATCAGCTAAATATTTAACGTATTTTGGATTATCAATGAAAGAAATACAGTCTTTATCTGTGTCTTCTAACGGGCCTGCACCTTTAATAAGAATACCATCAATAAATTTTGCATTTTCAATTTTACAATCAGTATCATCTGCAATTGCTGACAATAAGGTTGGTGTGATTTTGAAAAATGAATGGTTACTCATATATAACTCTTAACTGATAATTGGTTGGCTGACCATTGGTTGATATTAATCCGCAGATACAAAGTTGCTTACAAAATCACTTACCAATTACGAGAGTGTGTAGGTGATAAATTAATGGGGGCAACACGGCCCCCAAAGTACTTTATAATTTTGAAAATTATTAGAAAGAAGTGCTGACACCAAATGAGAAGTTTCTGATTTTATCATAACTTTCAGACTGAATTGGTTCAGCATAATCAAAGCGTAATGGTCCAAATGGTGAGTTCCAAATAACAGAAGCGCCATATGAAGCACGTATGGCATCGCCATTTGCGAAGATTGAGCTGCCTGCTGTCGCTATAGCCGCTTTAGAAATGTCATCAGTGCCACCCAGCACACCTGCATCCGCAAAAATCGCGCCACGAATGCCCAGTGATTCAGGTAGGAACGGTGCAGGGAAATTAACCTCTGCTGTTGCATTCCAAAAATACTGACCGCCCAATGCATCGCCTGTTACAGCATCGCGTGGACCAAAACCATTATTCTCAAAGCCACGGATTGCTTTACCGCCCTGACGGAAATTATCCAATGCTCTGTAGCCGTTGTCTTCAAAGGCCATGTTTATACCGCCGCGCGCGCGCAACATACCAATTATGTCATAGTCTTCTACAAGTGGTGTGTATGCAATTGCTTGAGCATTGGTCGAAAGGTAACTTGCGTCTCCACCTGCACCAAATGCAGTTTGGCTGAGCGACAACAAAAAGCCTTCACGCGGTGTGGTTCGGCTATCAATCGTATTATAACTAACGGAATATCCAAAACCAGACTTGGTCCAATCTTCAA
>NVRK02000018.1 GCA_002400845.2 Hyphomicrobiales bacterium
GACATGATTGAAAAAATCGCTGATGCAACAGATACGCCACCCGTTATGAGCGCTGAAGTTCAACGCAAAAAATCATTGATGCAAGGCTATACTGGCAACTCGTGCGGCGAGTGCGGCAACTTCACGATGGTGCGTAACGGCACTTGCGAGAAGTGTGATACTTGCGGCTCTACGAGTGGGTGTTCGTAGGGAGTGGCTGGGAGGGACTTGAACCCCCGACAAATTTGGAAACAACAAACCGCTCGGGGCAACACATTCACCCTGAGCCTGTCGAAGGGTCGAGTGAATGACGCACAAGGTTTAAAGAAGTAATTTCAACCGCTCAATTTAATAAATTGGGCGGTTTTTTAAAAGAGAGAATTTTAATGCCAATTATTGCACAAATTGATTGCCCATATTGCGGAACCAAGAAAAGTGGCTTTCAAGCAGAGGGGCAATTCAGGCGTCTTGAATCATATAACCCAATGTCATATAATCATAGTTATGAAGATTGGGTATTCATGAGTTGTGGGAACTGTCGACAAACCATTTCAGCAGTTTATCTGTATAATGGCAAGAACACTCCCAGTATAGATATTTGGAGTAAAAAGCATGGTGATCCAAAGAACTTTGGATTTAAATACACAAATCATTACCCAAAAGAGACAGCATTCGATGAACCTAAATTTGTACCTGATAAAGTATTAATTCCATACCAACAAGCAATATCCAATATAACATCATCCAATTGGGATGCCGCTGGAACAATGGCACGAAAAACACTCGATGTGGCAACAAAAGATATGGTGCGTACGGAATTTGAAACGAGAGAAGAAGAACAAGAACGGTTACTGAAAAAACCGCTACATTTCAGAATAGAGGAACTTGAGAAACACAATTTACTAACAAAAGCACTTGCTGAATTAGCATACGTATTAAAAAATGAAGGTAATGATGCTTCACATGAAGAAGAGCCATACACTGAAGATGACGCTCGAAAAATCGCAGAGTATGCTCAGGCACTACTAACATATATATATACTATTCCTGGAATGGTAGCAGAAGTACGCGCCAAGGATGAAGTAGGAAAAGAGGAAACACCCACAGAATAAAACACTGTTAAGGCTGTCTACTTCAGGGAATGGATCCTCGGATCAAGTCCGAGGATGCTACCTCCATTATCATCCTCATAATAAACACAGCGTGCATCTCCCACTATGGCAGAGGAACCATACCGTTTTTGTTGATTGAGGCCTCGATCCTTCGACAGGCTCAGGATGAGACGTAGAGAAAGTGCGCTTCTCGAGTTAATCCATTGACAGACTCAAGATTAAGAACAAGTTATAGCAACCGCACACCTATGCTTCGACAAGCTCAGCATGAGGGTTAGGTTGAAAGCTACCCCATTCACCTCATCCTGAGCCTGTCGAAGGACGGGGTGAATGCCCGTGAAAAAATAGGTCCACACCACCCATATTTGACCTTTATCTAATTCCATTTAGTATACTCACTATTTGAGAACGTCATGGAAGCAACGGTTTATATTTTAGAGTGCGCTGATGGTTCGTATTACACGGGCATCACCAAACAAGATATTGAAGCTAGGGTTTGGGAGCATAATGAAGGCGTTTACAAAGGCTACACAACAAAACGACTGCCAGTAAAATTGGTATTTATGGAAACCTATGAGCGCCTAACGGATGCAATCAATCGAGAACAACAAATTAAAGGCTGGAATAGAAAAAAGAAGCAGGCACTTATTGCTTTGAATTACGAGGCGCTACCTATGTTATCTAAAAATCGACAGAAATAAATATCACCCTATACTTCGACAGGCTCAGCATGAGGGTGTTTTCCTAGACCTCCGCATTCAACCAAAAGCATCCGTCGAATTTTGCAACAAACTATGCTACCTTCTTTCAGCCTTATACTTCGACGAGCTCAGCATGATGTTTAAAACTAATACGGCTCCCCATTCACCTCACCCTGAGCCTGTCGAAGGGTCGATAGTATCAACGCACCTCCCCCGCATTTTCCCTTGCCTTTGCGCCATCCCTAATGCAAAACTGGCACACAAACTTCATCGCAATCTCGGGACCACTTCATGCCAAACCTAGATCTTAAATATTCTGCTGACTTAAACATCGACACCAAAAAACTTTTCAAAGCAGTAGAAGACACAGTCAAGGCGCATGATGCAGGAACAGGTGCATGTAAGGCACGCGCGTATCCAGCGCAACAATTTCAATACACACATTGCTACATGGAATTAGCGCTGCTGACTAAAGACAGCCGCGATGAAGCATGGACGCAAAAGCTGATCGACGACCTAGAGGAATTACTAAAGGCAGAGTTGACAAAGGCCAGCGCCACTACAAGCGCCACAATAGGTGAAGGCACGCAGACCGCATGGGGCGTTAATGTATCTTATGCATCGCCCTACTTTAGATTTGGCAAAATCGGCTAAAATCAACCATCGATTGGGCCAGCGTTTAAGTAAAATTTTTAAGGTGATTTTTTAAGGGACGCTCCTAAACCAAGCGCCACACCAAAACGACTCATCAAAATAGCTAATCAAAAATTTAAAGCGAAGCTTTTAAGCAAAGCTTTGACGTTCGCCAAGCAACCAACGCGCCACATCTGCATAATCAAACACCAGTGAGATTACTATCGTTAGCGCGATAACAACCATAATACGCTTGGGCCATACAGGCACATCGGCGTGTTTAATCTGGCGATACAAATAGAACACAATCGGCGTCCAAAAAATGACATGCGGCAAGCCCAGTAATTTAACATAGCCCATTTGGTCATACAGCCAAGTGACACCAACACCGCCCAGTACAGAGGTCACAAGTGTGATGAAACCAGTAAGCCGTGTTTGCTTCCATATAAAAAGTGTAAGAGGCAAAAAGAACGCACCGAACAATAATACATTGAGCCAAACCTGAACCCATTGTGGTTGCAATTGAATTGCTGCGTCAAACGTCATAATGAAACCTCCAAACTTATATTAATTTATGGCCTCCAAGCTAACCCACCAATCACATTAAATAAACAACAATCTTGCATTCGCTCTATGCCTCTATTAAGCATTGCCCATGTTATTATTTATAAAAATTTTCGGCCTTATAAGCTTTACTGTGTTTTGCTGGTCTATTCCTATGATGAAAAATGCTAAAATTGCCGACTGGCAAAAAGGCATTAAATTCTTCAAAATATCATTTACGCTTGGCTTGGCTTTAAGCGCAATTTGTGGCGCGACTTATTGGTATTTAACCAACGCGGCTTACAATGCGGCTTAGTCCTAGACCATAACAAGCGCCCTATACCCCAAATAACTAGTCGCCAATAACAAGCCCCAATAACAAGCCCCAATAACAAGCCCCAATAACAAGCCCCAATAACAAGAACGTTATTTGCTAGTTATACTAATACTGGCAATACCCAATTAAACAAAGTTAGCTTAATTGGGGAATTAAAAATGGATTTATTATTTGGCTACATAGCTGGTTTATTAACACTGATAAATCCATGCGTGTTGCCGGTTTTACCAATAGCGCTTGCAGCATCTGTTAGTGAACATCGTTTAGGCCCAGTTGCGCTTGCCGCTGGCATGTCGCTTACCTTCACATTCTTTGGAATATTCATAACCGTTCTTGGCCCAACTATTGGTGTGTCTTTAGAGCTAGTTTCCAATATTGGTGCCACCATAATGATACTGTTTGGCATCATCTTAATCGTGCCTAAATTTAGCGAAAAATTTGCTGTAGTAACAGCAGGCCTTTCCAGCAAGGCAGATATTAATATCAACAAATTAAACACAGATGATAAAAGCCACACCTCTAGCCTTAAACAACAATTTATAGGTGGTGGGCTTCTAGGTGCGGTATGGGTGCCCTGCATTGGGCCCACAATAGGCGGCGCAATTTCACTAGCCTCCCAAGGACAAAGTCTAGTTTTTGCCACGTCCATCATGCTGGCGTTTTCTCTTGGTATTTCCACGGTCATCTTGGCCCTAGCCTATGGCACAAGAGAAGCCATTATTACGAGACGCGATAAAATGAAATTTATTGCAGAAAAATCCAAACCCATTATGGGAATAGCCTTCATAATTGTTGGCTTACTAATCCTCACAAAATTCTATCAAACATTAGAAATACTGCTGTTAGATGCAATGCCAATCTGGCTACAAGATCTATCGGTTCGCTATTGATACACAATCACAAATACGGAGATTAAAATGAAACGAAGAACTGCTTTAAAATTTGCCACACTTCTAGCCCTATCAAGTGTACTGTCTGCTACACACATAAATGTAGCGACTGCGGGCGAAAACTTCGTCGCTTACACACCTGGCCTTATTAAAAGCTCTTTAGCAAAAGGCAAAACTGTATTTGTTGATTACTCAGCAACTTGGTGCATCACATGCAAAGCTCAAGAACGCAAAATCAATGAGCTTGTTAAAGAGAACCCAGACTATAAAACTAAGATGACATTCATTCGTGTTGACTGGGATACTTTTGGGGATGATCCCGTAACCACAGATCGCAATATTCCACGTCGCTCAACACTCTTGGTTTTAAAAGGAGATCAAGAGCTTGGTCGCATTGTTGCTGATACGTCTAAGTCTGCAATCAAAGCCTTACTTGATTTAGGCTTATAAACCAAAATAAAAAACAAAAATAGCGACTGCCAAACATAAAAAAACCGACCTTCATATAGAAAGTCGGTTTTTTCAATTTTACAGTTGCGTTTCAAATAATGAAACGCAAATAATTATGCAGCTGATAGATTAACAGCTTTAGGGCCTTTGCCGCGCATATCTTCTTCAGTCTCAAAGTTAACCTTTTGGTTTTCTTGAAGACCGTCCATGCCAGAAGCTTGAACAGCAGAAATGTGTACAAACACGTCTTTGCCGCCGTCGTCAGGTGTAATGAAGCCGAAGCCTTTGTCCATGTTGAAGAATTTTACAGTACCAGTCATTGACTTGATCTCTCTTTAGTTTCGATACAAAAAACTGCAATTAAATATTTAACCACAGCACTATTATTGGTTGCGAGCAACCACCACAGGCGTTTGTGAATGTCGAAGAAAGGCTTACCTGTGAATCAAAAAAAAGCAGTTACCTACTATATTTCAAATCCTACCCAAACATTTTATTGCGCGTTTGGTGCGCATTGTTATGCGAGTGTGGATTAAAAGCTACCTATAAATAGGCAATTAATAAGTGACCACAACCGGCTTGTACTTTGGCTTTCCAGTCGTCTTCATGTTCGCAAAAATGCCCGAACGCCACATCCTTGCTCCTATTCAACACAATATGCAAGCGATTATTTTAGATAAATTATCATTATTTACTATTTAAGGTCGCGCCTAGGTAATATTCAACCTAACTGATGTGTATCTATGCATTTTTTGCATGGTTTCCATTCGAAAATAGCGCTGGTGCACAACAAATAGAACAGATAAAAGTTCAACTATAGAATTATCAAGCACAACAAGCACAAAAGGACAAGAAGATGAGCTTCCTAAACAAATTATTCACTGCGCCTAAGTCTCAACAACAACAAAATGAAGATTATCTAGCAAAATCTACTTCGCTTGCAGATCTTGAGCGTCGTCAACGCAATTTAGACGGCAAAAGCCGCAATCAAACACCATTTGGTTACTAGTCGATACAAAGTTATTGAAGAACGAATGAAACGGCTATTTTTATAGCCGTTTCAAATTCAAATTGCCGACTTTTTGATATTTTCCTTGTTTATTATTAAAACTATAAAATATCGTCGAAATACCAGTTTTTGTATGTGAGATTTCTTGGCGCATCTTAGACAACTTTCCAGTCTTATTGTTAAATGCATAGGTTGTTAAAACCAACTTATCTTTAACAATTGCGCCAAAGCTTTTTGTAATTTCCACATTTGCGCCAGTCATTAAAGCACCACTTAGCTTGCCGCCTACATGTGTAATTTTGCCCGTAACAGCTTTTTTACCTTTTACAGAGGCGCAATTACCTGAGAGCACTAATTCGCTACGCTTATCATCAAAAACATTTTCAACTTTGCACAAAATTTTATCTGCTTTACTGCCAGTAATTTCGGCAACGCCCTTACCAGAATATTTTCCAGCCATCTTTTGTAGAAAGTCATCGACTGATAAAAATGGTGGCTCTTGGACATTTTCAACAGGTGAAGCAACTTGAGAAGTAGTAGACTTTACGCTCTTTACCTTATCCGTAACCTTACTCGTATCAGCTAAAGACGACACAGTACCTGCTATAATAAAAACAGTTGTTAAACTAATTAATTGCCGCACGACCCAAAATCTCCAATTAAATACATCAAGTTTTACTTTTTATTCCACCACTTAATAATATATTCAAGTGTCAAAATATTGGCAGGCAAAATGGTTATATTGGCAAATAATGCAACGCTCAACGTTACAATGATTAATTGCCCCAATGCCGGTGCAACAGGAAGAACAGAGATTTGTGTCACAAGTATGCTGGTACAAATTATAACCGTTCCTGCGGCCAATGCTGGCCCAACCTCATCCAATGCAGCAGAAAGGGCATGTCTAGTTTCTTTACCGTAGCTCTTTTCTTCGTGATAGACATTAATTAAATGTACGGCATTATCAATTGCTATTCCAAATGCAATTATCAGAGAAATTACTTCTGCCAAATTCAACGTGCCTCCTTTTAAATACAATATAAATTGCACCGCAAAGACTGGAAGTAAATTTGGTGTTATTGCCGCAATGGCAATAAATAGCGAACGTGTAGCAATACCAACAATCAATATCCCCAAAAAGATCGCAATAATTAAACTGGATCTTAAATGGTTGATTAAGCCAGTAAACTCACTGGACATTAAAACAGGAAACCCACTTATGGTCACTAAATTCCCGTAAGGCAGACTTTGAATTTTATCATTAATCCAAGAAATATCTTCTGCGACCTGAGACACAGATGCATCAGAAGCAGTTCTAACTGAGATAAGAGCGGACATTCCATCACGCGACAGCAGCTGCGATCTCGTTCCAGATTCTCCAGATTTTATTAAGTCTGTAATTTTTTTAAGCGCGACTTCATTTTTTATAGTTTTAAGAACGCTATTGGCTGACAATACGCGATCGGCATCAAAACGCTGAATTAAAATACCTTCAACATCACTCAATCTAGTACGATTTACCTTACTAGAAAACCCGTCATCATCAGCAAATGGCACAGACACAAGCAACATAGAGCGCCCGCCAATAACATCATTTGCTAAAGTTTCTGCGTAATATACCTCTTCTTGTTTTGGAACATAATCCGTCACAATATATTCTGGCTTAATTAGATTATGAACGGAACCTAAAGCAAAGACCAAAAGCAATCCAATTGCAGAGATTAAAACAGGCCTACTTAAAGAAATCACACGCCAGTTTTTACCAAAATTTTGAAAACTTGGCCTTGGCGTTTGAACTGGCTTAATAATACCAACCTTCACAAACCAATATAAAACCAACGGCATACCAATGATAACTGCAACAAAGGCCAACAGAACAACCCCTGCTCCCATTATCGCGAATTGATCTAAAACATCACTTTGCACATAATGGAATGAGAGAAATGCCAGCGCAGTCGTAATGGAAGTAAGAGCGCAAGCAGGCCCAACTCGTATGATAGAATTACGCAAATTACCAATCAAGTCCGTATTTTCAGAATTAGAAGTACGCCATCTAAAGTACAGAAAAACGCCATCAGCAAAAGCAAGTATAAGAGCGAGAATAGGCAGCACAGTTGTTAGAAACGTTACTTGGACGCCAAAATACGCAAACAAACCTATCGACCATAAAGCAGTAAATATAGGAGGCATTGCGCAGATAAGCGCCGCTAAAAAATTGCGAAAAATCAAAAACGAAATACCAGCGCCCAATAATATACCAAATACAGTAAGTTTAATTTGGTCGCTTACAAGCGCTTTCTTAATCGTTGCACCAATCGGCGTAAGACCAGTAAATGACACTTTAAAGTTTTCAGGAACAGCCTTTAATGCGGCCGCCTTCAGCGCGTAAAAAGAGTTAATACTAGCAACGTCATCGTCTTGTATTCCAATATCAAGCCCCGCAATTAACACTGCAACTTTACGCTTTTCAGAGTACAGGCTTTTAACCTGAGGATATTTAGCAACAAGAGTAGTTAACAATGATTTAGCTTCTGCATCGCTCGTTATTTCAAGTGGAAACCAATCTTTATAATCTCCTGTTTCAGGGTCGAAATCGGGCACGGATAGAATTGAGCTGACACTGCCAACCCCTTCTACTAATGACAATTCTAATTGCAAATCTCTAAGCGCATCAAGACCTACCACACTTGCAAGGTTTTCGGCCTCAACAAGGATGGTTACATCCCTCGAAAAATTTCGATAATCGCTTAATGTCTTATAATATTGGTCCACAACTGGAGAGCTTTTTGGAAGAACTGCCAGTATATTGCCATTAAATTTTAAAGTTGAAGCATTAAATGCTGTAAAGGCTGTTAAACAGATAAGCGCCAAACTAAATAGAATCGGAAACCGCAAGGCGAGCAAGCCAACGCGCTCAAACCCAAAACCTATTTTCCACATTATTTACTACCCCATTTACACTGCTGTTTGCCATCATATGACAACAACACATATTTTTTATTGGATGCGGCTTCAATTTCACAAAATGGTCCCGCACCGTCTTCTAAGCTTACTCTTATAGTTCCTAAACTTTCATTCTCTGGTGAAGGAGAGCAAATCTCTTCGCCTATAAATAACAGTTTAATATTTGTAGCGCCCTTTGCGACATCAATTGTAACAATTGGCTCTAAATCGCTATCATTTAGCACACAAATTTCACTTTTCGCCAATGAAAGACCATCTGGTGAAAGTAGAAATGCATACAATTCTTGGCGAAAAAAAGCCCCCAATACCATTGAGACTGTTACTAAAAGAAACACTGGGCGAGAAAATAATATTTTTTTCAAATTCCCCTCCTGCAACTACAGTGCTAATACGGTGCTAATACGGTGCTAAACCAATAATTATTAGTTATTACATCTACACAAGTCCACAGACAACTAAAGTGCGTATTCAACACAATGAAATTTCACCCCCAACTATTTTCTGCAACTTTGATAAAACGCTATAAAAGATTTCTAGCAGACGTGATTTTGCCAGATAATAGCGAAATAACCGTCCATTGCCCTAACCCAGGGGCAATGTTGGGATTAAACAAACCTGGCAGTAAAATTTGGATATCTAAGAGTGATAATCCAAAAAGAAAACTGGCCTACACATTTGAATTAATAGAAATCGAAAATAATAAAAACAACAAAACGCCGGCTAAAACATTGGTCGGCGTGAATACTAATATCGCCAATAAAATTGCACGTGAAGCCATTGAAGCTGGAATTTTAAGTTCAATTCCAGAACACTCAACAATTATCCCGGAACAAAAATATGGTAAGAACAGTCGTATTGATTTCCTTATCAAGACACCAAATGATGATCTAATTTATTTAGAAGTAAAAAGCGTTACCCTAATAAGGTCAACGTCACCCCAATCTGGACTATATGAATTTCCAGATAGCGTAACAAAACGCGGCACAAAACATTTAGAAGAGCTGATAAATGTTGTGCAAAATGGACATCGCGCAATCATGCTTTTCCTTACACAACGAGACGATGGTCATAAATTCGCTATTGCCAAAGATATTGATCCAAAATATTTTGCGGCCTTCACTCAAGCCCATTTAGCTGGCGTCGAAATGGTTTGCATACAATGCAAAGCCTCAAATGAGGGTATTTTTCCCGACAAACTGGTAGAGATAATTTTAGAGCCATAAAAATTGCAATTTTTCAATTTTGCTATCATGTCGCTATTGCGAAATCTGTTGTAAAAAGCGATAACGCAGCATGCAAAATTATATAGATGCTGAAACAGCTCCAGAAAAAAATACAGGTACAATTAAACTGCACAACGCAGAAGCTTTTGAGGCAATGCGCCACGCCTGCCAGCTTACGGCAAATTGTCTTGATGAGCTTGCTAAACTTGTAAAACCTGGCGTTACGACCAACGAAATAGATAAATTCGTTTTTGACTACGGCATGGCCCATAATGCACCTCCAGCGACCTTAAATTATCGCGGTTATACAAAATCATGTTGCACCTCTATTAATCATGTTGTGTGTCATGGCATACCAAATGACAAACCTCTTAGAGATGGCGATATTGTAAACATTGACGTTACATATGTTCTTGATGGTTGGCATGGCGATTCTTCTAGAATGTACGTTATTGGTGAAATCAAACGTGCGGCAGACCGACTAATCAAAGTTACTTACGATGCTATGATGTTAGGCATTGCAGAGGTTAAACCCGGCAACACAACGGGCGACATTGGCGCAGCCATTCAAGAATATGCAGAAAGTCAACGCTGCTCAGTTGTGCGTGATTTTTGTGGGCATGGTTTGGGGAAGCTTTTCCACGATGCACCAAATATTTTACATTTTGGGCGCAGAGGCGAAGGCATAGAACTTAAAGAAGGTATGATTTTCACAATTGAACCCATGATAAATTTGGGTCGCCCCGGTGTCAAAGTTTTAGGGGATGGCTGGACAGCAGTTACCAGAGATCGCTCTTTAACCGCTCAGTTTGAACACTCTGTTGGCGTGACAAAAGAGGGTTGTGATATATTTACCCTTTCCCCTGCAGGTTATACTATGCCACCATATGGCTAAAAGTTGTTACGAAATATTATTACAGGTGGGGCTTTGCGGGGGAAAAGCAAATGGCTGAAAACTTAAAAGGGCTAGAAGAACAAAGACAAAGTAGTTTGTCTAAAAAGCCACATTATCATGGCCACAGAGACAGATTGCGGACTAAGTTCCGTGAAGTAGGTCCAAGCGCTTTAGCTGAATATGAATTATTAGAAATGCTGCTGTTTCGCACATTTCCTCGCATGGATACCAAACCTGTTGCCAAAGACCTGCTGAACGAATTTGGTTCACTTGCGCAAGTCTTATCGGCCCCTATAGAGCGCTTAACCGAAATAAAAGGAATAGGCGATGCCGCTGCATTAGACCTAAAGCTTACCCACGCGGCAGGCCTATCACTGGCATATGGCAATATAGGTTCAAGAACATTGCTAAGCTCTTGGTCACAAGTTTTAGAATATTGCAGGGCCTCAATGGCATTCGAAGAAAAAGAAATGTTTCGCATTTTGTTTCTAGATAAAAAGAACAAACTTATCAAAAACGAGATTCAACAAACCGGCACCATAGATCACACACCAGTATACCCAAGAGAAGTTGCAAAGCGCGCCTTAGAACTGGCGGCGACCGCTATCGTATTAGTTCACAATCACCCCTCTGGTGACCCGACACCCTCTAGAGCGGATATAGAAATGACCAAAACTATTATAGATGTATTAGAACCATTAGGTATTTTGGTTCACGATCACATAATAGTCGGCAAAGAAGGTCACGCCAGCCTTAAAGGTTTAGGCTTTATGTAGAGCTGAGATTGCATTTAAAATCATGGAAGATATAAATTCAGAAAAAACTCAGATTCATTTAGTCTGGTAATACTAGAATTGCCCGATGTAAATACCGCGTCAATCGCCTCTCCCATTTCGCCAGCCAATTTATCTCCTTGATAAATCACCCTATCTCTGCCGCCAGAATTTTCAGATATTTCAGTCAATAAAATTACGCTTTGCTCGTTCTTGAGCGCATCATTGATTTTCTTTAAACTTTGAGGATCCATCAGCCTACACGCTCCAAATAAACTTGAATGTGCCCACCGAAATCAAGAGCATTTTCTAAAGCAATCTTATTAGAAACATCAAATTTAAGCAATTTTGGCTCGCCAGTCATGATAATATTTTTAGCTTCTAAAAGTATTTCTGGCTCAATACAGCCACCTGAAACTGCACCCAAATGCGCGCCACTCTCATCAACCACCAATTGAGAACCGATACGATTGGGAGCCCCTTCCCATGTATCAATCACGGTTGCAACGACAACTTCCTTGCCCATTTGCATCCACTTTTCCGCCTGTAATAATGGGTCACTCACACATAATTCCTTACTTTAAGAGAGACATTAAAATGCTATATTACAATAAGTTATTATACTTTGTTAAACTGATTTATAAGATCTATCTAAATAAACCAAAGCCGGATCCAAGCTATCAAGGTTATAGCCTATAACCTCACCAATAATTACAAAATGCGTAGCAACTCTTTGCACATCAACGATTTTACAATCCAAAGACATCCGCGAACCTTTCAAGACAGGCGCACCTGTTATAATGGTTTCCCAATCGGCCAACTCAAATCTATCAGGCATTTCTAAATGCCCTTCCCCAGCAAATGCGCGAGCCAATTTTTCGTGATCTTTGCAAAGTGTATTGATCGCAAAAACCCCATTTTCCTCAAACCAGCTATTTTCAACTCGATCTTGATTGAGACAGATTAGAACACTTGGCGGATCATCAGATACAGATGTTGCGGCAGAAACCGTAACACCTCGTTTGCCTGCCTCTCCATCGGTGGTAACTATGTTTACGGTACCTGCAAAACGAGACATGCAATCGCGATAAATATCCGAGGTAAATTTCTTTTTTTCTAACAAGACTCTTCTTTCACATTTTTATGTTCGCAGTTTAAAGACCGCAACATAACACTCAAATTGCTATTTAATTTTTATCATACTTTAGCTGCCTACTCTATCTACGCTATATCTTTTAAATACAACAAACCCATAATTAATTTTATCGATAAAATATTCATCTCAAATACATTGCGCAACACAATTTGTATCAGTAAGTTATTTACCAAACCAAAACCCAACCAAGTACATTATTGGAATTACAATTTGCATTACATCTTCAAAGTTTGTTTTACGATTATACTAGGTGCAATCCTTTCAACTAAAATTGCGCATGCCAAGAATGCCCGTATTGGCCTCTCTCTTCCATTGTCAGGTACGGTTAAAAAATTAGGGGAACAATTTTTAATTGGGGCAAGAATTGCAATTCAACATCACACCCATGACACAATCGAATTAGAAGTATTAGATGACGGCTGCAAAAAAGACTTAGGCGAACTTGTCGCAACAGAATTTTCAACAAGTAATATAGACATTGTCACAGGTTTTTTATGTAACGAACCTAGCTATGCGGCTGCAAATATTTTGCGCGACAGCAAAACACCCATCTTAATTGCAGGCGCGCAATCTGAACGACTCACCAAAGACCGCGAGCGTGAAGAATGGAATATTTGGAGATTATCGCCAGGAGACAATGCCGCCGCAATTGCAGCGGCAAAAGAACTGTCAAAATTATGGATCAATTCGCCTTTTTCGATTGTGGATGATGGTACAGTCCACGGCAGAACATTGGTCGATGCTTTTAGATTGCAAATGGCGGATATTGGCCTTTCACCCCATTTTACAGATACATTTAGACCCACCCAATCTACGCAAGCCAGATTAGTAAGACGTTTGAAAAAAGCTGGCATACGAAAAGTATTCATCGGTGGCGGTGCTGAAGACATTGCAATGATCGCGCGCAATGCGAGCGACCTTAAGATCAAACTTGATATTGCAGGCTCTGAAGTATTATCCGTCTTGCCATTTTTACCAAACAAACAACGCGCACCAAAGGGTGTTACTGCTATTTTAAGAAATGACGCGCAGTTGTTAATCAGTTCGAAAGTACTGTCAGATGCCCTTATTGCTAAAGACATCATACCAGAAGATTTTATGTATCGTGGATATGCAGCGATGCAAGTTGCAATTGAAGCGATTGGAGAATCCAAACAAGACACAATATCGTCATTAAATGCCAAGACTTTCAAAACAATCAACGGCAATGTTAAATTCTCAAACAATGGTGAGAATACGATATCACCTTATGCCTTATTCACATGGAACGGTGACGTTTTTGTAAAAAATGGTAGCATTCAATAAAGCGCCGCTTCTTCGCTAATATGTGCTAAATTACACATCATAAATTAGACTTCATTGCTACCCATACTATGCACACTCACCTTTAGAAGGGATAAAGCAATGCTAAAATCAATTATATATGCGTCCTTATTTATTTTGATTTATAACCAAACCGCATTTGCCGGTGACTTTGCGGAGCGAGAGATAATAGGATTTTCTAAGGACGGTTCAAAATTCGCTTTTGAAGAATTTGGGGTTCAAGATGGATCAGGTTTTGCCTACTCCAATATCTACATCATAGATATAAAAACAGACCGCTGGGTTGATGGTTCACCATGGCGCGTTCAAATTAATGATGAAAATGTCAGTCTATCAGCAGCAAGAAATAAGAACCTAAAACTGGCCTTCCATTCTATTAAAAACGTTAGACAAAAAGGCTTTGTTGCGGCGACGAATAGATATACCGAAATTCAAGAAGACCCATCACGCTTTCGCGCCCACCCAAGATCCTTCATTCCATCTGGTGCGCGCCCATTAGAATATAAGTTAGAAAATTACCCAGCAACCCCCAAAACCAATTGCTCAGGCATTGATAATATTATGGGCTTTAAGCTTACGCAAATTCTAAGCACAAATTCTGGAACACAAAAACGCGTCCTTCACAAAGATAGCGCAACCCTTCCCAATAGCAGAGGCTGTCCTTTAGATTATAGTTTTGCAGATTTGGTAACTTATTACCCTAAAAACGGACCGCCTGTTGCCGCCATATTACTTCTTAAACGAAGTTATGGTTTTGAAGGCCCCGATGGGCGTTATTTAGCAATCACCGCACCAATTGAGTAGTAAAACACCGTTACCTGTATTTTCTTGCAACATTAAAGCATCTTTGCACCGACTTTATGGGCGCAACTATTGAGTTGATTCGCATTGAGTGTTAGCCAGCGCCAACAATCTGCCACACTCAACAAAGCATTAAGGATACAAAGATGATCCCGCGTTACTCTCGCCCTGAAATGGTTGCCATTTGGGAACCTCAACAAAAATTCAAAATTTGGTTCGAAATTGAAGCACATGCTTGTGATGCGCTTGCGAAACTAAAAGTAATACCAAAAAGTGCTGCTAAAGCCATTTGGGATAAAGCTGGCGATGTAGACTTTGATGTTGCTCGTATCGACGAAATTGAAGCAGTAACAAAACACGATGTAATCGCGTTTCTAACACACCTTGCAGAAATCGTTGGACCAGAGGCGCGCTTTGTTCACCAAGGCATGACTTCATCAGATGTGCTTGATACTTGCTTTAACGTTCAATTGGTAAAAGCGTCCGATCTACTTTTAAAAGATATTGACCTGTTGTTAAAAGCTATCAAAAAGCGCGCTAAACAGCATAAGAATACAATTACCATTGGTCGCTCACATGGCATCCATGCAGAACCAACTACATTTGGTTTAAAGCTTGCACAAGCTTATGCCGAAATGGACCGCAATAAGGCTCGCCTTATTAATGCCCGTGAAGAAATCGCAACTTGCGCAATTTCTGGTGCTGTTGGAACATTTGCAAACATCGACCCTCGCGTTGAGGCCCACGTTGCTAAGAAAATGAAATTGACAGTAGAGCCAGTATCAACGCAAGTTATTCCGCGTGACCGCCATGCAATGTATTTTGCTACCCTTGGCGTTATTGCTTCGTCAGTAGAGCGCATCGCGATAGAAATTCGCCATCTACAACGCACAGAAGTATTGGAAGTTGAAGAGTTCTTCTCTAAGGGCCAAAAAGGCTCTTCTGCAATGCCGCATAAGCGCAACCCAATTCTAACAGAAAACCTAACAGGCCTAGCGCGTATCGTTCGTATGGCAACTATTCCAGCTATGGAAAATGTTGCACTATGGCATGAGCGCGATATTTCACACTCTTCTGTTGAGCGTATGATTGGTCCAGATTCGACTATTACGTTAGATTTTGCATTGGCGCGCTTAACAGGCGTTATCGAAAACTTGCTTGTTTATCCTAAAAACATGCTGGCGAACATGAACAAGTTCCCTGGTCTTGTATTCTCACAACGCGTACTACTTGCCCTTACCCAAGCTGGCGTAAGCCGCGAAGACAGTTATCGCTTAGTTCAGCGTAATGCCATGCGTGTTTGGGAAGAAGGCGCAGACTTTTTAACCGAATTATTGGCCGATGAAGAAGTGACCAATGCCCTGTCGGAAGACGAAATTAGAGACAAGTTTGACATCGGTTACCATACAAAGCATGTAGATACGATTTTTGACCGAGTCTTTAAAAAGTAAAATCAAATAAATCATTCTAATTTACAAGTATTAGAACAAGTAACTAAGGCTGCAATCTGTTGACTGCAGCCTTTTTTATTGAACTTACTTACAATAAAAACTTAAATTAACCATGAATTACTTCAAATAAGGCAAGATATACTAAGTATTAACTAAATATATAATCAATTTAATACTTAGTTAACCATGACATATACAATTTTAATAAAAACTTAATCAATGGATTCCAAAAAATTAATAAATCTATATATTAATTATCAGTTAACACTGTTGGGGAACAGCTTTGAAAAAATTGTATAGCGTACTGGGTTCAGCTCAGCCGAGCGAAGTATTGATAAGTTCAAATGCTCGTAAAAAACAAAACAAGTCATCTAAAACATCTATGAAAATTGGCAGACTTTTAGCAGCAATTTCTGCGATGTTGGCAACGACATTAGAAAGCCAAGCCAGACAAGCATCATCTGATAACACACATGAAAATGACACTGCATTAAATCCAGTTTGCGATGTTGAGCCAACAGAATTGCTCGTTAGCACCGCTTCACTTATGTCTTCTATGCTTGTCGAAAACGATAAATTTTCAGGTGATGAAAAACCACCACTTGATAAAATTCAAACGTCAAGTTTGGTCGAACATCCCTCGTCTCAATCCTTAACTCAAGACGATGCGAACAATCCGCATGAAGGAAACTTTCAAACAGCGACCTTAGATGAAATATTCCAAACCACTAAAGCAGAAAATCAAAATAACGACGAGATTTACAGCAACACTCTGCAAGAAGACCTTTCCAGTGAAGGTTATTTAATTGGCGCAGATGGCGCAATTAATGTAGAAGTTCCAATCATTCACATTGCTGATCGCAGCCAAGAAGGTGTGAATATTGAAGTTCTTCATAACAGCACATTTGCCAGCAAGGGCAACACTGTCATAAGCGGCTCTGCTAACTCTGATAGCTCACAACCAGATAGTTCACAGAGCGATTTAATCGCTAATTTGAATTTAAGGGTTGAGGAAAATACAGTAAAAATAGCAGGCCAAGATGCTACGATTGAAGAATTAATTGCTGCTCAAAATGAAGCATTCGAAAATCTAGTTGATTACGATAAGCGCTTAACAGATTTAATCGCCGACAATGAAAATGCTTCGGATGCTTTAAAAGCTCAGCTCGATGCATTGGCTGAAGAAAATGCAGACAATTTAGCAAGCTTACAAGAAAATATTACAGCTCTAAAAGCCCAGGTAACGGACACTGAAACTGACTTAACTGATCTACAAGAAGACGTAACAGACCTTGAAGTTGATAATGCGCAAATCAAACAAGATGCATCAGCTGATAAAGCTGAATTGCAAGCAGCAATTGACGCCTTAAACATAGCATTAGCAGACGCAGAAGAGCGCTTATCTAAAGCAATTGTCGAAGGCGATGCTAACAAAAGTGACGATGTAGATACAACTGCACCAAATGTATTGTTCGGCACATCAGGGGAAGATGCATTTACTGCATTCGACACCGACGACACCATCTACGCAATGAGCGGTGATGATAAAATTGATGGCGGCCTTGGTGCAGATACGCTTTATGGCGGTGAAGGCATTGATTTAGCCGACTACCGTCAATCTGCAGTAGCGGTCGATGTTAACCTTGAAGAAGGTACTGGTAAATTTGGTCACGCTGAAGGCGACAAATATTTCGAACTTGAAGGCGCAATTGGGTCTGACTTTAATGACAATCTTTTCGGCTCAAGCGAGACTGATTACCTATTTGGCGGTAAAGGCACGGACGCTTTAACAGGCAATGATGGCCAAGATTATTTAAGTGGCGATCAAGGTGCAGACGTACTTGACGGCGGCGCTAATGAAGCTGGCGTTAAAAATGGCGACTTTGCAGATTACACGTCCTCAAGTGAAGCAATAGACGTAAGCCTATTTGAAGGCGAAGGTTTTGAAGGCGACGCTGCTGGCGACACGCTTATCAACATCGAAAATGTAAACGGCTCTTTGTTTGATGATTACATTGAAGGCGACAATCTTGCCAATTTGTTGAGCGGCAATGATGGCGATGATGAAATCGTCGGCCTAGGCGGAGATGATCTATTATTCGGTGGTAATGGCGACGACATCTTAAGCGGTGATGCAGGCGACGACATTTTAACAGGAGGCCTTGGCGCCGACCTATTAGAAGGTGGTGAAGGCTTTGACACTGCAGATTATAGCCAAGCCACACAAGGCGTCTTAATCAACATGCCATTTGGCGGCTTAGGCGGAGAAGCCCTTGGCGATGAATATGACAGCATAGAAGCCATTCAAGGTTCTAGCTTTGACGATGGTATTGTTGGCAATGCTGGTAACAACACATTATTTGGCGGTGATGGCGAAGATGGCATCTTTGGTGGCGATGGTGATGACACTATAATTGGTGGCAGAGGCAACGATTCTCTTCGTGGCGGTGAAGGCAATGACCTATTCATCTTCGAAGGCGAGTTCGATAATGATTTCATCAGCGGTTTTGAAGGCGGCGAAGGCACAAATCAAGGCAACGGCGATCAAATTCAAATCCATGACGAATTTGTCACCTCTTTTGAAGACGTATTAGAAGCAATAACAACAAACGGAACAGATGTCGTATTAACTCTTGAAGGTGGTTCAATCACTTTTGAAAACACGACCATAGATCAACTGGCGGCAGATGATTTCATTTTTGGATAATAAAGTTTAAATCGTTCCCTGACTAAAAACTTAAAATCTATTTATGAAACTCATCTGTCACCGGTTGACATTTACACCGTAAAAGCCCATCTGCGCATTATGAGAACAAGCGAAGCAGAAGTACTAATCGTTCCAGGCTACAAAGGTGCTGGCAAAGATCACTGGCTAACACGTTGGGAAGATAAATTATCTTCCGCAAGACGTGTCGAAATGGGCGATTGGCATAAACCCGTCTTTGAAGAATGGTACGCAAACCTGATAGATGCAGTGAACAGCGCCCAAAAGCCTGTCATTCTGGTTGGTCACTCCATTGGTGCACAAGTAATTGTGCATGCTGCAAAAGACTTTACAAAACCAGTTGCGGGTGCATTCCTTGCAGCGCCACCAGATGTTGCTAATCCAAACATTCGCCCAAAACACTTACTTACCTTTGGTCCAGCAAGCACCAGCCCCCTGAACTTTCCTTCTGTGACAATTGCGAGCCGCAACGATCAATTTTGCGAGTACAGCGTTGCAGAAGAAATGGCAGCGAATTGGAACTCTTTGATTTTTGATGCTGGAGAAAGTGGTCACATAGATTCTGAAAGCGGACACGGCCCATGGCCAGAAGGCCTTATGGTTTTTGGAAAATTCTTGAAGAATATTTAAAGCCAAAAATATCATTCAGACAATAAAAAACCCGACTGCATATTCTACAGCCGGGTTTTAAAATTATTATAATATAAAAACTATTTGCTACCGATTTGCTCGATTGCAGTTTTCATATTGTCTACCATTGCTTTACGAATATCATCGTCTGAAATAGAAACGCTGGCATCATCTAAATCACCACGCAGTTTGCGAAATACGTCTTCATCGCCTACTTCTTCAAAGTCAGCCTTAATAACTTCTTTCGCATAATCATTTACTGCTTCACCAGTTCTCCCCATTAAACCAGCAGCCCAAACACCTAATAGTTTATTACGACGTGCTTCTGCTTTAAACTTCAAAGCCTCGTCGTGAACAAACTTGTTCTCAAACGCTTTTTCGCGATCACTAATACCATTCATAAATATGCCTCCATAAAACTGTTGTCTGGCATATAGGACGCTAAGATGACGATTTGAAGTCCTAAATGCATAAAAATTGTATTAAATTAAAATTAATTTCCGTGAATGCTTGTTTAAAATTGTGCTCTACCAGTTGTGATTTGAATAAACTAAGAGTATGACCAACCCTATAAGAGCAATCTAAAAAATTGCCAATTATAAGTCATTTTGATACAATTTTTAGGAATCTAAGCATGTCAAAACGCCGCCGCATTTACGAAGGCAAGGCCAAAATTCTCTATGAGGGTCCAGAGCCAGGTACTTTAATTCAGTATTTCAAAGACGATGCGACTGCATTCAATGCTAAGAAACACGAAATAATCGAAGGTAAAGGTGTTCTGAACAACAGAATTTCTGAATATATCTTTTCTAACTTAAATAAAGTCGGCATTCCTACGCACTTTATCAAACGCCTAAACATGCGCGAACAATTGATAAAAGAAGTTGAAATTATTCCAATCGAAGTTGTGGTTCGCAACGTTGCTGCTGGTTCTATTTCTGAACGCCTTGGCATTGATGAGGGCGAAGTATTGCCCCGCTCAATCATCGAATTTTATTACAAAAAAGATGAATTGAACGATCCAATGGTATCAGAAGAGCACATTACGGCGTTTGGCTGGGCTTCTCCTGCTGAAATCGACGACATGATGGCAATGGCAGTACGTGTAAATGACTTTTTGTCTGGCATGTTCATCGCAGTTGGCATTCAATTGGTCGATTTTAAAATCGAAATGGGTCGACTGGTCGAAGACGATGTAATGCGCATTGTATTGGCTGACGAAATTTCTCCAGATTCATGTCGTTTGTGGGATGTCACAACTGGCGAAAAAATGGACAAAGACCGTTTTCGTAAAGATTTAGGCGGAATGTTAGAGGCTTACCGCGAGGTAGCAACGCGTCTTGGCATTATGAAAATCAACGAAGCACATGGCAGTAAAGGCCCTGTGCTAGTATCGGATAATGATACAAAATAATTTTTAAAAGGATTCTATTAGTGAAACTACTTTTAAAATTTACAATTATCCTAGCAAGCTGTGCAATATTATCAGCTTGCAACACGTCTGGCGCTAATTTTGGTGCTGGCTCAAAAGAGCCCCTATCTTCTAAAATTGATAGATCTAAAATTGGTGGGTATAGATACAAAAACGGTGAATATATATGCGGTCCAAGCACTGGCTGCAAAGGTGTTCGTAAAGTAGCTTATCAAGCGCAGAGTATGACAAAAAAACAATTATCCCAATTCAAGTTATTAAGCACACAGCCAGAACATGCACGTGGCGCTATTTCCATGGGATTTGCTCAAACATCAATGGGGTCACGAGATAGAAACAAACTCGATGGCGCGCCAGAAAGAGTAAAAATTGCAGGGTTAAAAGGCATGGGGTTCTATGTTAAAAGCCTCAATAATCGACCACGATATGCTTACACTATTCTTATCCCTGGAAATGCGAAACTTCACCATTTCATAGGTGTATCAAAATCTAAGGCCGCCGCTAAAAGTGCTGCTTTAAAAATAGCAAATGCTTGGCAACCTTACTAAGCACTAATTTAAACAACACAGACCAATTACATACGAGTTACAGAAGAACAAACGGAACACAAAATGATTAAAGCACGCGTAACAGTCACCCTAAAAAACGGCGTATTAGACCCACAAGGTAAAGCCATTGAAGGCGGTCTTGGTGCATTGGGGTTTGATGGCATTGGTTCTATTCGTCAAGGCAAAATATTTGATGTAGAATTAAATACTGCTGATGCAGAAGCTGCGAAAACAAGCATTGCAAATATGTGTGAAAAACTATTAGCCAACACCGTGATCGAAGATTACGCAGTAGAAATTTTGTGAGGCTATTATGAGCACAGCAGTAATACTTTTCCCAGGTTCAAATCGTGATCGTGATATGATCGCAGCATTGACTAAAATTTCAGGCACCCCACCATCAACTGTGTGGCATACGCAAACGCAAGTTCCAGAAGCAGACCTTTATGTTATTCCAGGTGGCTTTTCATATGGTGACTATTTGCGCTCTGGTGCAATTGCGGCTCGCTCTCCCGTTATGGAAGCTCTACGCAAAAAAGCTAATGAGGGCGCACGTATTTTAGGCGTATGCAACGGCTTCCAAATTCTAACAGAATCAGGACTGTTACCGGGCGCATTAATGCGCAATTCTGGCCTTACTTTTGTTTGCAAAGAAGTGATGTTGAAAGTTGAAAACGCAAATACCGTTTTCACCAATAAATATGAACAAGGCCAAATTTTGCGTTGTCCTGTAGCGCATCACGATGGCAATTATTTTGCAGATCCAGAAACATTGAAAGCAATTGAAGACAATGGCCAAGTCGCATTTAGATATGCGCAAGGAACAAATCCTAACGGCTCTATCAATGACATTGCAGGCATTACAAATGAGACGGGCAATGTACTTGGTATGATGCCTCATCCAGAAAATTTAATAGAAGCAGAACATGGTGGCCTAGATGGGCGTGGACTATTTGAAGCGGCAGTTGAGAAAGTTATTTCAACTGCGGCATAAGTTAAAATCACAGTATGTGTTTAACAGTGTGCAAAAAACGTTGCTTGGAATTTCTCTAAGCAGCGCACTGCTTTTATTGCCGTCTTGCCAGAAAGCCCCAATTAGTGGCCCCACTGGTGCTCTGACTTTAACAGTAAACAAAGCCGCCACTTCAACAATTGTATCGATTGCTAAAACAGCTCAAATTTGTTGGTTCAAAACCAAAGATCCAACCTTTGCTAAGTTTCGTTTGGCGGCTGAGGTTAATTCCTATGTTGGCAAGCCACGTTTTCTTCTAGTGCCAAAATCTAATCCAGGTGGCTTACCAAAATTGGTCGTGAACGGAGAAACAAAAAATGGCAAAACAGTTGTAAACGTCTTTGGACCATTGCTTTCAACAAACCAAGGCCAACGCATCTCAAAAGATGTGCAAAGATGGGCAATAGGCAACGCCAGCTGCACCCCTAAAGCTTAGTTCATTTACGCATTACAAAGCAGTGAATGCAGAACGCAATGCCCATTTTTTAATGGCGTCTTTATCAATGATTTTCACTGGTTTTATTACTTCAGTCCGAAGCTTTTTAGACAAAGGATTTTCTGATCTTTTCATAGTTTGACCGAATGCCAATTGTGCCTGCCAGCTTAGCTTTTCAGGCACATGCGCCTGCCTGTCAATCGGCGCTACATCATCAAATGCTATAATAAAGCTAGAAGCAATCTGATCTGTGATGCGTATTTGCCAAATAGCGGCTTCTGCCTTTGCGTTTGATGCATTAAGTGCCGCAATTTTCACACCATTATCAGTTGTATCAACACTAGCATATGCACCACCTCTATAGGGTACCATATGCACAATTTTGTAGCCGCCTTTTTTCAAACGCGCCAACAATTTTGGAAGCATCAAGGCTGTACGATTATGAATATCGTGCATTAATATGATGCCCTTTTTCTCTTTAGCAAGTCGCCTCATCACACGATTTACAATGCGATCAGGACTGTCTTTTTTCCAATCCAAACTGTCAATATTTGTACCAAATGCAACAAGTTTCTTTTCACGAATCAAATCGCGTGTGGCTTTATTGGTTGATAAATATGGGAATCTAAAAAATGGTGTTCTAGCTTGAAAATAGCTGGCATTATAAGCTGCTTTTTCCACCAATTTTATACCATTATCTATATGCGAGGATGCCTTTGCGCGGCTATATTTTGGCAACCGATTATGATCGTAAGTGTGATGCGCAAGCGTATGTCCATCACGCACAATTCGTTTGGCTAATTGTGGATAAGCACGCGCCATTTTGCCAACGGCAAAAAATGTCGCCTTAATGCAATTTTCTTTTAAGGTATCTAATACGCGTTCGGTTTTGCCAGCAATTGGACCATCATCAAATGTTAAAATGACTTCTTTATTGCGCAATCCAAGAGAGCGTTCATCGCCATTAAAGGAACGATATTTATTAGAATCAATTGAAATTGTTCGACTTGTGCCAAGCACATTTGGCGCACAAGCTGCAAAAGCAGAATTGCCAATAAGACAAATAACCGCCCCAAAAACAGAGGCATACAAATAACGCAAAACTATATCCCCAACTACTCAATACATAAGATGGATTTGTGATAAACTGTTATTAACACGGCCTATAACCCTGCTAATTTTGCTAAATATAGTTGATTTTGCTTAATATCTGTTAAAATTATAGTTAATATGCGGTTAACGTCAAAATTCAATATTCTAAATGAAGCGGCCTACTTTAAACAATCATAAATTACGACTGCTCAAAGTGACAAATTGGGAGCTGTCACTCTAAAAATAAAGTAAGACCGCTTCATTTTTCTGAAATCAATTCCAGAAATCTTGTTTTGCTTCTTCTTCAGCCTGACAACGCGTAATACCAATGTCGCTCAACATTCTGTCGTCTAAACCAACCAAAACATTACGGCTACGGCGACGCGCTAAACGGCCACTTAAAAAGACTAAGCCAGCCTCTATTTTCGCAAAAATAGAAGACTTATTTTTATTGCCTTGCCACCCACTAAATAAGGAATCAGGGCCAATTAACTTCGAAATCAAAATTGTCACTATTGTACCCCTTTGGTATTGAATTGTATCTATGCAACCTTTATGCATTGACCAATTGTAACCGTCAATATAAACATTGTACCAGTAACAAAATGGAATTGTAATCATGACAAAATGGCTACCAACTCTACAAAAAACAGATCGCCCTTTATATATTGGCATTGCAGACGCAATAGAGGCAGGCATCTCTAATGGCGACTTACCGTCAGGCGCAAAACTCCCTCCTCTTAGAAACATTGCCTATGATATTGGCGTAACTGTTGGCACGGTTAGTAGAGCCTATGCACTTGCTTGCGAACGCGGTCTTGTTTCGGGTGAAGTAGGACGTGGCACATTTGTTTTGGGTAGAGAAACACCCTATTTACCCCCATTGTCATTGCCACAAGAAATGGTTGGTGAGGCGTTGCAACAGCGAATAAACAAGCCTGTTGCAAGTTTTGGCTACTCTTCTGCTGTTGACATTGGTCAATCAAAATTGATCGCAGACATTGCTGGTAGTATTGCAAATGGACACTCCGTTAAAATAATGGACTATGTGCGGCATGTTCCAAATGAATGGCGTCAAGCTGGACAAGAATGGCTTGGTGATAAAAACTGGCAACCCAACATAGAAGACGTTGTACCCACAAATGGCACACATGCGGCAATTGTAGGAATCATATCAGCGGTCACTTCACCGGGCGATAAAATCGCATTCGAGGGGCTTACATATTCAGCAATTGCAAGAGCCGCCGCCCTTTTAGGTCGCAGAATTGTCACCATGACGTCAGACGATTTTGGCGTAATCCCAGAATCTTTCGAAAAAATATGCGCACAACAGCACCCAAAATTGGTCTATTTAATGCCATCGGTACAAAATCCCACCTTGGTAAAACTATCAACAGAACGTCGTAAAAAAATCGCTGAGATCGCCCATAAGTACAATGTGTATATTATTGAAGATGCAATTTACGCACCTTTGGTCGAAGATGAAAATCTGCCAATGGCCCATTTTGCGCCAGAGCTTACCTTTACCGTTGGCGGTCTTTCAAAGTCTGTCTCCGCTGGCATTAGAGCTGGCTGGGCCGCCTGTCCTCCACGTTATGCAACCCGCATAGCAAACGCCCATAAAATGGTAACAGGTGGCGCGCCTTATTGGTTGACCGAGTTAGCATCAAAACTGGTACTTTCTGGCGAAGCTTGTCATATTAGAAAACTCGTAAAGCAAGAAAATAAGAAACGCGTAGACATTGTTCGCAAACATTTGGGAAACCATATGTTCGCTTCCCAAGACACTTGCCCCTATATTTGGCTCACACTACCAGACCCTTGGCTCTCTGGCACTTTTAAAAAAGCCCTTGAAGAGCATCAAATCGTCGTTTCAGATGAAGATGAGTTTAAACCAGCACGCAGTGCTAATTCTTATCACGCCATTCGCATTGCATTTTCTTCGCCAGAAAAAGCAGAAGAATTAAATGCGCCACTTAAAGTTATAAGCGCCCTATTAGACAGTGGGTTTGCCAGCTGTGATAATAACGGATAATAATTGGCAAGCCTATATTGGACTATGATAGGAAACAAAAGTTTTCTACAAAAAGCGCTGTAAAAGCAAACTTTTGGCTACAAAACCGTCGCAAAATAGCCTATAGCCTAGTCAATTCCTCCACTCTGCCTTTTTTGACTAGGCTAAAGATACCGGCTTTATAGATGACCATAAATAATACTGTTCCAATTACGCAAGAAATGATTTCTAAACACGGCCTCTCACCTGATGAATATCAACGCATTTTAGATCTTATCGGTCGCGAGCCATCGTATACAGAATTAGGTATATTTTCAGCGATGTGGAATGAGCATTGCTCTTATAAATCATCAAAAAAATGGTTACGCACACTTCCAACAGAAGGACCGCAGGTGATTTTGGGCCCAGGAGAAAACGCTGGCGTAGTAGACATTGGCGATGGCGACTGCGTGGTATTTAAAATGGAAAGCCACAACCACCCTTCTTACATCGAACCCTACCAAGGCGCAGCAACGGGTATGGGCGGCATTTTGCGGGATGTATTCACCATGGGTGCGCGCCCAATTGCAGCAATGAACGCACTTCGTTTTGGGGATCCAAACCACCCAAAAACCAAACACTTAGTTTCTGGTGTCGTTGCTGGTGTTGGCGGATATGGTAACTCTTTCGGTGTACCAACAGTTGGCGGCGAAGTAGAATTTCACCCACGCTACAATGGCAACAACCTTGTAAACGCATTTGCGGCAGGCATTGCAAAATCTGATCGCATCTTTTTGTCCGAAGCAAAAGGTGTTGGTCTCCCTGTTGTATATCTTGGTGCAAAAACTGGTCGTGATGGCGTTGGTGGCGCAACCATGGCATCAGCAGAATTTGACGAAAACATCGAAGAAAAACGCCCTACCGTCCAAGTAGGAGACCCCTTTACCGAAAAATGCCTACTTGAAGCCTGCTTAGAACTTATGGACACAGGCGCTGTGATTGCAATTCAAGACATGGGCGCGGCTGGCCTTACTTGTTCGGCTGTTGAAATGGGCGCAAATGGCGGCCTTGGCTTTGAGTTAAACCTAGACGACGTTCCTTGCCGCGAAGAAAATATGACAGCTTACGAATTGATGCTGTCTGAAAGCCAAGAACGCATGTTGATGGTGCTTGACCCGAAGATGGAAGAGCAATCGAAGGCGATTTTTGTAAAATGGGGCTTAGACTTTGCAATTGTTGGCAAAACAACAGACGATAAAATTTTCCGCGTGCTTCACCAAGGTGAAGAAGTAGCGTCTCTTCCCATCATGAAATTAAGTGATGAAGCACCAGAATATGATCGTCCATGGATAGAACCAAAACCACCTGCACCACTAGAAGCTAAAAATGTTGCAGAGCCTAAAGATTATAACGAAGCACTTCTAACACTTATTGGTTCTCCTGATTTATGTTCACGTCGCTGGGTATATGAGCAATATGACACTTATATCCAAGGCAATTCTTTGCTTCGCCCAGGCGGTGACGCAGGTGTTGTGCGTGTTGAAGGAACAGATAAGGCACTGGCATTTTCATCAGACGTTACACCACGCTATTGCGAAGTTGACGCGTTTGAAGGCGGCAAGCAAGCCGTTGCAGAATGCTACAGAAACCTAACAGCTGTGGGGTCAAAACCATTGGCTGCAACTGACAATCTTAATTTTGGTAATCCAGAAAAGCCAGAAATTATGGGCCAATTTGTTTTTGCAATCAAAGGCATTGGCGAAGCATGTAAGGCATTAGACATGCCAATCGTTTCTGGCAATGTATCGCTTTATAATGAAACATTTGGCGAAGGCATATTACCGACACCAACCATTGGCGGTGTTGGTTTGTTAAAAGATCAAACTAAATTCATATCCATAGGCGGTGCCAATGAAGGCGATGCAGTATTTTTAGTGGGTGAAGAGGCCAAACACCTTGGTCAATCCATTTACCTGCGAGAATGTTTGGGCAAAGAAGAAGGCCCTGCTCCATTTGTTGATTTAGCAAAAGAAAAAACCAATGGCGATTTTGTACGCGGTCAAATTACATCTAGCAATTTAACTGCTTGTCACGACATTTCAGATGGCGGCCTTGCAATCGCACTTGCTGAAATGGCAATGGCGTCTAACAAAGGCATGGAAATCACTGCTGAAGGTGAGTACCAACATGCAAGCTTGTTTGGCGAAGACCAAGCACGTTATATTTGTACAGTTCCAGCACAAAATGCTGACATCTTCGAAATTGCCGCACGTGGCAATGGTGCAAAAGTTTCAAAACTTGGTACAGTTGGCGGTGATACATTGAAAATCAATGATTCAATAGCCATTTTAGTTGAAACATTGCGTCAGACCCACGAAGCATGGTTCCCTGATTATATGAACGGCGAAATCGCTCAAGCAGCCGAATAGATAAAAGAATAAACAAATAGGATTACTAATCATGGCAATGGAAGCTGTAGAAATCGAAAAAATGATTAAAGAAGCCCTACCAGATGCAATCGTGAATATTCGCGATTTGGCAGGCGATGGCGATCATTATGCGGCAGAAGTCATTTCTGAAGAATTTCGAGGTAAAACTCGCGTTCAGCAACATCAACTTGTCTACAAAGCACTTCAAGGCAATATGGGCGGCGTATTGCACGCTCTAGCATTGCAGACCTCTGCACCAGAATAGTTTTTCTTGTAATTGTATAAAAGAGACAAAATGACAAAGAAGCTAACCAGCGGTCTTGAAAAAGTACCAAAAATACTAAAGTCACCATTTTATAAAGACCGACTGTTTTGGATTGGCCTTGCTACTTTAGCATTTTGGATCGCCCTATTTTATGGGTTGTTTAGCTAATTTCACTTGAACTAGACTCAAAAATACCTATTTTACATTTACAAACGTCAATTTGGACCTTTAAATAAGGCAAATGACACGAAAAGATTTTACGAAGGAACACACATGAGCGACATGAACGATTTTATCGACAATGAAGTAAAAACCAACGATGTCGTTGTGTTTATAAAGGGCACACCAGATTTTCCACAGTGTGGTTTTTCAGGCCAAGTGGTTCAAATCCTCAACTATCTAGGGGCTGACTATAAGAGCATTAATGTATTGGACGATGATGACATTCGCCAAGGCATTAAAGACTATACAAACTGGCCAACAGTGCCACAGCTATATGTAAAAGGTGAGTTTGTTGGCGGATGCGATATTGTCCGCGAAATGTTCCAACAAGGTGAATTAAAGTCACACTTAAGCGATAACGGTGTTGCGCTTAACCCAAAAGCTGAAGCTTAATTTTAGAAACACATTCTATGCATTAGGCTCCATCTATATTAATTAGATTGGGGCCTTTTTTGTGCCTTATAGATTGGGTCATATAAACTGAATATTTGTTTATACACACAAGTTGATTTGTATATTTAAACATAACGCGCTAGTCTTTTCACAAGATGAGTATTAGCTGCGAATAACGGGCGTAATCAGAACAAATTAAGTTTATTATAGGGACTGTAAATTTGGTTATCAGACTTAAAGTGCCTGAAATACTGATATCAAGAACAGCGTTTACAACGACTGTAAAGCTTACCTCATTTGTACTGATTGCGAGTGTGTTAAGTGCCTGTGTTGGCACAGATTCTGCCAGCGTATTTGATGGTGTTAAAAACACACAAACAGCCCAAAATTCACAACCTATTGCTACACAAAGCCCAGCTGTTCAGCCCGCGTCACCAAACTTATTGGCAAATACAAATAACGCATCTGAAAATGGGTTTCGACCGGTTCCAATTGCAAGTAAATTACCAGCCCCTGTAAGAGCTTCCAATTTCTTACCAAACAATGACACAACACCTAAAACCATAAATGATGCCAGCCTCAACACAAAATCTCCTATAGCGTTAAGCCCTAATGCACTTGCGCTTAGATCAATAGACGATAGCGATCAGGATCAAACCAGCTTACAATTAGCAACGGTTTCGACACCAATAATAGATCCAATTGAAGCGGCCTCACGCAGCAGAATACTCTCACTTTACCAATCCATAAAACATGGAAAATGCGATGCTGAGTGGGCACCAAAACCAAAACGTGTCGAAGCAAAACGCATCACACCAGGCGATCAATTTTACATTGAAATTCGTATGCGCAATACGCCCTTAATGCCAGTTGGCCACACATTTATTGTCTACGGAAAATTAGACGGCAATGGAGAACCAACAAGTGAGCGCATGGCAATGTTAGCACCATTGGGTGGCTATGCAGGCGCGGGTATCGCCGCAGCAATTCCTGTTCCTGGCGTATTAACGCCCTATGGCGACGATTGTAAAATCAGACCAGAAACCGCTTATCGCGTCTCTTTAAATGCACAGCGTTATGAAAAGCTACTTCTCGCATTAAAAAAAGCCAAAAAGGATAAGCCGACTTACATGTTGTTTGCGCAAAATTGCAATCATTTCATGCAACGTATGGCAGATGCAGTAGGCATTAAACCACCAAAGAATAAATACGTTCCAGCCGTTAAATATTTATACGATATGATTGAAGCAAATGAGGGCATTAAAATTGATACGCGAAACCGCTCAAATATTGTCAGTTTTGGTGATAGAATTTAGCGTAAACCTAAAAAGGTAAATATTGGCTAGAAAACAATCTAGCCAATATTTTAATCCAACACCTAATCAAATTTATAAACATCATACGCGAAAGACCCTAATTGCGTTGAGGAATGAACCCTTTCAGCTGTAGGACTTTCTTTTCCTGATGCTGCGCCATAGGCAAAAAATAGAGGCATTAAATGCTCATCAGTTGGATGGTTTTCCTGTGGGTATGGCGCTTTATTTTTCCAATCCAATATCTCATCCACATTGCCAGTTTTAAACTGCTCATAAAACCAATTGGTAAAATCTGTTACTTTTAACGCCATGGTCGGATCCATAATGCCTCTGCGCATTGCAGAAAAAACGACTTGTAAATTATGAGTGATATGGCCAGAGCCGATAACAAGAATATCATCATCTCTAAGGGGCGCTAGAGCCTTTCCCAATTCAAAATGATATCTTGCATCTTTTGATGGATCAATTGACACTTGAACAATTGGAATATTTGCTTCTGGCCAAATCAGCATTAAAGGTGACCAAACACCGTGGTCAAACCCTCGACTAGAATTCAAATTGCCCTCGATGCCCGCATTCTTTAACAAGCTGTGCACCTGCGTCGCTAGCTTGGGATCGCCCTTTGCTGGATAGACCAGCTCATACATTTTTGGATCAAACCCACCAAAATCATAAATTGTTTCTGGTGAAGGGTCACTTACAATTTCTACACCACGTGTTTCGTGATGAGCAGAAGCAATCACGATAGCCTTAGGCGGTGTAATTTGTGTTGATAGCTTTTTTAAAAAATCACTTGCATCAGATTTTTGTAAAACTAAATCAGGTGCACCATGCGATATGAATATGGAAGGTAAAGTCATTGTGTGTACTCCATCAAAGAACTAAATTTCTAAAACATAGATATTGTTTAAGCTTTAAAAAATAAAGTGGTTCATGCGTGACAGTCTGTTCACCAAAATTAGAAATTAGATTTAAATTTTTTATCAGCCATTAAAAAAGCCGCCCACCTAAACCAAGTGAGCGACCTTTTATTTATAATATTTGCTTTATAAAAATACTGCCTTAGACAGCTATTTGTTCAGTTGAACCATTTCGCTCTTCTTTAAGCTCTTCAGCAACAAGGAAAGCAAGTTCAAGCGCTTGGCTGGCGTTAAGACGTGGATCACAATGCGTATGGTATCGCTGGCCCAAATCTTCGTCTGTCACAGCCCTTGCACCACCCGTACATTCGGTGACGTCTTTACCCGTCATTTCAAAATGCACACCACCAGCATGCGTACCTTCTGCGCGATGTACAGCAAAGAACTGTTGAACTTCTTTAAGAACGCGATCAAATGGACGTGTTTTATAACCACTCTCAGAAGATATGGTATTGCCATGCATAGGATCACAGCTCCAAACAACTTTACGGCCTTCCGCTTTTACACGGCGCAAAAGACGTGGCAAATGCTCCTGAACATTATCAGAACCAAAGCGCGCAATCAGCGTGATACGGCCAACTTCATTGTCTGGACATAAAATATCCAACAACTCCATCAAACCATCTTCAGTGGAAGTAGGTCCACATTTAATACCGATAGGGTTCTTCACGCCACGTAAAAATTCAACATGTGCATGATCTGGCTGACGTGTTCTATCGCCAATCCATAACATATGCCCTGATGTTGCATAATATTCGCCATTTATTGAATCAGTACGCGTCATCGCCTCTTCATAGCCAAGCAACAAAGATTCGTGACTGGTATAAAAATCAGTTTCACGCAAACTTGGATACTGATCTGCCGATATGCCAATTGCTTTCATGAAACGTAATGTATCAGAAAGACTATCAGCAAGCTTTGTGTAACGCTCCGAAAGCGGGCTGCTCTCTACAAAATCAAGCATCCACTCATGTACGTGCTCAAGATTAGCGTAACCACCCTGCGCAAATGCACGCAGTAGGTTCAGCGTTGCCGCAGATTGACGATACGCCATGATTTGACGTTCTGGATCAGGAATACGAGATTTTTCAGTAAACTCAGAACCGTTGACGATATCACCACGATAACTTGGTAGCGAGATATCGCCCTTAGTTTCCATGTCTGAAGAACGAGGCTTGGCAAATTGCCCAGCGATACGACCAATTTTAACCACAGGCTTTGCAGCACCGTAAGTTAAGATAACCGACATTTGTAAAAACACACGGAAAAAATCGCGGATATTGTCAGCGCCATGCTCTGCAAAACTCTCAGCACAATCACCCCCTTGAAGTAGAAATGACTTACCCTCAGCCACATCGGCGAGTTTACTTTTAAGAGCGCGTGCTTCACCAGCAAAAACAAGTGGTGGAAAGCTAGCAAGACGTGCTTCTGCTTCTTTTAGCGCTTGTTGATCGGGAAAGTTAGGGATCTGGACATAAGGCTTTGAGCGCCAAGAGTCCGGGGTCCATTTTGCAGACATCGTACTAGTTACCTTTATTTGTTAAAATTCTTATTCTTACTCATACTTTTATGTGTACGCCACATAACAATAAGGTATGTTTTATAAGCACAGACAAATCATAAAACCAGTAAAAAATACCCTATTTCTTCTAATTAGACAAAAGTTTAAAATTAATCGGTCCAGACCAGAACAAAGAAACAATTTTTCGCCCCATATATGTTTTTAGGTTATACGCTTACCGTTTTTAACAACATAACTTGGAGAATAAGACGTTACCAATTCTTCCGCAGCGGTTGGATGAACAGCCATTGTTTTATCAAAGTCAGATTTTAAAGCACCCATCTTCAACGAAATACCAAGCAATTGCGACATTTCACCAGATTCTGGCCCAACAATATGCACCCCAACCACACGATCAGATTTTGCATCAACGATTGTCTTCATCAGCATTTTTTCTTCACGCCCTGGAAGAATGTTTTTCATTGGACGAAAGCTTGCCTTAAAAACATGAATTTCTTCAAATTGCTTAGCCGCTTCTTCTTCACCTAATCCGACTGTTCCAATTTCTGGTTGCGTAAACACAGCCGTTGCAACAAGTTCGTGGTCAGGCTTCGTTGGGTTGTTTTTATACTCTGTTTCGATCAGGCACATAGATTCGTGAATTGCTACAGGCGTTAAATTCACACGATTGGTCACATCACCCACTGCCAATATAGATGGAATATTTGTGCGTGAATAATCATCAACAATTACGTTACCAGCCTTGTCCATTTCAACACCAGCGCCCTTAAGCCCCAAAGTATCTGTATTTGCTAAACGACCAGCTGCCAACAATACTTGGTCAGCATCTAGTGTGGCACCATTTGTGAGCGTAACTTTTCTAACGTCCCCATCAAGCGCAATAGATTTGATATTGGTTTCAAGAATAATTTCAATATTCTTATTCTTCTGCATTTCTTCACGCAGATGCACACGAACATCATTGTCAAAGCCGCGTAGAATTTCCTCACCGCGATAAACAACTGTAATCTTTGTGCCTAAATTAGCAAAAATACAGGCAAATTCTAGAGCAATATAACCAGCGCCTAAAACAACCATAGACTTTGGCAGTTCAGCCAAATCAAAAATAGTGTCCGAATTTATGCCATGCTCACTGCCCGGCAAATCGGCCATTGGATTTGGTCGTCCACCAACCGCGATCAATATGCGCTCCGCGGTTAACTCTTTACCGTCCGCTAGAACAACAGTATGTGCGTCTTTTACATTGGCGCGTTGGTCAAAAATATCTGCTTCAGCATTTGTCAGCCCTTTTCGATAAAGAGCTTCAAGGCGAGTAATTTCCACGTCCTTTGCATCGCGTAATATAGACCAGTCAAAACGAGTTGTGCCAACACTCCAGCCATACCCAGCCGCATCTGCAAATGATTTTGAAAATTGTGACGCATAAACAAGAAGTTTCTTAGGAACACAGCCTCTTATTACGCAAGTACCGCCATAACGAAACTCTTCTGCAATCCCAACGCGTTTACCCATAGACGATGCAACACGCCCTGCTCTAACTCCGCCACTACCACCACCGATTACAAATAGGTCATAATCATACTCAGCCATTTAACACGCCTTCCAAAAGCAATATCCATAAAAAAACCCGACCCATTAATAAAAATGCATCGGGTTATTAGATCGTATACCTTTGAGCTTATTGCAAGCCCATCTCTTTCAATTTATCAGTAGCTTTTTGCCCTAAATCGCGTCTTATGCCACGTGTCCAGACTTGAGCAGCGCCATTAACTTCTCTAAGCGCCAATGGTGCATCTATTAAGAATTTTTTACCAGCATCGCTTTCATAAAAAACTGCAATAACTTTTAATTCTTCTTCGCTGAATACTCTTGAGAAAATCTGAGCAACTTCACTTTCCAAATCACCACGACGTGGCGCAAGTTCTAAGGAAACAATATCCACGACATCGGTAATACTTGCTTCTTGGTCGGGCCTGTTTCTAATCAGTTCGTTTTTCAAAGCCTGCCCAGATTGAGGCAAAATATTATCCAAACGATTGGTACTGCCAGTAGCTGCGATCATGCGCTTTGCAGCCTCGATATGCGATGCACTAATATCTTGAGCAAATACCCCATGCGCAAAAGATAGGACCAATGCGCTACCCATAACAATTTTTGAAATCGATTTAACTATCGACATAAATATTACTCCATTCCCAAAACACTAATATCAGCTTCATCCCTGAAAAACTGATTTAATTAGTTATTACTTCATTTCCATCTTTAGATGCAACGACAATTACGGATGCCATGTCTATAAACAATCCGTGTTGAACAACACCTGGAATCTCTAACAGCATACGCGAAAGTGTTCTTGCATCAAGAATGCGGCCAAACTTAGCATCAATTATTAGATGTCCACCATCTGTGTAAAACGGATCGTTTTTTCCACCTCGAATCGAAAGTGGGCAATCTATTTCCATTGCGCCCGTAACATTTTCGATCGCTTTAATCGTTGCAGCCAAACCAAATTCATTGACTTCAATTGGCAAATCGAATGCACCAAGTGTTTCCACCATTTTGCTTCTATCAACAATAACCACCATTGATTTTGAAGCCGCAGCAACAATTTTTTCACGTAATAAAGCACCGCCGCCACCTTTAATAAGGCTTAACTCACCATCGACTTCATCAGCGCCATCAATCGTTAGATCAAGTTCTGGCTGTTCTTCTAATGTCGCAAGTTTAATGCCCAATTCTTCGCAAAGCTCTCTCGAGCGCTCAGAGGTTGGAACCCCGATAATATCAAGTCCGCCTTTTACACGTTCTGCAAGAAGGCGAATAAATTCTTCTGCGGTAGAGCCTGTACCAATGCCCAGTTTCATGCCGTCTTTTACATATTCTAATGCTGCTCGCGCTGCTTCAATTTTCAATTCTCTAGACATATTTATCTTCTCAAAGTTACACTTGCCAAAAAACGATATTCTAGAGCAAAGATTTGGCTCTCTCTATCACGCGATTAGTCGCATTACTAGCATCAATAGCTGGGCGTTATTTTGAGTGTATTGTACCGCACAATAGACTAAACAATAGACTAGAATGTAATTTAGCCAGATCGCGAAGCTGGAACTATTAAGTTAGAAAAGCAAGGACATAGTGTGCAAGATTATACGCTCATATTTGATTTAGATGGCACCTTAGCCAATACCAGACCAGACCTTTTAGAAGCACTTAATCATTCAATTGAGCCAGAGGGCCTAAAGCCACTTAATTTTAACAATATAGGACACTTATTTGGTCAAGGCTCTATGGCAATGATTAAACGCGCCTTTGAGCATAACAATGTAAAAGCAAATCCTGAGTTAGAGCTAAAGTGCCAAAAACGTTTTTTATCATTTTATGAAGATAATATCTCAAACAAAACTACCTTGTTTCCAGGGGCCAAAAAAGCAATTGATGACCTACAAGCTTTTACGCTTAGTATTTGCACCAACAAACCAGAATATTTAGCAAGAAAACTGCTTACTGAAATAGGTATCTTAGAAAAATTCGCGTCAATCACAGGCGGCGACAGTTACGCTTATAGAAAACCAGATGCCCGCCATTTAACAAAAACAGTAGAACTGGCAAACGGAACGAATACAAAAACAATAATGATTGGCGACACAATAACAGACACCAAAGCCGCGCAGAATGCAGGCATTCCAGTAATTGTAGTAGACTTTGGGTATTCAGATGTGCCTGTCGATACTTTAAATGCTGATGCAGTCATCTCGCATTTCGATGAATTACTGCCGACAATCAATCAGCTTATTGCAACTAATTGATAATGCAGGCTTAAGTATATCAAAATTCAATCGATAAAATTCGTAAAACTTACAATTAATATGACCTAATGCCTTTTGCCTCGCGCAAAACAAAGCTAAGTAATAGGTATAGTTTAGAATAATTCTTAAAAACGAGCATCATATGACAAAAGACACTTTTACCCTTTTTCCACTTGGCGAAGATAAAACGCAATACAGAAAACTAACATCTAACTTTGTTAGTGAAGATGAATTTAAGGGTGAAAAAATACTCAGCGTCGATCCAGAAGCCCTTCGCCTTTTGTCCGAGCAAGCCTTTATGGACATCAACCATTTATTACGGCCTGCCCATTTAAAACAACTCGCTTCTATTCTTGATGATCCAGAGGCAACTGAGAATGATAAGTTCGTTGCTTATGACTTGCTGAAAAATGCAAACATTGCTGCAGGTGGCGTTTTGCCAATGTGTCAAGACACAGGAACAGCAATCATAATGGGCAAAAAAGGCCGTCTCGTTTGGACAGATGGCTCTGACAATGATGCCTTAGGCAAAGGCGTTATGGACGCTTATGAGAAACGCAATCTACGCTATTCTCAACTCGCACCTATTACTATGTTCGAAGAAAAGAACACTAAAAACAATTTACCAGCACAAATTGATATCTATAGCGAAGGCGAAGATGCCTATAATTTTCTATTTGTAGCAAAAGGTGGCGGATCCGCCAACAAAACCTTCCTTTTCCAAGGCACACCATCGCTTTTAACCAAAGACCGTATGATGGATTTTCTGGGTGAAAAAATCCTAACGTTAGGCACAGCCGCCTGCCCGCCCTATCACTTAGCAATTGTAATTGGCGGCTTGTCTGCTGAACAAAACTTAAAAACGGTAAAACTAGCCTCCACTAAATACATCGACGAATTGCCAACTTCTGGTGATGAAAGCGCCCATGCCTTTAGAGACATTGAAATGGAAGCTGAAATTCACAAACTAACCCAACAAATGGGTGTTGGTGCACAATTTGGCGGAAAATACTTCTGCCATGATGTGCGCGTAATTCGCTTACCGCGCCACGGCGCTTCCCTACCAATTGGCCTCGGCGTGTCTTGTTCTGCCGACCGCCAAGCAAAAGGTAAAATCACCAAGGATGGTGTATTCTTAGAAAAACTAGAAACAGATCCGTCAAAGTATCTTCCCGAAGTAACAGATACGACCCTTGAAGGCGCAGTTGTTGAAATCAACCTCAATCAGCCAATGAATCAAATCCTCAAGGAGCTAAGCCAACACCCTGTAAAGACTCGCCTTTCCCTTACAGGTACAATCATTGTTGCACGAGATGCTGCCCACGCAAAAATTAGAGCACGCTTAGAAGCTGGCGAAGAAATGCCACAATACCTAAAAGACCATCCAGTTTATTATGCAGGTCCTGCTAAAACCCCAAAGGGGATGGCGTCGGGTTCTTTTGGCCCAACAACAGCTGGCCGCATGGACAGTTTTGTCGATCAATTCCAATCCTTTGGCGGCTCTATGGTGATGCTGGCAAAAGGCAACAGATCACGCCAAGTACGCGATGCTTGTAAACGCCATGGCGGTTTTTACTTAGGCTCAATTGGTGGCCCAGCGGCACGGTTGGCTCAAGATTGCATTAAAAAAGTCGAAGTCGTCGAATATGAAGAATTGGGCATGGAAGCCATTTGGCGCATTGAAGTTGAAAACTTCCCTGCCTTCATTGTGATCGATGATAAAGGTAATGACTTTTTTAAGGAACTAAATTTAGGGTAAGCAATATGTTTGAAGGCTTTGAAAGTAAAAAAGTGCGCACGAGCGAGATTGAGGTCAATCTTAAATTCGCTGGAAATGGCCCTCCACTTTTATTGCTTCATGGCTACCCTCAAACACATATTATTTGGCACAAGATTGCGCCCAAACTGGCTGAAAAATTTACCGTCATTGCGCCAGATTTGCGTGGCTATGGAGATAGTGGCAAACCACCATCAACCAGTGACCATGCGCCCTATTCAAAACGCGCAATGGCAAACGATCAAGTTGAAGTCATGCAACACCTCGGCTTTGATAAGTTTAGTGTTGTAGGACATGACCGTGGTGGGCGCGTTGCCCATCGCATGGTGCGCGACCATCCAGAAAAAATAGAAAAAATCGCAATTCTAGACATCGCCCCAACTGAAATTATGTACGGCACGACTGATAAAACCTTTGCAACAGCCTACTATCACTGGTTCTTTCTAATTCAGCCAAATGGCCTTCCCGAAAAAATGATTGGCAATGACCCCGAATTTTATTTGCAAATGAAGTTAAAGTCATGGGGCAAGACCGACAGCGCCATAACCACCGATGCCTATGAAGAGTATTTGCGCTGTTTTTCAATGCCAGAAACGATACATGCCACTTGCGAAGATTATCGCGCCGCCGCAACAATTGATTTAGTGCATGACGCGCAAGATAAAGGCAACAAAATAGGCCAACCCTTACTAGTGCTTTGGGGCAAAGAAGGATTTGTTGGCAATCATTACGATGTATTGCAAACTTGGCGCGAAGTTGCGCACAATGTTTCAGGCCATGGCGTTAAAGGTGGGCACTATGTTCCAGAAGAAGCCCCCCAAGAAACCTTAAAAGCCCTTTTCGACTTCCTTTAGGCACTTTACTCGTCTAAAAATAATTTTCTTCTTGACCTTCCAGTTACTGGAGAGATTATGTAAGATGAAAGCAAAGGAAAAAACATGGCACTTGCAAACTCTATATCAGATTCAATAATGAGCATCAGTTGGAAATGTCGTCACACATGGCGCAAAGCGTCTTATAATACATTATGGTGTTTGATTGGCTGTTCGATTGGTGATTTTGGTACCATCGCCTTTTTCCAGTTTTCTGGAATAGCCTGGCCTACGATTGCGATTATGATTCTCGCCATTATTAATGGCCTAATTACTTCTATCATTTTAGAAACAATAATTATGTCCAAACAAATGGCTCTAAAACTAGCTTTTAAAACCGCTATTGGCATGTCGCTTATTTCTATGATCTCTATGGAATTTGCAATGAATGTTGTAGATTGGGTATTTACAGGCGGTGCATTGCTTACCCTATGGGTAATCCCAATTATGTTGGTCGCTGGTTTTGTTACGCCACTACCATATAATTACTGGCGCTTAAAAGCATTAGGCAAAGCCTGTCATTAAGTGCGCCCATCATATTTTAGCCATTAATACGCTTCATTAGGACACCGTCATGAAAATACAGCAAGCTGCCACACTTTCAGAGTTGCCTGTTAAAACAGTTCGTTATTATGACGAAATAGAATTGGTTAGCCCTGATCGACAAGATAATGGCTACCGATTTTACAGTGACAAAGATATTGAAAAACTGAGGTTTTTAGGCCGAGCAAGAAGCTTGGGCTTTTCACTAGAGGATTGCCGTCAACTTTTGTCGCTTTATGAAGATAAAAATCGAGCAAGTTCTGAGGTTAAATCAATTGCCGAATCAAAAATACTCGAAATCGAGGCAAAATTAATAGAATTACAGAGCCTTCGTGACACACTTACAAAACTTGCTGATTCTTGTTCAGGAGACGAGCGGCCCGATTGCCCTATATTAGAGGGATTGGCAGGAAATTAAATTACTTAACCCATGAATAAAAATCACTTACTATTCTACTGAATATAATAAGGAACCCATATGAAAAAAACTATTGTAGCTGCGCTAATAATTAGCGTTGCTGGGGCAAATGCTTTTGCGCATAGTGGCGCAACAGGAATTGTAAAAGAGCGTATGAATGCAATGTCATCCATAAGCAAAAATCTGAAAAAAATATTTGTTACGCTAAAGGATGAATCAGAGTTTGATGCTAATATTATTGCATCGTCGTCTCGTGAAATCATGACGCATGCAAATAAATTTCCACATATGTTTCCTGAAGGCTCCACTAAGCATCCAAGTGAAGCAGCGCCTGCAATTTGGGAACGTCCTGATGAATTTTCAAAAAAAGCGCAAGATTTGATTACCTATGCGAATGAATTGACACAATTGGCAGAAGCCAAATCAGATCACAGCGCCATTGATGAAGCTTTTGGCAAAGTGAAAGGCACTTGCAAAGCATGCCATGCAGATTTTCGTATTAAAAAATAACATACCCAAATTGGTCGCATTGCTTAGAGACTAAGATAGGTTTAATATAATACCTTAAACTGGAGATTGATGTGAGCGACAAAAGCGGTCTTCTTAACTCAAAAGGCAATTAAAAGATTGGTACTATGACAGACCTATCAACACTAGAACCAGCAATCATTGATCCATTTGGACGTATGGTGAGCTATCTACGGGTTTCAGTCACAGATCGCTGTGATTTTCGCTGTGTATATTGCATGGCTGAAAACATGACATTTCTACCAAAAAAAGAGCTTTTAACCTTAGAAGAGTTAGACCGCCTTTGTACGGTTTTCATCGAGAAAGGCGTCAAAAAATTACGTCTTACAGGTGGTGAACCTTTGGTGCGAAAAGGCATCATGGAATTAGTAAACTCACTAGGGCGCCATTTAAAAACAGGCGCATTAGAAGAACTTACCCTTACAACAAATGGCTCGCAACTTCATAAGTTTGCAGATGATTTATACAAAGCTGGTGTTAGGCGTGTAAACGTTTCACTCGACACTTTGGATGCAGATAAGTTTGCAAAAATAACCCGCTGGGGCCAATTAAACCAAGTCTATCGCGGACTAGAAGCAGCAAAAAAAGCTGGTCTTCAGGTAAAAATTAATACGGTTGCTCTTAAAGGCGTAAATGAAGACGAAATTGAAACCATGCTCAATTGGGCTATTGGTGAAGGCTACGATTTCACATTAATCGAGACCATGCCTCTTGGCGAAATTGACGAAGACCGCACAGAGCAGTATTTGCCATTGTCTACCGTTCGCAGCCGTCTACAAGAAAATTTTGAACTAACAGCAATTGCGTACAAAACGGGCGGCCCTGCACGCTATTACGAGGCAACTAATAAAAGCAATCAAGCAAAGGGACGCATTGGTTTCATCACACCAATGACCCATAATTTTTGTGAAAGTTGTAACCGCGTTCGCTTAACCTGTACTGGCACGTTATTTATGTGCTTAGGCCAAGACGATGCTGCTGATTTACGTGCACCACTAAGAACATCAGAGGGCAATGAGGCTGTTTCTAAAGCGATCGACGAAGCAATTAGCAGAAAGCCAAAAGGCCATGATTTCATCATCGAACGAAACCAAGCACCCTCTGTTAACAGACATATGAGCACCACAGGCGGCTAATTCCACACGTTTAAATCACGTATCTTTCTTGATTTTCTTAAATTTAAAAGCTTTTAGGTCCACCGCATATTCTTTAAGCGCGGCATTACCAACTGGTGTCATCGAGTAGATGCCTTTTTCTATTTTTTCAAACCAGCCATAATGATCTGCCGCCATTATATTTCGCGCGCGATCAACCTTTGTAGCTTTTGCAATTAACGAGGCCTTAGTTGGCCCATTCTGTTTAAGCGCCTTCAAGCATCTAAGCGCGTCTTGCCTATAAGCAGTCATTAGCTTTTTACCACCAGTGCCACCCATATTTGGATCGCCCAAACGTTTGGCAAACTCTTTTAGCAAACGCTCTTTTTTAAGCTTAAGCTGGCGCGGTTTATAAGGCCCAGGGTCAACATGAATTTCAGAAAAACCGTCTTTCAACCTCACTGTTATCAAGCCTAACCCAAGCCGCCTGCACAATGCTAAATTATTTTTAAGAGATTTCAAAAATGGTTTTCCAGTGCCACGCGGCACAGCGATATAAACAAAGTCTGTAATACTTTGGCGCTCAATACCCTGATGAAATAGCGCGAGAGAAAAAGTAGATTTCAGTTCAACAATAACAGGGTCTTCATCACCTCTAACGGCAACAATATCGGCTGAACCAATTTCACCCTTAACCTCATATCCCTGCTCTTGCAGCAAACACTTTATTGGCAAATAAAGATCCGTTTCTTTTATTTTAGCAGCACTCATTCAATAAGTTCTTTTTCGCGCGTGAATATTTCCATAGCATCGGCCTGTTCACATACTTCATCACGTAGCCAACCCAGAAAGTTTAAAACCTTTGGCTTGTCCATCGCACTTGGTGGACACACAAAATGGAATGATCTGTTTGCTGGTATCATATATTTAAAGGGCGCAATTAACCTGCCTGCTTGAATATCTCTCGATGAAAATCCTAACCGTCCCATCACAATGCCAGCCCCATCAATTGCAGTTTCAATTGCGTGATCCGCATTACTAAACCGCGTTCCTTTTGTTATATCAACTTTTGAATAACCGACTGCCTTTGTCCAATCTGCCCAAAGGTCGATCCCGTGAATAATCTTCAAAGAATCATCATGCAATAATTTCATTTCTAACAAGAGATTTTCATCAGCAATACCGCTCATTTGCTCATAGAGTCTTGGCGAGATTAGCGGTAAAATAATTTCGTCGAATAAAAGCTCGCTATAAACGCCGTCATAATCACCTTGACCAAACCTTATAGCCGCATCAATACCATCGGCAACAAAATCTACTAATTTCATGCTGGCAGACAATCTAAAATCAATCTCTGGATAAATTTCTAAATACTTATGCAGGCGTGGCGCAATCCACTTTGCAGAAAAACCTAAACTAGAACTGATAACCAACTGGTTTTTATCAGAATCTGGATGCAATAAAGCAAATGCATCTTCAAGCTTTTCAAAAGCTTCATCCACTTTACCCGTAATCAACTCACCAGCAGACGTAAGCTCAATCGCCCTATTCATTCGCTTAAACAATGGCAAACCAATATGGCCTTCTAATTGCTTTATTTGATACGATAAAGCCGATGGCGTAACGCCTAACTCTTTAGCAGCCGCTTGAAATTGCATATGCCGAGCAACAGCATCAAAAGCACGAATTGCATTTACAGGTGGTATTTTTCGCATTTCATCACATAAAATTATTTTAACCCAAGGGAAAAAATTACACGTTTGTCACATACTTGTCTAGCATCTATATTTCTTGTGTATTTTGAAATATATCAAAGGACAAACAGATGAATGAACCTAAAACGATAGAAAAGTATGAATTTCCAGAGTTTGCAAGAGGAACGCTCATTGAACATTTGGAAAATGGCATGCGCCAAGCACCAATCGAAAGGGCAAAAAATGCCCGAGATTTCTGGCACACAATCACAAATTTTTTTAAGTGAACGAAAAGTCCATGTTAATCAAATAATTTTCAAATTCATGCGACACACACGTGATACAAGAGTGCATTATTAAATAAACAGTGGGAAACCCCCCACTACGCACAGTTGTGCCAACAAATTACTAGCACTTAACAATCTACATGTTACCTTAAGGGAAGAATCACCCACAGACTTCGTTTACGCCATAAATTTATTGACGGAAAACAGTTTTATTCTAAATAAATAATCTGTCTAAGAATGGCTATTTAATAATGAATGACGTCACAAAATTACCTAA
>NVRK02000019.1 GCA_002400845.2 Hyphomicrobiales bacterium
ATTTGAAGTAATTACTGTAAATGAAGATGCTCAAAAGCGATTGGGCGATATATTAGCGTCTAGTGATGGCGCTATAGGCATTCGCATTGGTGTTAAAAATGCTGGCTGTGCTGGCATGGAATACACAATCGACTTAGTCACCGAACCTGACGCTAAAGATGATAAAATCGAAACATCAGCTGGCAATGTATATATACAGCCACAAGCTGTTTTGTTTTTACTTGGCACAGAGCTTGGCTTTGAAGTGACTAAACTAAAAACGGGTTTTGTCTTTAACAATCCAAATCAAACGTCTGCTTGCGGATGTGGTGAAAGCGTTGAGCTTAAACCAGCTGAAATGTCACCAGAAATGCTGCAAGCACGTGGCATGCCATCTGTTTAAAATTTGAAAGTATAATACAAAAAAGTCGCCAGTTTTTGAACTAGGCGGCTTTTTAATGAGTATTAGAATTGATTACTTAGCACGCATGAATGCAGGAATATGTTCCTCACCACCAAATGGGTGGCTCTCATCTGTTAAGATCAAATCTACTTGATTGTCACGACCACGGCCTCTGCGAGGAGGGCGATCATTTTGCGAACGAGAAGGTTGAGGCGCAGGAGACTGAGCCGCTTTCTCTGGTGTGTTATTATTGGCAGGTCTATCAGTTGAAGTCTTATCAGTTGACGTCTTTGATGCTGCTTTTTCTGCTACAGGTTTTTTGCCGTGTTTTCCTTTTGTGGAAAACTCAACATCATCGCCTTGCCATTTAATTTTTTGGTCAATCAGCTTTTCAATCGCATCAAACCCTTTTTTATCTTTTGGCGTAACGATTGTGAATGAAGAACCTTTTCTACCAGCACGGCCCGTACGCCCAATGCGGTGTACATAGTCTTCTGCGTTGACTGGCACATCAAAATTAAAGACATGGCTAACATCAGGGATGTCTAAGCCACGCGCCGCAACATCAGATGCCACAAGTAGTTGAATGTCGTTGTTTTTAAATCCAGCCAGAGTTTCTGTTCTGCTTTTTTGATCCATATCACCATGCAATGCGCCAACAGAATAACCATGACGTTGTAATGAGCGATAAATATTTGCAACTTCTACTTTGCGATTGCAAAAGATAATTGCATTTTTAAGGCCTTCAGCACCTTCAAGTAGGGAGCGAAGTACTTGACGTTTTTCATAGTCTTTTGACGGCGCGCTAACAGCACGTTGCGTAATTGTATCAGAAGTAGAAGCCGCTGCTGCCACAGCTACAGAAACAGGGTTCTGCAAAAACTTGGCAGCAATGGTTTCAATCTCTTTAGGCATCGTCGCAGAGAAAAATAAAGTTTGCCTCGTAAAGGGCACTAATTTAACAATACGTTCAATATCAGGCACAAATCCCATATCAAGCATGCGATCTGCTTCATCGATTACCAAAATTTCTACACCATTCATAAGCAATCTACCGCGCTCAAAATGGTCTAACAAACGACCAGGCGTCGCGATCAATACATCTGCGCCACGATCAAGTATTTTGTTCTGCTCAACAAACGATACGCCGCCAATGAGCAGTGCCACGTTTAATTTGTGGTAGATGCCGTATTTTTTGAAATTCTCTGCAACCTGTGCGGCAAGCTCGCGTGTTGGCTCTAATATAAGCGTGCGCGGCATACGTGCGCGTGCGCGGCCCTTTTCCAACATCGAAAGCATAGGCAATGTAAACGAAGCTGTTTTACCAGTACCTGTTTGCGCGATACCCAAAACGTCTCTGCGTTTTAAAACGTGCGGAATAGCCTGCGCTTGAATTGGTGTAGGCTTGGTGTAGCCTGAGGCTTCAACAGATTTGAGGACCTTTTCACTAAGGCCAAGTTCATCAAATGTCATGTGTAGCTTGGATTCTTTCTATTGTAGCGAACCATCAAAAAGTTTTATTATGTTATAGTATAACTTTGTTCGCCTCAGCGGATTTCTTACCGCATATAAACTTTGATCTCCATAGACATATCAATCGTTTAAGTCAAGTTTTAGGCGTAATTGTAGCTTCTCGTGGCTATTTTGGACGGTATTGAGGTGAGCTATTAATGTTTAAACTACGCTAACTTGTGCTGTAATGCACTATTAATCGTTAGCTTTGATCTTAATATGACTAACTGAATAAATTTATTAACATTCTGGAGCATTGATGTGAATTTAATAACGGCAACTACAATAGTGTTAATTTGTTCAAATACAGTTGTCTTGGCAAATGAATGTCGAGAAAAATTTATAACTATTGCTGCTGACGCTACTCCAAAAGGCCCTTTAAAAATGGTCGTGACGTCTTTTTTAAATGGCAAGAAAACAATGAAAAGTAACTTTTTTCAATTGCACGTGGACCATTGGCTAAATGAAGGCTTGTCGCCAAAGGGAATGCCTTCAACCTTAGCGTATCAGCATTCAATGTATAATTCTTTCGATAACGGTAAGTCATGGAAAAAAGTAGGTGATTTGGATGCTGAAAAAGGCAGGCGCGAAGGTTTGAAGCAGTTGATGGAAGATGTTAAAACAACATCAAACGCTACCTGCGGAGAAGAAGTGATAGAGGGTGTTTCCTACAATTGGGTAGAGGCTGACTATAATTCACTCAAAGATGAAAAGACTAAATATCATAATAAATATTGGACGATTGCAAAAACCAATTGGCTGGCAAAAACAAGCAGTCAAATTATAAATCCAAATTACAAAACCCTTGTAATTCAGACAATTGAAAAAGCGCCCAATTTATCGCTGCCCACACCCAAGTGAGCGTTTAAACATCCAACGCGTCGTCTTCTGCAAACTCTGCATTTTCTTGAATAAATTTAAAGCGGGCTTCAGGTTTATTACCCATTAGCTGGTCTACACGAATACGCGTTTCACTCTCATCCGCATCCATAACTTCAACCCGCAATAAGGTTCGTTTGCTAGGATCCATCGTGGTGAGTTTAAGCTGAGCTGGCATCATTTCGCCAAGACCCTTAAATCGGGTGATATCAATTTTACCCTTGCCGCTAAACTCACTCTCCATAAGCACATCTTTATGCGCATCATCTTTAGCGTAAATTGTCTTACTGCCTTGAGTGATTTTATAAAGCGGTGGAATGGCCAAGAATAAATGACCATTACGAATAAGGTCAGGCATTTCTTGATAGAAGAGGGTGATGAGTAGGGACGCAATATGCGCGCCATCTACATCGGCATCTGTCATGATAATAATACGCTCATAGCGTAAATCTTCGTCGCGGTATTTAGAGCGCGTTCCAACACCTAATGCCAAAATCAGATCAGAAATTTGTTGGTTAGCGGATATCTTTTCACGGCTAGCAGAAGCAACATTCAAAATCTTGCCGCGTAATGGCAAAATAGCTTGTGTCGCGCGGTTACGTCCTTGTTTGGCTGATCCACCAGCAGAATCACCCTCCACGATAAACAGTTCTGTATCGCCTTTGGTAGAAGAACAATCTGCCAGTTTACCGGGTAAGCGTAAGCGTTGTTTAGCGCCTTTGCGGTTCACTTCTTTTTCTTTGCGGCGGCGCATGCGTTCATCAGCGCGGTCAATCACCCATTCAAGCAATTTGTTGGCCTGTTGAGGAGAGGCGGCAAGCCAATGGTCAAACGGGTCACGAATGGCATTTTCAACTATGCGTTGTGCTTCAACCGTTGCAAGCTTGTCTTTTGTTTGGCCAACAAACTCTGGTTCTCGGATAAACACAGATAACATGGCAGCGGCAGAAGTCATCACGTCGTCTGTCGTAATCATCGAAACTTTTTTAACGCCTGTCATTTCGCCATATGCTTTTAGGCCGCGCGTAATAGCAATGCGAAAACCAGCTTCGTGTGTTCCGCCATTGCCCGTTGGAATGGTGTTACAATACGAGTTTACAAAGCCATCGTCTCCATGCCACGCAATCGCCCATTCAAGTGAGCCATTTTTGCCGGGATTATCAGATTTCCCAGAAAAAGCCTCAAGCGTTACGCGAAATTGATCGCCAAGCGATGCTTCAAGGTAATCTTTAAGTCCGCCTGGAAAATGAAATGTCGCTTTTTCCGTCGCTTCACTTTTTTCGCTAATAAGCTCTTTGGCGCAAGTCCATCTAATTTCTACACCGCCAAAAAGATAGGCTTTCGAACGCGCCATTTTAAACAAGCGATCAGGTGAGAATTTACAGCCTTTGCCAAATATATCTGGGTCTGGCTTGAACTTAACTTTAGTACCGCGACGGTTATGAACATCACCAACTTCTTTAAGCTTATAAATTGGAATGCCTCTGGAAAACTCTTGGATATATAGTTTTTTGTTACGTGCGACTTCTACAATTACATGTTCAGACAATGCATTTACAACAGAAATACCAACGCCGTGCAGTCCGCCAGAAGTTTCATAGGCTTTGCCGTCAAATTTACCACCAGCGTGTAATATGGTCATAACAACTTCGACAGTAGATTTGTCTTCGTATTTTGGGTGAGGGGCAACAGGAATACCGCGACCATTATCGGTTACTGATAAATAGCCTTCTGCGTCTAATTCAACTTCAATCCAGCTGGCATGGCCTGCAACAGCTTCATCCATTGAGTTATCTATGACCTCGGCAAAAAGGTGGTGCATGGCTTTTTCGTCAGTACCGCCAATATACATGCCAGGGCGCATGCGAACAGGTTCTAAACCCTCAAGTACGTCAATGGCATCCGCGCCGTAATCATCTTCAGCCGAATTTCCTGAACTCTTTGCAGTGCTTTTAGCTGGTTTTTTGATAGGCTCTTTTTTGGGCACGCCAGATTTGACAGTCAATGGTTTCGCAACAGCTTGCTTTGTAGCTGTAGTTTTTTCAACTTGGGCGTTGTTATCGCCACCACCAAAAAGATCGTCGTTATTATCCATTACGCTTAAAATATCCGCTTTATCTGCATTGAATTCGAATCAATTGATACAATAACCGTGACAGATTCTTAAAGCCAGATTGTCACGATAAAAAAATCACCAATCAATACAAAACCCGCTAACAACATGAGGGTGTACATGCATTAACGGGTTTGAGATTTGCATTGCATTAAACGTTACTTGGCAACACAAAAATGATTTAAGCCATCATAGCCACGAAATGTGCCAGTATTAGGGTTAAAACTACGATATCTGTTTGAGCAGTAATTTTGCCATTGCTGTGTCCATGGCTCATAAGTTACGCTGGCAACGGTATCTGCATACGTAATTACTTTAGGTGCATCATAGTTGGTGCGCTTAGTTTTCTTATAAGTAGGTGCAGTATACACATTGTTTAAGCTACGACGCTCTACATAATAAGGATCATATATTTTTGTAGGGCCAAAGTTGATAGGCTCACGATAAATTGGTTTTGGCTGATGGTAAGTTGGCTGGTAAGACCTATTATTAGCCTTAGCAGCTTCGCTTACAAGCAACGCACCAATTGCAAAACCTATAATACCAGCGGCAATTTTATCACCCTTACTAGAGCTACGCTTTGAAGACTTTTTATGCTTACGATGAGCATGGTGCCTGTCGTGGTTTTTATAGTGCTTTTTGTGCTGATAATGTTTGCGATAGCTTTTATGGTCAGCATTTGCATTTGCAACAGGTAAAACAGTGGTTGAAATAAACACACTCGATAGCAATATTGCGATTGTTTTTGAATTAATAAGGGTCATTATAATTCCTTTCTAGGCGATGTTTAACTGGCATCACTGGTTTAATTTCTTTAAAATCGCTATTGAGAATGCGTGGGGCATCTGTTTTGCGATTCTGTAAACTTAGAATGCAATATCTTGCCTGAACGAAACCTGAATGGTAAAAACATATTTTCGCCTTTATTCAATCACCGATATGAGGGCCGTTATTTTAGATAGAAAAGTATCCAGATAATATCGCCATGACAAACTCTAAAAACACATCACCAAACACGCTACGCATTGCCATTGCACAGCTAAACCCAACCATGGGCGACATTGCTGGCAATATGAAACTTGCACGTGAGGCAAGGGCAGACGCGGCCCGTCAAAAAGCTGATTTAATCTTGTTTACCGAATTATTTGTATCTGGTTATCCACCAGAAGATTTGGTTTTAAAACCTGCTTTTGTTGATGACTGTATGGAAGCAGTAGAAGATTTTGCCAAAGAGACAGATGATGGTGGCCCGGGCGTAATCATAGGCTCTCCTTATGCAGAGTATACGGATAAAGGTAAAAGCAAAACACGTACCTTACATAACGCTGTCGCTGTGTTGGACGAGGGTAAAATTCAAACATGGCGTTTGAAAGTTGATCTACCGAACTATGGCGAGTTTGACGAAAAGCGCGTATTTAAAGCTGGCCCATTACCAGGGCCAGTAAACTTTAGAGGCGTGCGCTTAGGCATACCAATATGTGAAGACATTTGGGGTGATATGGGCGTTTGCGAAACCTTGGCAGAAAGTGGCGCAGAAATACTACTCTCGCCAAATGGCTCACCTTATTATCGTGAAAAAATGGACGTGCGCCAGCAAGTCGTCATCGGCAAAGTTGTCGAAACTGGCTTACCAATGATCTATGCAAACCAATTGGGCGGTCAAGACGAATTGGTGTTTGATGGCGGCTCTTTCGTCATCAATGCAGACCACACCTTACCAGTTCAAATGAACCAATTTGAAGACAGCGTTATCACAACGGTTTGGCGCAGAGGAGATGCCAAAGAAGGTGAAAGCTGGGTATGTGACAAGGGCGTTATCGCTAAATTACCAGATGTAGATGAAGCAGATTGGCGCGCCTGCGTGACAGGTTTGCGCGATTACGTAAATAAAAACGGCTTTAAAAACGTGGTGCTGGGCTTATCTGGCGGCATAGATTCTGCCATTGTTGCTGCACTTAGCGTAGATGCTTTGGGCGAAGAGCGCGTGCGCTGTATCATGTTGCCTTATAAATATACGTCAGATGAAAGCTTAAAAGACGCACAAGACTGCGCAAGAGCATTGGGCGTGCGCTACGAGATCGTACCTATTGAAGAACCTGTTTTAGGCTTTCATACAGCCCTTAAAGATGTGTTCGCAGGAACCGATGAAGGTATAACAGAAGAAAACCTACAATCACGCGCCAGAGGCGTTATCTTAATGGCAGTGTCGAACAAATTTGGTTCTATGGTAGTAACCACAGGCAATAAGTCAGAAATGTCTGTTGGTTACGCAACGCTTTATGGCGATATGAATGGCGGTTATAATCCGATTAAAGACCTTTATAAAATGGAAGTCTATAAGCTGTCTGATTGGCGCAACAAACATTGTCCGCCAGATTGCAAAGGCCCAACGGGTATTGTGATTCCACAAAACATCATCGACAAAGCCCCATCTGCCGAATTGCGCCCAGACCAAACCGACCAAGATTCACTGCCTCCATATCCAGTGCTAGATGATATCTTGCAGTGTTTGGTGGAAAAAGAAATGTCGACCGATACCATTGTCGCCAAAGGCCATGACAAAGAAACTGTGCATCGCATTGAGCATCTTTTATACATAGCCGAATATAAACGCCGCCAATCTGCACCGGGTGTAAAAATCACTCGCAAAAACTTCGGCCGCGACAGGCGCTATCCGATAACGAACAGATACAGAGATAGAAATTGATTTTATAAAATTATTTTAGAATGGATTTATTATGCGTATTACAATGCCAGAGCTTGATATTAAGCTCTATGAAGAGCTCGTTGGTATTGTCTTTGGTTGTTCAATGATTTCCAAACCTTTGTAAGGATAGTTCAATGGCTAATTCTGGTGGTGTCAAACGTAATCATGACCGTTCGTTTTTACAAAAAATAACATTCGCTTGTATTCATGGCTGTATTGTTCTCATTTGTATCTGGTTAGCTTTTGGAGCATTTGATTGGCCAGATCCAACTCGCGCACGAATTTTGGCGTTTTGTGCAGTATTGTATTGGATACGCCACTGCCTAACGTTGTTTGTATTGCTAAAACGGCAGCTGGCTTATTCCGAAGTCTTTGGTCTTTCTTTGTTTATTGCTTTTTTTGAAATTGGGTTTCTCTTGTTAGGCGCAGGCGTTTTAGCGAATGAACATTTACAGCTTCGGAGTTTGGATTGGATTGCTCTTGGTCTCGTTGTTTTTGGATCATTCTTAAATACTGGGTCTGAATTACAGAGATGGAGATGGAAGAAACAACCTTCTTCTAAGGGACGTTGTTATACGCAAGGCTTGTTCGGTTACTCTATGCATATCAATTATTTTGGAGACACAGTGCTGTTCACTGGTTGGGCAATCTTAGCGGCATCCATATTCGCTTGGAGTATCCCTGTTTTTGTGACTGCTAGTTTTGTATTTTTTCACATTCCTGCTTTGGATGAGTATCTGGCAAAACGTTACGGAGCGCAGTTTGAAGAGTATGCCAGTAAAACTGTCAAATTTATCCCTTTTGTTTATTGAGGTTTGTTGAGCAATATATAACACTGCGAAAGAGTAACGCGGTTTTAAATTATATTCCACAACACCTATTCTAATGTACATTAAATATGGCGCATAACTGATTCTATTGATTCAACTATCTTTGATTGGAAACTATAATGAGAAGCTATTTTAGTTTTCTCTTAGAAAATGCGCGCTGGCTAATAGGCGGGTTTATGCTCTGCTTTTTTTCCTCCTTCGGCCAGACATTTTTCATCTCTTTATCAGGTGGGTATATTCGCTCAGAGTTTGGCCTAAGCAATGGCGAGTTTGGCACGTTGTTTATGGCGGCAACGTTAGTAAGTGCAATCTGCATTACGCAATTGGGTAAGATTGTAGATGTACTGCCCAACACCAAAACCATATTTATTGTTTTACCCATTTTAGCGCTTGCCTGTTTGGGCATGGCTTTTACCACTTCAATCATTGGCCTGTTTATCGTCATCTTTTTCCTTCGGCTTTTTGGCCAAGGCATGATGACACACACATCAATAGTATCCATGGGGCGTTGGTATTCTGGCCATAGGGGCAGGGCAGTGTCGCTTGCCACAATGGGGCACCAAGGCGGTGAAGCAATTTTGCCAGTTGCACTTGTTATTCTTTTAACATTTGTTAGTTGGCGCACTGGCTGGATTGTCGCGGCTGGAATATGTGTGTTCGTGGCATTGCCTGCGATATATTTATTGATGCGTGTTGACCGCAAACGAAGGTCTACAGATGTGCCTGCAAAAAGTGTTGCCAGCCGTGATTGGACAAGAGCACAAGTGATGCGTGACCCAATATTTTGGGCATTACTAACAGGCGTATTGATGCCGCCCTTTATTGGAACAACCTTAATGTTTCACCAAGCTTATTTGGTAGAATTGCGTGGTTGGGCGCCACAAGTTTTTGCATCTGCATTTGTGTTCATGGCGATTTTTAAAATTATATTTGCGCTTATCACTGGCTTTGTGGTCGATAAATTTGGCTCAATAAGATTGTTACCGTTTTCCATTCTGCCACTTGCCTGCGGCTGTTTCATAGTGGCCTTTATGGAAGCGCAATATAGCATTTATTTATTCATGGGTGTAATCGGCATGTCGGTGGGTATAGCTTCAACATTGTTTGGTTCTCTATGGCCAGAAGTTTATGGCATTAAAAACCTTGGCAGCATTCGTTCTGTGATTATGGCGTTGATGGTTTTTGCCACCGCACTTGGGCCTGGCATTACGGGCGTTTTAATTGATTTGGACGTTTCATATTTGTTGCAATTCGCCTATATGGGGGCCTATTGCATTATAGCCAGTTTTATATTGTGGGTTGTGTCTCAAAAAATACAAGCACGTGATTAATTGCGTCTCACATGAAAACTGATTAGAAGCACTTGATAACAACAAATATTCAACTGGCATAACGACAATTAAAGCGACATTTAAGATGAAAACTGTAGTAAGATTTGCACCATCACCCACTGGAAATATTCACATTGGTAATGCGCGTACAGCGCTAATCAACTGGATATATGCCCAGCAAAATGATGGTGAATTTATTTTGCGTTTAGATGACACAGATGTTGCACGTTCTAAACAAGAATATGCAGACAATATTGCGGTTGATATTAGATGGTTGGGCATTACGCCTTCGCGTACGCAAAAACAATCTGATCGTTTTGCCAGTTATGCAATTGCCACACAAAAGTTAAAAGACGCTGGCTTACTTTATCCGTGTTATGAAACATCAGATGAATTAGACCGCCAGCGCAAGCGTTTGGCTATGCGCGGCAAACCACCAGTTTATGACCGTTCTGCTTTGAAATATTCTGAAGAAGAGTTAGCAAAGTTTAAAGAAGAAGGCCGCAATGCCCATTGGCGTTTTCTGCTTCCAAACTTTAAAGACGATCCGCATTCGCCAACACGTACAGAAGTTAAATGGAACGACCTAATTCGTGGCGATCAAATAATTGATCTTGCCTCTATGTCTGATCCAGTTCTAATCCGCGAAGACGGTACTTGGCTTTATACATTGCCAAGCGTTGTGGATGATATTGAAATGGGCGTAACTCACATCATACGCGGCGATGACCATGTCACCAATTCGGGCGCACAAATTGCTATCTTTGAAGCCTTGGGCGCTACTGCACCAAATTTTGGACACCATAACTTTTTAACGGCGGCAAGCGGAGAAGCATTCTCTAAACGTCTTGGTTCATTGTCATTGCAAAGCTTAGCGCGTGCTGGCTACGAGCCAATGGCTGTGGCTTCTGTCGCAACGCTTATCGGTACATCTGGACCAGTAGAAGCAATGCCTACAATGGCCGCACTTATTGAGCGTTTTGATGTTTCAAGCGTCACCAAATCAGCTGCAAAATTTGATGAGGCCGAAGTTGGAAATCTCAATGCTAAACTTGTCCATGGCATGGCTTACGCGCAAGTTAAATCACGTTTAGAAGAAGCTGGTGTTGGCGGCGGTGAAGCTTTTTGGAATGCAGTAAAAGGCAATATTGAAAAAGTTAAAGATGCCTCATTTTGGTGGGAAAAAGTGCAATCAGCAACGCCCATTGTGGAAGATGAAGATAAAGACTTTATAGCTGCTGCTGCTAAACTGCTTCCACAAGAGCCTTGGGATGAAAATACTTGGGGTCAACTTACCAAGGCGCTGAAAAATGAGACTGGTAGAAAAGGCAAGGGCCTATTCATGCCACTTCGCAAAGCAATAACAGGCGAGGCGCATGGGCCTGAATTAGCTGTTTTATTGCCAATTATTGGACGGGATAAAACGCTGGACCGACTAACCTAATATTCGCACTTGTTTGAGCAATAATTTTATCGCCATCGCCAGAAATATTGGCTAATTTTTCTGGCGTTAATTTTCCTACGCGATTTAACAAGGTTTCGGGATCTAGATGAGGATCTTTTCGAGCAATTGGTAATGCAATGTATTGCGATTTTTCTTTATCTAAAGGGCGCTCACTACCAGCGATCTCTTTAAAGTTTAATTTGGTCGACGCTTTGCAGCTGCATTGTGGATTGACATTCTTACGATACGCAAACGCATTTTTTAAACTTGTATAGGGTTGACCCGTTCTAAGAGATATTGATTGCTCTGCATCTTCGGTCGGCATTGAATGATAAAACAAAGTTGTTTCTGTTCCAGGGCACATGTTTTCACATGTTTCTTGGTCATCCCCTAATCTGTCTTTTGTCGTCGAGAAGCTAATTGGGAAATAATATCCATCGCAAGTTCTAACGCAAAGAGATCTGTAAGTACCATAATTGCTTTTTGGCAATACTTCACCATTGCCACTAAATGAACCGCCGTCATTGCTATAAGTTTTAACGCCAAATAACTGTTCTAAAATGGTTCTTCTACGCGGCTGTTTTTTCTTTGTTGATTTTTTCTTTTTGCTTGTCTTTTTAATGCCGCAACCATATCGCTTCATCGAACGCTTTATTCTTGCGCGTTCTTGCCTGCTGCTCCTAGATTTAGGTGCTAAAGAGCTGGTCTTGCGTTTTAGAGCTTTCAAATTAGCATTCATTTTAGAAAGACTAGAATTTATGCGGCGACAAATACTGGAGTTTTTGCCCTTAAAGCATCGATTTTTGCGTAGTGCTAATTTTGTTTTACGAATTTGAGCAGATTGTTGCCCAACAGCGCGCTTATATTGTAAATATTTTTTTGAAGGTGAACTGGTTTTATTGCCAACATTATTCAATTGTCTTTTTAAATTTACGCACTGCCTGGATTGAGCGTATGAATTTTCAAAGCTAATTATTACCAAACTCATAGCAATACAAACGCATAGTAAGAAGCTAAGAGTTTCTGAATATAACTTTAGAAATCGTATTTTTGGCATAATATCGCGTCTTTTGTCCTATGGCTGGGACAAATAATATGTCGTTGGCGCCTTTATAGTCGATTTAAAATACCTGTATCTGGTTAATGAAGCCTATCTAAATGTCAGAAAAAGGGCGCGTTAGCTTAATAATTTAAATGCTTAGCATTGTGGCGTAAGCTTTCTCCAATAACAATCAACAAAAATGTTGGTGAGATTTTTTATTTGTTTTGACTTCACTTTATGAAGTGTTGATTGTCATTGTTTATAAACGCATATGAAGTGGCTATAAAATGTCATCAAAAGATACCAGCACCAATTCACAATTTGAAAAAATGCCGTTCTTATTCGGCCCACGCGTTGCGCTTGGCTATGGCGGTCAATTTTTGATCTTTGGTATGTTATTGCCATATTTTCCAGTATGGCTCCATAGTGTTGGCCTTTCTGCTAAAGAAATTGGCGTAATACTATTTATGCCTTTTGTGGTTCGAGTTTTAACTTCTGGAAAAGTTACAAGCTTTGCAGATACGCAAAATGATAGATCAAACGTAATATCAGTTTTGTTTATTTGTGCAGCGTTAAGCTCAGTATTATATGCGTTTAGCGATAACTTTTGGTCCATTTTATTCGTCACACTGCTTTTCAATTTTTTCTTCAATCCTGTCATGCCTATGATAGATTCTATTACGCTCGCAGGGGTCAGAAGATTCGACGCTGATTATGGGCGTATCAGAATTTGGGGGTCAGTGGTATTTGTAATCACAAATATAGCAGGGGGCATTTTACTCGCTTCATATGAACCGCAAATATTACTTTATGTTATTATTTATTCTTCATTTTTCGCGGCTGCAATTTCATTTTTAATGCCCAGGTTTGGACGCCGCCAAACAGTAAAGCTCTCTAAAAGCGCCTTCACTCAGACCGAAATTAACGAGGCCAGTTTCTGGAAAGATAGGCATTTTGTACTGGTGCTTATGGCGGCTGGTTTGGTTCAAGCGAGCCATGCTATGCTATATGGATTTGGAACAATCTATTGGCGTGAAATTGGATTTTCAGGTTCATTTATTGGGGTGTTATGGGCGGTCGGCGTTGTCGCTGAAATTATTCTATTTCAGTTTTCGACTAAACTACTTAAATGGATTTCCCCAATACAATTCATACTCATAGGTGCCATTGGTGCAATAATAAGATGGAGTATATTTCCATTTGTAGACGCGCAATCTTCGTCATTTGCATTGCAAATATTACACGCCATTAGTTTTGGAGCGGTGCACATTGGAACCATGCATTTTATCATGCGTGCAGTGCCAGAAGAGCGTATAGGCAACGGGCAGGGTGTTGGCTTTGTTCTTGGTGGTTTAACCATGGGCTTATTGTTGTTAGCGTCAGGTTCTTTATACGAGGCGCTTAATGCAAATGCATTTTGGATCATGGCATTGGTGGGTTTGCTGGCAATTGTTATTTTATGCATCGCTAATATTTTTCAGCCCAATCATCAGCCCCATAATGATGACGAAGGTGGCGTGACCAAAGAAGAGGGATAGGTAAGTCCATTTTCTCGATCTTTTGCCAAAAGTAATGGCCCATCAAGGTCAACAAAATCTGCATTTTGGGCAAGAAGAACAGCAGGTGCCATCGCTAAAGAAGTGCCCACCATACAACCTACCATTATTGAAAAATTGAGCGCTCGTGCTTCTTCAAACATCTTTAGCGCTTCGGTTAATCCACCAGTTTTATCCAGTTTAATATTAATGCAATCATAGCGGCTTTTTAGCTTTTCTAAGCCCTCGCGTGTATGCACACTTTCATCAGCACATATCACTACCGATCGTTCAATGTGTTTAAGTTTATCGTCTTCATCCGCGCGAAGCGGTTGCTCAACTAGAACAGCCTTTATGTTAGCGGCAATGTCTAAATAGTTCTGCAACTGACTTTCTGGCCAAGCTTCATTTGCATCCAATATTAAACCAGCATTTGGTGCCACCTCTCGAACAGCCATCATACGTTCATGATCGCCATCACCACCCAGCTTTATTTTTAACAAATCTCGATCTTTATGTTTGTCCGTCTGTTCAGCCATATTTCGCGGTGTATCAAGGCTAATTGTATAGGCAGTCGTGAGTGGTTTTGTTTCTTTAATTCCAATTTTATTGGACACACTTATATTGCTCGTTTTAGCTTCAATGTCCCAATAGGCACAGTCTAATGCGTTTCTTGCCGCGCCAGCTGGCATTTTATTTTGCAATTGTTCTTTCGTTAAACCTTGCTCAACTAACGGAAGAATATCGTTAAGTTGTCTGCAAACACTTTCAACACTTTCGCCATATCTAACGTAAGGTACGCATTCTCCTTTTCCTATATGCTTGACTTCATCTGTACTCATAAGTGTAACAACCACGACGCTTGCCTGTGTCCGTGATCCTCGTGCAATCGTAAAGCTTCCATCTATTGGCCAGTTTTCAGTGGTAACTTTCATTTTGATGGAGCATTTATCTGACATGGTGATATATATTACCTATAGGAAATGGTTCTTTGCGAAATCTAATGCAATTTATAGTCTTAAACTATTATTTGGGAAGCCCATAGAATGTCTAAAGGTTCAATGCCTTTTAATATATCTAGTAATGATGGAATTGAAAATAATTCCTTTAGCGGTTTGGCAATGCCCAATGACGCGGTTTTAGTGCGTTCTGATTCAGCTCAAGAAATACAACTAAAAGCAGAAGGTGATTGGGTGATTTCTAAAATTGCTCCAATGGATACTTTATTTGAAACGTTAGAAAATCAATTAGAAACATCTAAAAAACTAACCATAGATTTAAAAAATATAGGCATGTTAGATACTTCTGGTGCTTGGTTGATAAATCGATTGGTCTCTAAATGGTCTGCAAATGGGGGGGAGGTTTTAATTAAAGATCCTACCATTAGAGCAAAAACATTATTGCGAGAGGTTAGTGTTCCTGAGCGGCAAACAGCTCCTACAAAAACAGAGAATAATATTGTCCTTACTTTATTGGCAAGTTTAGGCGAAGCTGCTCATAATATGAAGCAAGATACAGTAATGGGTTTGAATATTATTGGCTCTGCGATGCTTCAAGGGCCACAATTAAAAGAAAATAGACGCGGTGGTATTCGCTTAACATCCATTGTGCATCATATTGATAAAATGGCATTGGGTGCGATACCAATCATCATTGTTATGTCATTGTTTATTGGTGCCATTGTTGCCCAGCAAGCCGCCTTTCAATTACGTGCTTTTGGTCTTGAATCAATTGCGCCTGACTGGGTAGGTGCAATTTTATTACGTGAAATTTGCGTGCTTTTAACCGCTATCATGATTGCGGGGCGCTCAGGCAGTTCTATGACTGCTGAGATAGGCTCGATGAAAATGCGAGAAGAAGTCGATGCTTTAAAAGTTATTGGCTTAAACCCAATAGGGGTTTTGGTTTTCCCAAGGTTAGTCGCACTAACAATTGCCATGCCTTTGCTTACATTTATTTCCAATATTGCCGCATTGGTTGGCGCGGCTTTGTTACTAAGGTTTTATTCAGATGTTCCAATTGAAGACTTTATTACACGGTTGCGCGCCTTTATTGATTTAGAAACCGTATTTGCAGGTCTTATAAAAGCACCGTTTATGGGCTTGGTTATTGGCGTAATGGCCGCAGTAGAAGGTTTGAAAGTTGAAGGCAGTACCGAAAGTTTGGGCCAAAGAACTACCACTGCGGTTGTTAAAGCAATATTCTTTGTTGTGGTGATGGATGGAATTTTTGCAATATTTTATGCAGCCATAGATTATTAGGAGGGGGGTATGAAAACGTCAAAAACAAAATTAATTAGCAATGCCGCTTCCGATATAATTTTATCTGCTCGCGGAGTGAATGTATCCTTTAGCGGGAAATCGATTTTAGAAGACTTAGATCTCGATGTTTATCGCGGAGAGATTTTAGGGTTCGTTGGCGCATCAGGCACAGGTAAATCTGTTTTAATGCGTACAATCCTAAATCTAAACAATCATGCTAAAGGTGAAATTAATTTGTTTGGAGTGTCTTATTCAAAAGCAAGTGAAGAAGAGCGCAATAAAATAGATCAAAATATCGGGGTAATGTTTCAACAAGGTGCATTATTTTCTTCAATGAGCGTGTTAGACAACATTATGGTGCCTATGCGCGAATATTTGGATTTGCCGCAAAAACTGATGATAGAATTGGCACAAGTTAAACTAAATTTAGTAGGCTTGCCCTTGGATTCTGGAAATAAGTTTCCTTCTCAACTTTCAGGGGGTATGGTAAAAAGAGCGGCCCTTGCAAGAGCGTTAGCCTTGGATCCTGATTTGTTGTTTTTAGATGAGCCAACATCTGGTCTTGATCCAATTGGAGCCGCAGAATTTGACGAGTTAATTGAAACTTTGCGCAATACGATGGGATTAACAGTTTATATGGTGACACACGATTTAGACAGTTTGTTTTCAGTGTGTGATAGAGTAGCAGTATTAGCAGATAAAAAAGTATTAGTGCAGGGCGATATTGAAACGATGCTGTCGCAAAAACATGAATGGGTTAGATCTTATTTTCATGGCAAACGTGCTAGACAGATTGTTAGGTAAAGGTTTTAGGGAATATGGAAACCAGAGCAAATTTTGTAGCAGTTGGTAGCTTTGTCTTGATATTTATCTTGGCAATGTTCGCAGCAATTTATTGGGTTGCCAAGGTAGACGAAAACGTAAACCTATTTCCCTTACGTGTGAAAATTGTAGGTGAGGTAACAGGCCTTGCACCAGGAAGTGCCGTTCATTTTAATGGAATAAAAGTTGGTAAAGTTGAACAGTTAAGGTTCGACCCACAAGACCCACGTGTTGTACTAGCTTATGTCAGTGTAAAAGCAGATACGCCTATCAGAACAGATACACTCGCCGTTATTGCGCCAGCTGGTTTAACGGGTGGTGCTTATATTGCGATGAAGGGCGGAAGTTTTGCTTCGCCTAATTTGTTAGAATTAGATGAAGATGGCCTTGCCCCATTGATACATGCACGGCCGTCTGGACTTACAGATGTTTTGGAGACGGTGCGCAATGTTGCCGCTAAAGCTGAAACTACATTGGCCTCTGTTGAGGGTATGGTTCAAGAAAACAGAGCGTCAATTAAAGCCACTGTTAAAAATATAGAAGTATTTTCAAGCTCCCTTAGCCGCAATGCAGATGGTGTTGATAAGCTCTTATCAAGCGCGGCCTCATTAGGGGATTCTATAAATTCATTAAGCGGCAAATTGGATGGTACGATTACAGGGTTTGAAAAACTCGTTAAAGCTGTTGATGTTGAAAAGGTAAAATCTACCGTTGATAATATTGAAAGCTTTTCTAAAAATTTGAAAAACTCTGGTAGCCAGGTTGAAACCCTCATGGCCTCCGTTCAAAAGATTTCTACAGATTTAGGAAATTTCTCTTCAAAGTTAGATAAATCTATCAATAAATTTGATAAAATATTAGACGCTGTAGAGCCTGATAAAGTTAAGTCCGCTATCAATGATATTAGCACAGCAGCTACTGGTGCAAAAAACTTAATCGCAGACGCTCAAGAAATTACAAAAACTGTTTCATCTAGAAAAAAAGAAATAGAACAAATTATCTTAGATGCTAGTCAAATGGCAAAAAGGTTAAATGCATCTTCAGCACGTGTAGATGGCGTATTAATTAAACTAGAAGGATTGCTTGGCAGTGGTGAAGCTGGCGGTGTAATAACCCAAGTGCAGTCAACGCTGGCTGAATTTAGAAAAGTCGCGGTTAATTTAAACGTTCGTATAAATCAAGTTTCTGGCGGTATAACAAAGTTCACAGACAGTGGCCTTAAAGATATTCGCGCGCTCGTAAACGATTCAAGAAGATCAATTGCTAGAATAGATAGGGTTATAGGAAATTTAGAACGTGACCCAAGTGGATTTTTGTTTGGAAAAACAGGCGTGAAATCTTATAATGGGCGACCTAAAAGGTAGCATAAATAGGATATGGTAATTTTTTGATACGTAGTGTATTTTGCACTTTGTAAAATTAAATATTGCATAAGTAGTGTTGAGTTAAGTTGCTCAACTTTGATTTGGGGCGGTGAAGTGGGCTAATGATTGGCTCAATTTAAAACGAAGTTTTTATAAAAAGTATTTGGGTAAGTAGATGCGTAATAACAGTCAACATTGCAAAATACCAAGCTGTACAATGCCAAGCTATAGTGAGGCAAATCATATGAAAATAAGCTTGAAGAAAAGTATTTTTATTGCGCTCGTATTGGGTACAGCAACCGCATTGTCGGGTTGTGCGTCGCTAATTTCTAAGCCTGCACCTGATACATATGACATTTCCGCGCCAACTACTTTTCCAAATTTAATTGGTAAGTCTAGAGCACAAATATTAATCTTAGAACCTTCTGCATTAAAGGTATTAGACAGCGATCAAATCGTTATCAAACCCAATAGTGCAACAGTTGAATATTTAGCAAAGTCGCAATGGGCAGACCGTGTTCCCAAAGTCATTCAAGCAAAATTAATCGAAACATTTGAAAATACACAGCGTGTAAAAGCGATTGCAAAGCCTGGAGAAGGACTTGTAATTGATTACCAAATTGTGAGTAATATTAGAGCATTTCAGGTGAATTTAGAAAATGGCGTTTCGCAAGCTCAAGTCGCTATTTCTGTAAAATTAGTAAGCGACCGTACTGGCAAAGTTGTCCGCTCCAATGTGTTTAACGAAGTTGTCCCATTAGCCTCTACAAATGCGCTTGATGTTGTAACTGCTATAGATGCCGCCTTTGATAAGGTCGCGCGTGACATAGTTGCTTGGACCTTTGCTGGCGTTTAATTGGTCTTTAAAATAATCAGACCATATTTTTGCAGTAATTTTATCTACAAAAAAGCCAGCTGATTAAGCTGGCTTTATTCGTTTTATTTACAACGTGTATTTAGAAATGAGTAACTAGCTAAGGCGTCCAGACGCATGTGCCAGCATCGTATAAACTTTGCCAGTATCAGACGTTAGATAAGTTTGCGTCGTTGTGCCATCGCGATCATTCTTTGATACATCTTCTAACAACCGTTCAAAATCCTGCATATAGCGGTCAACCGCTATCTTAAAATCAGCGTCTCTAGAATATTTTACTCTGATTTCTTCAAAGGTTTGCTGTCCTTGCATTGTGTACAGACGTCGTGTGAACACATTACGTTCACCGCGTTGATAACGCTGCCATAATTCGACTGAAGCTTCATGATCTATCTGACGTGCAATATCCATTGATAGAGAGTTTAAGCTATCCACCATGTGAACTTCACTGCGTTGCGAAGGCGCTGTGTTTTGAATTGGTGCAGGTTCGTCAGCCCGTTTTAATAGGTCGCTTACCCAACCGCGATTCCCGCCACTATTTGCTTGTTTTGCAGGTTGGCGGCGCGTATTTGCGATAGGGGCACTAGGTGCACGTGGAGATCTAGCAATGGGTGCAGCAACGGGTGCGGCTATGGGTGCAGACCTTTGTGGAGGCACGGTTGCAACAGGCGTTCTTGGTATTGCTTGTGGCGCAGTATATTGTTGAGGCGCTTGTTGAACAGGAGAAGCTGGGCTCGCGTAAGCTTGTGGTTGAGTAAACACTTGCGGTGCCTGAGCTGTTGCTTGTGCTTGTACCTGTTGAACAGGCGCTTGAGGCGCTTGGCGTCTTGCAACAGGTTGCGCAGTGTCTAAAGCTTTTCCAGATTTTGAAACGATCTCAGAAAGATCGCGTAAGGCGGCAATTTGGTCTGCAACAACTTTGCGCATTGAGTCTGCGCTTTGGCGCGTCTCTTCTGGCAGTTCCATCACACCACGGCGCATTTGCTCTCTAGTCTCGTCTAAATCACGTCTTACTTCAGCGGCAGCTGTACGCATTGCATCAGATGATGCTGAGAACCTTGCATTGGTTTCGTCCATAGCAACTTTAACTTCTTCTGCAATGTTAGTCCCAACAAGACGAGATTTTTGCGCTGCATCATCCATAGTCTTAGAAAGCATTTGTGAAAAGCCTTCCATAGATTTTTCAATCTCACTGGTACGTGTTGCTAAGCCTTGCGAAAGTGCATCAATGGTTTCACTACGACTTTCAAGTGTCGTGCTAAAGTTGTTCTGAGAACGTTCAAGAATGTCTGATGCATGTTGAAGAATAGAGCTATGTTGGTCAAAGCGTTCGGCAATGTTTCCAATATTGGCCAACAAGTCTCCACTTTTATCATCAAAGACAGAAAATGTTTGCGTAGCCAAATTAGAAGAGTCTTGAACTTGGATAGCAGCTTTAGATATCGCGTCTTGCATCCCAATCGCTTGTGCCGTGATTGAATGTTCCATTCTATCTAGATCACCAGTCGCTTTAGCCATCAAAGACCCCATTGATTCACTGGCTGTGCCAAGCTTAATCAATAATTCATTCACATCATTCGTCACAGATTCATGCACAACACCCAATTTAGCGGCTGTTTCATCACCTTGTTTTTTAATAGCACCAACCAAGGGAGCGGCTTGCTGATCGAAAACAGCCGTTAATTCACTAGTGCGAGTTTGCAGTAATTCATTAATCTCAGCAGTTTTTTGCTCAAGTATACGTTGGCTTGAAGTTAGGCTTTGCCCCAATGTATCATTTATAAGGTTGGCACGTTCTGTCAGAATTGATGATATCAACTCTGCTTTTTCATCAATCGTTGTGCTGGTGTTGTTGAGCTGTGTTTCAAACGCTAAAGTAATTGCATCGCGCTTTTCGTCCAATAAAGTAGAGAAGAGCCCATATTTACTCTCTACAGTTTCAGCAAGTTCAATTCTGCTGTTTTCAATGATTTGAGCAAGCTCATTGGTTTTGCGATCAATAGCAATCTCAATTCCTTGCTTGCCAGACTCAATGTTATCACTCAAACGCTGTGCGCTTTCATCCATGGCCGCACGTATACCAGTCTCACCAGTGGCATAAGTATTGATAAAGGTTTCATTACGCTCAGAAAGTGCAGCATCAAGCTCAGCCGTACCTTTGCTCAACGTCGTTTGTATTTCTGCCGTACGATCAATCATTGTGTTTTGCATATCAGCAGTACGTTCTGTTAATGCATTCTGCATATCAACCGTGCGCTCTGCCAGCGAGTTGTTCATTTCAGCAGTGCGTTCTGCCAATGTACTTTGAAGGTCGTTAGTACCGCTATTTATAGCTGATTTAATGTCAGCTGTACGATCAACCATAGTGGTTTGAATTTCTACAGTGCGTTCTGCCAATGTACTTTGAAGGTCGTTAGTGCCACTATTTAGGGCTGATTTAATGTCATCTATACGATCGACCATAGTAGTCTGAATTTCTACAGTACGATCCGCCATTGTATTTTGAATTTCGGCAGTGCGTTCTGCAAGCGTGTTTTGAATGTCGTTAGTTCGATCAGTCAAAGTGCTATTCATTTCAGCAGTACGATCAGTTATCGCATTTTGTAACTCAGTGCTACGATCGGATAATGTGGTATGCAATTCAGCAGTCCGCTCGGATAGGGTGCTTTGTAAATCTGCCGTTCTTTCAGATAATGTTTCCTGCAATTGAGTAGTGCGTGCTTCTAGTTTTCTATCCATTTCACTAGCATTGATTTCTAGTACAGCCGCAAGGTTATCTGCCTTAGCTATAACAGTCTCTTCTATACGTTTTGCACTTGTTTCGAGTGAATCGTGACGTTCTTTTAATTGATCCACAACACTGTCAATATGACCGCTCATAGATCCGCTTAGTGTCGATAAACGTGCAGCCATTGTTTTACCAATGCCGTCAGTGCGTTGTGAAAGAACTGTATCTAAAGCTTCTGTGCGTTGACCAAGAGCAGTAACAAAGGCTTCACCGCGCACAGTAATTGATTCATCAATTTTCTCTAAACGTTGATCCAACATAGATTGAAGAGAGTCGCCAGTTTCTGAAATACGAGACGAAAATTCTGAAACACGAATACCAATGGAATCTTCGATTTCACGGGTGATAGTGTTGCTTTGATCTAATAAATTCGCAGATTGTGTATCTAGTAAAGTAGCAGCGCTAGAGCCAGCAATATTGATTTGGTCAACCAATTGATTGGTCGAATTCAAAATCGAATTTTCCATATCTTGGCGCGTATTAGAAATGCGAGAATTAAAATCAATTCCAGCATTTGTAAGTACAGATACAAATTCAGAACCTGCTTCTGTAAAGCTACTTGTAATGCCACCTTGCGCGGCGAATAATTGATTAGATACATCCGCGCCTGATTTTTCAATAGTAGTTCGAATGTTCGTGGTGGCTGTACTTAACTCTTCTGTTAGACCGTTATGAGTATCAGCAATTGATGCACGTAATTCATCTGCATGTTTGATAATAGATTGTCGTTGAGAACCAAGGTCACCCACAAGTGCATTAATTTTAATCTCAGAATCCGCATAAGAGCGTTCGATGTTTAAAACTTCATGTTTAACCATTTTTTCTAATTGGCTAGCACGCGCAAGGGCAAGTTCAACACCATCACCCATGGCGCTTACTTCACGTCGCACCGCATAACCAACAGAAGTAATGGCATCGCTTGCAATGTTTTCTGGTTGCAATAATTTAATTGCCGCTTCTGTCATAGTATGAGCCGCAAATCTCATTTCTTGCGCGCGGCGTAACATGAACGCAAAGCTAAAGATCATAAAGATAGGTAGCAAAGCGCCTGCTAAATAAATGTAGGTCGTGGTATTTTGTAATTTGCCAAATATGTCTTCGATATTTTCAAACAACCAAGGCTGTGTAGTTTGAGTGTAAAAATAAAATCCCACTAACCAGCAAAAACTGAAAATTGCGGCAAACCAGTAAGGCGCAGAAGAGGGCTTCTTGTTCAAGCCATAAGCAAGATCTGCTACCATATTTTTAGTGTCGTCATTTGCAGCTGTGGTAGGCTGTTGAAGACCTATATTGGAACTTAACGAAGCAGAGTTTTTGCTATCGTTAAAAGCGTCCCCTGCAAAATCGTTTTCGTGCAGATCACTTTCTCTCAAGTCACTTTCTCTTAAGTCACTGGCAGCCGACGCAATCTCACGTTCGAAATCTACAAATGGATCAGTGTTTTCTGGTCCTGAAAGATTTAAGGTTAGTGCATCTTCAACTGCCTTCATTGCAGCCGCAGATTCTAAATCAACCTTTTTTTTGGTCGCCATTTTTATGCCTCGTGTTTAATTCGCTCCGCCAGAGCGCAAAATTGTCTGCAATGCAGTGTTTAATTAGTAGATCAATTAACACATCGTACAGCAAATAACTCGGGGGCTTAACAAAAAAGTTAAAATAAGGTTAAGATGGCATCGTGGCGTTTTTTAGATGGTCGTATTTAGTTGTTTTAATATAGATATTTCAATGGTTTAATTCTTTTTTTGCGCTGGATTTGGCTGTGTATTAAGTAGGGAAAAATAAGATGATTAACAGTGGACAGGATCAAACAGAGAAAAATCCAGCTTCTCAAGGCAGACCATCGCCAGCTCAAGTGTCTTATCTTAAGGTTGGTTTAGAGCAAGCAGGTGGGAAGTTGCCATTATTTGATAAACAAGGCCAATTGATAAACGCCAAAACTATACAGGCATGTGTTGCTAAAGGTTGGGCCGAGCCATGGTTTCAAAATCCGTTAAAGCCAGATTGGTTGGTGTGTAAACTAACGGATGCTGGCCGCAAAGTTGTGAAATAGTGGCTAAAAGTTTTGCAATGCTAAAGCGTATAGCAATGAAATAGACTGCCATTGTGTGATTTAGCATTACCAATTTATTACAGACTTAGAAATATTTACCACTTGTTAGGTACATATAGCTGTTGTTGGCCAAATTCATGCCATTTTGGAACACATTAACTTCTTTATACACAAATTGCTGTTAGCTATTTATATAACGTAAAGTAAGGAGTTTGTCATATGGCAATGGCGTTAAGACAAGATGTAGTTGCAGCTCAAATGCAACAAGGAGAATGTAGACCGGTTGATCTGGTACACTTATCAAATCAAACGATGGGAGATCAGTCATTAGAAGCGGAAGTGCTAGGAATATTTTTGAGCCAGGCTCAAATATATATGAACCTATTGCGGGCCTCTAACGATCAAGAAGTTCTCAGCAAAACAGCGCATTCACTTAAAGGCGCAGCACGTGGTATAGGTGCATTTGAATTGGCGAACAAAGCGGCAACTATCGAAGAAAATCCATTCTCTTGCAAAGGTGATTTAGAAAAAGAGCTTAATTTAGCCCTCGCTTATATCAAAGGCATTATCCATTAATACAATGTTCTAGTCGGCATTTTTACTTGATTATAATTAATTCATTCCTATTTGGTTATTTAAATAATTGAATCGGTATCAATTTAATTTCTTGACTTGTGGCGTTGAAGCCTTAAATGCTCCTCAAGATTAATTGTAAAAATCTCAGGACACGTTAATGCCAAAAATCACTTATGTTAGCCATGATGGAAAAACTCATGAGGTAGACGCTCAAGAGGGCGCGACCGTAATGGAAGCCGCAATCAAAAATTCAATTCCAGGAATTGAAGCTGAATGCGGTGGTGCATGTGCTTGCGCGACTTGTCATGTCTACGTAGATTCTGATTGGCAAGATAAAGTAGGCGGCCCTGAGATCATGGAAGAAGATATGCTTGATTTTGCATTTGAACCCAAAACAGGTTCACGTCTTTCATGTCAGGTTAAACTAACAGCGGAGCTTGATGGCCTTATTGTCACAGTTCCTGAGCGCCAAGCTTAGTTATAAAACAATAGCTTATTCATGTTTGTTTAACTATATTATTAATATTTAAAGCGAGCTTATAAACGCCTTCATATTTGCTGGTGCTAAGTTTATGCATCTGCGTTTAGACAATTCAATATTTTGTTTATTACCCATGCCGATTTGCTTGCATATTTCGTCATGGGCCGCTTTTATTTCTTTAAACATACGGCTCTTTGCATATTCTTCATTGCCTATCAGTGCA
>NVRK02000002.1 GCA_002400845.2 Hyphomicrobiales bacterium
TAGGCTTGATCGAGCAGTGCTTGATCTTCTGTTGTGAACTCGCCATGTTCTGGCACTTTGCCTTCGCAGTTTTTAGCAATCATTGATAATGAGCGTTGTGCTAAATTGCCAAAGTTGTTCGCAAGGTCTGCATTGGCGCGGTTTACAATCGCCTCATGGCTATAAGAACCGTCATTGCCAAAGGGTACTTCGCGCATGAAGAAATAGCGTGTTTGGTCTAGGCCATATTGTTCGATCATGGCAAATGGGTCGACAACATTGCCGACTGATTTTGACATTTTTTCGCCTTTGTTGTTTAAAAAACCGTGGGCAAAAATCCGGCTCGGTAATTCAAGTCCTGCTGACATTAAAAAAGCAGGCCAATATACAGCATGGAAACGAATTATATCTTTGCCGATTAAATGCAGGCTAGCTGGCCATTTTGGGTTGTCTTTTGGAGCGGTCAAAAGCCCAGTTGCAGATACATAATTAGTCAGTGCATCTACCCAAACATACATAACATGTTTGTCATTGCCTGGAACAGGAACGCCCCAATCAAAGGTTGTTCTGGAAATTGATAAATCGCGAATCCCGCCTTTTACAAAACTTAGCACCTCGTTGCGACGGCTGTCTGGACCAATAAACTCTTTATTAGACTCATAATGTTCAAGCAATTTATCTTGATAGTTTGAAAGACGGAAGAAATAGCTTTCTTCTTCTACCCATTCAACTTGCGAACCCAATGGTTCACGTCTCACGCCATCATCATCAACAGTAGTTTCATCTTCGTCGAAATATGCTTCTTGGCGAATAGAGTACCAGCCACCATATGTGTCTAAATAGATGTCGCCATTGGCTTCCATGCGCTTCCAAAGTGCTTGGCATGTTTCTTTGTGGCGCTCTTGCGTCGTTCTTATGAAATCGTCGTTTGAACAGTTTAAGTCTTGAACCATTTTTTGAAATACAGCAGAATTTTTATCAGCCAATTCGATTGGCGTAATGCCCTCTTTCTCAGCCGTTTGTTGCATTTTTTGACCATGTTCATCTGTGCCAGATAGAAAGAATACTTGTTTGCCGTCTAAACGGTGGTAACGCGCCAAAACGTCTGTAGCGATAGCTGTGTAAGCATGGCCAATATGTGGCACACCATTTGGGTAAAAGATGGGTGTGGTTATGTAAAAACGTTCTGTGGACATGCTGATATTTTCATTTCTAATATATATGTGTTACGCGGCATAAATATGCGAATAGATCTATTTGAAACAAATAAGCCTAGAAACAAGATTTGTCGAATGTTTTAATTTGTTTGATTAAGAATGGGTCTGTGTCGCGCGCATATTATTGAATAATGATAAAATAATTTGTTTTTTATCCATGTTCCAAGTTTCCATGGTTTGAACGCTAGAAATCGTTTCTTCCCATACTTGCGACAAATGTAATAATTTATTTTTATCATCAATGTTTTTTGGGTCGTGAAGTTGATCCGATAAATAGTCATAAATCAAATCCATGAACAATTGAAACTCATCGGCCTTAGATACTAATGAAATACTGCCAGCCAATCTGTGAAGACTTGCTATATCGGGTGTCGGTCTTTTTAAATTGGATAGAAAGTTAGTGTAATTTTCTACAGCTTTGCTGTTCGCCAATAAAATTGCTCTGCGAACAGACCCTTTTGCTAATGCCGTTAGTTGGTCTTGCTCTTCTTGGTTCATTTTGCTTGTAATGCCCTGCTCGTTGATTATTGCAGACAGCTTTGGCTCTTCTAACGGTTTTAGATTTAAGCTTTGGCATCTTGATCGAATGGTTGGCAATAAGCCTCTTGGCGAATGGGCAAGTACAAAGAAAATTGTCCGGGCTGGTGGTTCTTCTAATATTTTTAGCAATGCATTTGCTGCACTTGCTTTTAGGTCGTCGGCTGGGTCAACAATGCAAATACGCCATGCATTAGCGCCGCTTGATGTTGTAAAGAAACGAATGGTTTTACGAACTTCATCAATTGAAATTGTTGTTTTGAATTTTTTCGTTTTTTGGTCCCAAGGCCTGCGTAAAACCATGACATTGGGATGTGCACCTTTTGAAACTTGAGAATGAATGGTGTCATCTTGAAGCGTGAAATTATTAGGTGCTTGGCGACTGTCTGGGTGGCGCAACATATGTTCTGCAAATCTAAATGCAAAGGTTGCTTTACCAATTCCACGCGGACCAGAAATTAGCCAAGCATGGTGTAATGCATTTTGAGAATACTTTTCTGCTAGAAAATTAAGAGCATCATCATGACCCAATAGTGATTTGGTTTCACGCGGGTCTGCAATGCCGTCTAAGCGGTCCCATGCATCAACATTATAATCATCTTCAACCAATATTCTATTCCCTAACGTTTGTTAGCTGGGTTTTTGGTAGAGGGCTTTTTTTTAGTGAGAGCTTTATGAGACAGTTTTTTAAATGTTCTAGCCTTTGGAGTATTTTTTTTCTCTTTTAAATCAAGTCGTTTTGTCACTTGACCCCAAATACGTTTGGATACGGCTGAAACAGTGCCAGAGGCATCTATTACGGCGCATCTATTAGGTTCATTACTTGCGATGTCTAAAAATCCGTTGCGTCTTTCTATTTGTAGCGCAATGGATTCTTTTTCATATCTGTCTGGTTCATTTGTCTTGCCACGACGCTTTGCAGCGCGTTCCATGCCCACTTCTGGGTCTAGGTCTAAAACAAGCGTTAGGTCAGGCCATATTGTGCCACAAGCTACTTTTTCGAGGCTTTTTAACAGTTCCATAGAGACATTGCCTGTAACGCCTTGGTATACTCTGGTTGAGTCAAAAAAACGATCGCATATCACGATTTGGTTTTTCTTTAATGCAGGCTCAATTACATTATCTACATGATCTGATCTGGCTGCTGAAAATAAAATAGCTTCCATATCTGGGCCCAAATGTTCAGCCGCTCCAGAAAGCAAAACATGGCGCACAGCTTCTGCTCCAGCAGTGCCACCTGGCTCCCGAGTAACGATTACTTTGTAGCCTAGTTCAATAAATTTTTTTTCTAGTAATTCAATTTGACTGGATTTACCTGCGCCCTCGCCGCCCTCTATTGTGATAAAAAAAGCCCCATTATTGGGTGACGCTTTCATTCTATTCATAGGGGGGGTCTTAGTGGCCATGTTCATTTAATTTGGAATCCATCCAGTGAGTAATTCTTGGAAAGCATCAGTTGATTGACGTATTATGCCTCCTTTTGCAACACCTTCGGCTGCATATAAAGGACTTTCTTGTGCTAAATCATCTCCTACCCATATTTTTAAAGTAGCAATATTGTCACCTTTTTCAATGGGTGGCATTAATGGGTAATTATAAGCGACCCTTGCTTTAACTCTAGCACGACTGCCAACTGGAAGAAATATTTGTAAATTTTTACCACCCTTTACGCCAATTTCGGATTTGTCACCGCCATAAACTCCAACTTTGGCTATTTCTTCATCATCGTAGAATAAATCGAGTTTCTCAAATGCGCGAAACCCCCAATCTAATATTTTTCTGGCTTCTTCCGCACGTTCTCTTTTAGTCTTCATGCCACTTAACACAGCGATTAAACGTCGGTCACCTTTTTTGGCTGATCCTACAATCGCATAGCCAGATTCTTCCGTGTAGCCCGTTTTAAATCCGTCTGCACCTATGTCCATTGACAAGAGCGGGTTGCGATTGCGTTGTTTGATTTTGTTCCATGTAAATTCTCTTTCAGAGTAGAATTTATAAAAATCTGGATATTCGGTAATTAGGTGTTTCGCTAAAACTGCCATGTCTGAAATAGAGACATATTGTTCATCGTCTGGCAGGCCTGTTGCATTTTTAAAATTAGAATTTTTCATTCCAATAATCTTAGCTCTTTCATTCATAATATTTGAAAATGCTAATTCTGAACCTGCAAGACCTTCTGCAATAACCATTGCACCGTCATTGGCCGACTGAATTATTACGCCTCTGATTAGGTTTTCTAACGAGATTTCTGAATTCAATTTAGCAAACATGGTAGAGCCACCTGAACTGCTGCCACCGCGCTTCCATGAATCTTCACTTACCAAGAACTTGTCGTTAAGAGATAAATTGCCATCTTTTAGACGTTTGAAGATCACTTCCATTGTCATTAATTTTGCTAATGAAGCTGGAGGAATCTTAGTGTGTGCTGATTTTGAGAAAAGAATTGTTCCAGTGTTAAAGTCCAACAACAATGCTTGAGGTGCTTTGGTTTGGAACGTTTGCGCCAAAGATAATGTTGAACAGAAAAAGGAAACAAATATAAAACACAGCGCTTTTTTTAAAAAGCGTTCATTTAAAAGTCCAAGTAAAAACTGGACGTAAGGAGCAACAATACGATTATTCACAATAAAATACCCAAGTACTAAAACTAATCTTGCCCCTACAGATGTAGTTTAGACGTGGTTTTAATACTGTTCAAGAGTTGTTTTATATAAATTGGTTAGTTTAGTGATTTTAAAAGCAATGATTGATAACTACTACTTATTCAGCAAATGGGTTGTGTAAGCCATTTAACTTCGCATATGCTAATATTGAATTGGCAAATAATTCTCTCGTTGTTATTTTTGCAGTGTTCTTGTTGCCTGATAATTCAATTTTGCCAGACTTGCCAAATATTTGGATTAGCTCATGTTTAATAGATTTATCTTTAAAGTTGCCTAGAATAATGATTGCTGGTGCTAATGGTGCTTGCCCTAAATAAGGACGTAATGATCTAAAGTTTTTATCAAAATCTTCAAAGGATGGCAGGGTTTTTTCTGAAGTCACATAAGCCAGTGGCTTGCGACGAATTTGGTAAGAAGGCGCTGCGACGTTGGTAGAGGCGACTGGCTCAAAAATGGTATTGCCTGCTAAGGTTGGTAGTATAGAAAGCGGTTTGCCCGTCGCTACGCCAAAGTTACCTTTTATAGCATTTTGGGGAGATGGATTGAGTACAACTCCTGAACCAGTAATGGAAGTTGATGTAGACATTGTCGCTAATGTTGAAGGTGCTAGTGTGGGTTGTTGTTGAGTTGGTGATAAAGCAATCATAGTGCTAAAATCATTAGCAGATGGCTTATCGAATGGCTCTAAGGTTGGATGAATATTGTTTTCGTTTGGCCCATTATAGGAAGCAAGCAAAAACTTATGGTCTAGCCCATCCATTCTTGCCTTACTGTGATATTGCACCCTAACTTTAGTAACGCCTTTATGGGTGTAGTCTAAAAGTTCAGCAGCTTTTGCCGATAGGTCAATTACTCTACCATGCGCATAGGGCCCACGATCATTAACGCGCACAATTACAGAACGACCGTTAGATATGTTTGTAACTTTTGCATATGAGGGTAGCGGCATTGTTGGATGTGCGGCCGATAATGAATATTGATCGTAGACCTCACCATTGGCTGTCAAACGACCATGGAAGTTTGGACCGTACCAAGAAGCCATGCCAACTTGGTTTAGGTTTTTATTATCTTTTGGGTAATATTTTTTGCCGCGAATTGTATAGGGCTTGCCAACTTGATATCGGCCGCCCCCTTTGCGAACTTTTTTACCGGTGCTAACGCGTGGTGAACCTTTAACGCCAAATTCTTTTGAAGAAAATTTTGTGATGTTATTTATATGTTTTGTGGCTTTTTTGAAAATATTTGACGCGTTAGATCGTGAAGATTTTTTAGAAGTTTTTGCTTCTTTTGCGCAAGAGGAAAGCGTAAGCCCCAATATAAGGCAGTAAAGCATCGTGACGCTTTTTGCCGTCAGTTGTTGCGCAAAGTTATTTCTAAATTTAATCAAACCTGTGCCCTACCCGTTACAAAATGCACATTAAGGTGAACATTGTGCCGACAAAATGTCAAAATCAATATTTTAACGGCAGTTCACACTAAAACGCTATTATCGTTAAACAGCGTTTACGAAGGTTTAACAAATCGTCTTGAATAAATGTTTTTTAATGGTGTGGCTTCACATTGTTGATTGAGTAGTTTTATTCAGCTGTCTATGTTTTCTAAAATTTCTAATTCTTCTTTGTTGAATACTCTTGCCCTTGATAGAAACCTACGTTCACGGCCATTGTCTAAGCTGAACATACCGCCTCTTCCTGGCACCACATCAAGAATGAGCTGTGTATGTTTCCAAACTTGAAATTGCGGGCCAGAGATCCATACTTTTACGCCATCAATTTCACCTAGACATACATCTGAGCTGCCAATTTTAAAATCATTGATAGAATAACACATTGGTGATGAGCCATCACAACAGCCACCAGATTGATGAAATAATACTTCACCATGATCGTTTTTTATCTCTTGGATAAAATCTTTTGCAGCTTTTGTGGCAATCACTCTTTTTGCAAAATCTTTGTTGTTTGAACCAATGGGGGGAACAGTCGTAGAATTTACTGCACAAGATGGGGATTGTTCATTCATACGTCTGTTCCTTATTGAGGGCGCCCCATGATTTAATGAGGCGGATAGCCGCCTCATTAATTAGGTTATATGGTTGGTCTAAAAGAAGCCCAATTTATTCGGGTTGTAGCTAACCAGCATGTTTTTGGTATTTTGATAATGGTCTAGCATCATCTTATGGTTTTCACGACCAATACCAGACTGTTTGTAACCACCAAATGCAGCATGTGCTGGATACAGGTGATAACAATTTGTCCAAACACGACCCGCTTGAATAGCGCGACCAAAGCGGTAGCAAGTATCTGCATCACGTGACCATACACCAGCGCCAAGGCCGTAAAGTGTATCGTTTGCAATTTCCAACGCTTCGTCATTATCTTTAAAGGTTGTTACAGATACTACTGGTCCAAAAATTTCTTCTTGGAACACACGCATTTTGTTGTTGCCTTTAAGAATTGTTGGCTCAATGTAATAACCATTTTTCAGATCGCCACCAAGTTTTGCAACTTTACCGCCAGTTAATACTTCTGCGCCTTCTTGTTTGCCGATATCGAAGTAAGAAAGAATTTTCTCCATCTGTTCAGAAGATGCTTGTGCTCCCATCATGGTATTACCATCACGAGGATCTGCCTGGATAATTGCTTTTGTGCGTTCTAGTGCACGTTCCATAAAGTCATCGTAGATATCTTCATGAATAAGCGCGCGTGATGGGCATGTGCAGACTTCACCTTGGTTAAGCGCAAATAACACAAAACCTTCAATGGCTTTGTCCAAGTATGCATCATCTTCACGCATAACATCTTTAAAGAATACATTTGGAGATTTGCCACCAAGTTCGACTGTAGAAGGTATGATATTTTCAGTCGCATATTGCATGATAAGACGACCTGTTGAGGTTTCTCCAGTGAATGCAATTTTAGCGATACGGCTTGAAGTTGCTAGTGGTTTACCAGCTTCTAGGCCAAAACCATTCACAATGTTTAGAACGCCAGCTGGTAGAACATCTGCAATCAATTCTGCAAAAACCATAATTGTAGCAGGTGTTTGCTCTGCTGGTTTAAGTATAACACAGTTACCAGCGGCTAATGCTGGGGCTAGTTTCCATGAAGCCATTAATAGTGGAAAGTTCCATGGAATAATTTGGCCAACTACGCCAAGTGGTTCATGAAAATGATAAGCTACAGTGTCGTTATCAATTTGGCCCATTGAGCCTTCTTGAGCACGAATACAAGAAGCAAAATATCTGAAGTGATCGATCGCTAGAGGTAAATCAGCAAGACGTGTTTCGCGGATTGCTTTACCATTGTCCCAAGTTTCACAGATGGCTAAGAGCTCTAAATTATCTTCCATAATTTGAGCAATTTTCATTAGCATGTTTGCGCGGTCAGTTGTGCTTGTTTTAGCCCAACCGTCTTTTGCAGCATGGGCTGCGTCTAACGCTGTTTCTATGTCACTTGCATCTGACCTTGCTATTTCACAAATAACACCACCCGTTACTGGTGATATGTTTTCAAAATATTTACCAGCATTTGGAGCCTTAAACTCTCCTCCGATAAAGTTATCGTAGCGTTTTTTAAATGGTAAAACCATTGGAGACGCTTCAGTTTTTGTCATTTCATTCATACTAACCTCCCTTGAGCTGCGGATTTTCCGTGTGCTCTTTAATGTGATGAGTGAGGGTGTCGTATATGCAATGAAATTGAAACATGGGTGCTTCTATATTATAGGGCGTTTGTCTCGTAGTTGAGACATCTCAGCTTGATTGATTGTCGATATCAAGCTTTTTTAATCTGCGATAAAGTGTTGCTCGACCAATACCCAGTGCCTGTGCCGCTTTTGTCATGTTGCCATTTGTTCGCGCAAGTGCTCTTAACACGACAGCGCGTTCTGCTTTAGCAAATCCAGAACGGCCTGATTGCTTGCCTAAAATATCTGAGGCTGGACACGCTTTAAGTGGGCCTGATTTTTCAAGTTCAAAAGCAATTCTAGCTGCTCTTGTCGCTCCCACTAAAATATCATCTCCATCTACAGCTATCAGTGATACAGCATCACCTGCCCCATGGGTCATGACAATTCTGTCTTTAGGGAAAGTCTCTTTAAAAAGTTCAGACTCAATAATATTGGCGGTTTGAGAAACCATTGCAGAAATTAATCTATTAAAACTTTCAGTTTGATCTGCCCTTGCAGAAGAAACATCTAATGCTCCCAATAATTCACCTCGTGGCCCATATATTGGTGATCCCATACAGCTCATTGCAATGTTTTTAGTGTGGAAATGCTGGTCGCGGTGAATGGTTACTCTGCGCTCTTCGGCAAGACATGTTCCAATTCCGTTCGTGCCTTCAACGGATTCATTCCAAGTTGAGCCTGCGCAAAGTCCCCATTCTTGAAAGATTGTTTCATCATTCCCAGAACAACGTTGCTGGAGCACTAAACCATCTGCATCTGATAAAAGCACGGTGCAACCTGAGCTCACAACCATGCTATGTAGACTGTCTAATGGTGGGGTTGCAACAGAAAGCATATGGCCAAGTTCGTCTTGCTTTCGCACCAGTTTGTAAGATTCGAGTTGTTCTGCCTGCCTTTTTCCAGCAGGATCGAGCCCATGTTTGTGTATTGACCTATACCAAGACGCTGCTATTTGCGAACGAGCAGCAGCAGAGTTCGATTGAACCGTTTCTATAACTTTAAATTCATGGCTATTAGATTCAGCCATTTTTTCCTCCGGGTACTTTCTTCTGAAAATGATCCTTTAAAGTAACAACATTCACCCAACATACTTACCGTATGGGTCTCCTATGAACAGTGCAACATATTATGGTGCATATTTAACTTAGTTAAATAGCTTAATTTAGATCATTTGGTTTGAATGTAAGCACAAAGTTAGAGAGAAATAAAACTATAGATGAAGGAAATAGTGAGGATTTAAACGAAGTGGCTCATTATTGAGACAGATTTGCTTGTGTTTAGACAATTAGTTAATTGTTTGGTGAATGCTGTGAAGTGAGAAAACGAAATATCATACAAAATCGTAAAAACTGGAATATTTACAGCTGTTTATGTGATGTTCATAAATTGGCTTATTGCTACGCCTTCGTTCGCCTTCGTGAATGAAGGTTATTTCTTCTGTTTCCCCAAATAAATCTTAGGCGTAGTATGAGCGCTGATGGATATCAGTTGAATGTTATTCTTTTGAAATATGATTCAAATTTATAGGTAATTGTAACTGTTAGAAACAGTTTTTGAGATTGAATTTTAATTACTCGGTCAAAGCGCTATCTTTTTTGCGAATAAAGGGTGCTTTTTTGGCTTCCTGTAATTTTAATAACACACCAATATTATGGTTTTTTGTCGCGATGTCATGTATCGAATATTCATTAAGAGCGTCAAAAAAGCTTTGTAATGCTTTTGACAATGCCTCATTTAAACCACAAGAATTAGTAAGTGGGCAGTCGCCACCGCTTTCTTTAAAACATTCCGCAAGTTCAAAATCGTGTTCGATTGTTTTTATTGCTTCACCTAGCGGTATATCTTGGGCAGCCATTGCTAAACGAAAGCCGCCATTCCTTCCGCGAACAGTAATTATGTATGGTGTTTTGCTCAGAGCGTATAAAACTTTGAGGATAAATTTATCTGGTAAATTATAAAATTTAGCGATCTCTTTAGTCGTGCTAAGGCCATCTTTTTTAGCGCAATACATTAGCATGCGGATAGCATATTGAGTGTGGCTTGTTAGTTTCAACTGGCTTTACCTATATGTATTAAAATATAACTATACTTGAAAACCCCATTTCAAGAAAGTGTTGTACTCTTAAATTAGTAAGTTTTTCTTATAGTTTCATTTTTCATTGTAATTAGTTAATGTTTTAATTTAATTAAATCTTTTAAGTCTATGTAAATATTATATTACCTGTGATTACAAAAACAAATATTGCTCATTACCATATTGCACTCTAAATTGGTTTCATGAGAAAATTTAACATCAAAGCCACAGAATATTTTGAGTCCGTTGCTAGGCTTGGTTCTATTACTAAAGCTGCAAATGAATTGGGAATTTCACCCTCTGCTGTTAGTCAGCAAATTAGCATTTTAGAAAATCAAATTGGAATAAAATTATTTCGCAGAACTAAGCGACGCCTAATTTTAACGTTAGATGGTGACAGACTTTATCAAACTACTACGCAGGCTTTTGGTGCAATTCGAAATGCACATAGTGCTATTTCGCGTCAGCGCACAACGCGAGGCTTGACGTTTCGGGTGAGCCCCAGTTTTGGCACACGTTGGCTTGGGCCACGTATTGGTGATTTTCTTTCTAAAAATGAAGAATGGAACATTCGTATTGATGCAACACCAGAATTTACTTCTTTTGAAACCGAAGTAATTGATTTTGACATTCGCTATGGTTTGGGTGGTTGGCCAGGATTATCAGTCACCCCTATTATGAATGATCTCGTATTGCCGCTTTGTAGTCCTGATTATAAAGCCGAATTACAAAGACTTTCTAATGACCCAATTGAACAAATAAGAAATGCTCGGCTTATCGACAGTGCTAAAAGTATTTTTCGTTGGGATTTGTGGTTGGCTCAAAACAATATTGACCCAGATGAATTGCATTACCCTTCTCAATTTGATCGCTCTTCAATGTCGATTGAACTTGCAAAACAAGGTGGCGGCATTGCTTTGGACAGTGTTACGTTATGCCTACCCCAAATTAAAAGTGGCGAATTGGTTCCGCTGTCAAATTCATTCAGTGTGATTGATTTTCCTGCGTATTGGTTTGTTTGTCCACCGCGCCATTATAACAGGCGTATTGTGAAATTGTTTTCTGAGTGGTTGTCAAAAAATTCCAAGGAGCACGAATTAGAAGCGCGTGAATTATTAAACAGTTTTGGGTGCACTTTTAGGCCTGAAACTGGTCCGGACCTATTGAGCGAAAGTGTTGATGATAAACAAGGTGTCTAATTATCAACCAATTCTAATATATAGTTAGGAATGGTAGATAAGATACCATCATCAACACCGCCAGCGCGACTAAATAAAATGGCACAAGTGCTTTTACGGTTTCGCCAATACCAACTTTGGCAATTGCCGCAGATATGAATAAGGTTGTACCTATTGGCGGTGTGTAAAGCCCGACTGACAGGTTCACAACCATCATAATGCCCAATTGAACGGTATCTAGGCCTATTGAGTTTCCGATTATTACGAATAGCGGTCCCAATAATAAAATCGCAGCTGGTAGGTCTAAAAATGCGCCAATGATTAGCATCACAATGTTTAGGGCTAATATCACCATCCAAGGTGAATAAAATGTATCTGCAACCCAAATGGCTAGGCTTTGCGAGACGCCAGCAGATGTCATTAGCCATTGGATTGTGGAAGACGCCATAATGATAAACATTACCGCACCTGTCATCATTGCGGTATCTACAGCGCCTTTCCAAATGTCTTTAAGAGTAAGGTCTCGATAAACCAAGCCA
>NVRK02000020.1 GCA_002400845.2 Hyphomicrobiales bacterium
CGGTACATGCGATCAATCAATGGGCGCTTATAAGTTTTTTCAATATAAGCGCGCGCATGATCTACCAAATGCATGTAATTTACACCTGAGGGACAGGTCGTCATACATGCTAAGCAAGATAGACATCTATCAATATGTTTGACGGTTTTTGCATCTGCTGGTCTGTTGTTTTCCAGCATGTCTTTAATTAAATAAATCCGTCCACGTGGACTGTCTAGCTCGTCCCCCAAGGTTAAATAGGTTGGGCAAGTTGCGGTACAAAAGCCACAATGAACACAGGCGCGTAGTATTTTTTCAGAGCCAGCAACAGCAGGATCTGACAATTGTTGTTCGGTGAAATTGGTTTGCATTAGCCTGCCTCCAACATAGTGCGCGTTGAGGTTTTTTCCATCAGTTGAGGGTTGAAAATACCATGTGGGTCAAATTGTGCACGCAATTGGTTAGACAAATTTGCCAAACGTTTGGCTTGGGGATGAAAGGCTTCAATCTTTAAAACTGTATCATTTTCGGCTCGCATTAAGGTTGCATGGCCCTTTACATTTCCAACAGTTTTGCGAACTATTTCAGCATTGGTGATTGTATCTTCTTCAACCAAAAGCCAAACCAAGCCACCACCCCAATCGTACAAAGATTTAACCTGCATAATGGCGCTAAGAGCATTTACTACTTTAGCGCCATCAGTGGGCTTAACAGATATTTTCCAAACAGCACCTTTGGCATTATGGAATGGCGTTACATCGCGAATTGATTTCCAAATATCAGAAGATTTTTTAGCGTTGGTTTCCACATCTATAATGATTGAACTTCCCATTTCTTGAGCTATAATTTCTTTTAATTGAGACAACCTATAGGCAACGGATTTTTCAAAGCCTTCGACACGAATAGAAGTTACTGCATAACTGTTTTTTGTATTTTGTGCTGGGGTATGTGCCGCACCAGCAATATCGTAAGGCGATCCCAATGCTTTGCTCATTACAATCGTTGCGTCCACATCGCTTAAACCACGCACTAATAACGTATTCGACTTTTCAACCATTGGCAAAACTTTAAAAGCTACTTCTGTCAATATCCCCAACGTACCATGTGAACCAGCCATTAATTTCACAAGGTCATAGCCAGTTACGTTTTTCATTACGCGGCCGCCATTTTTGATCGCAACGCCTTCGCCATTTACAAAGCGAACGCCAATTAATGTATCGCGCATTGCACCAACTTGAATGCGTCTTGGGCCTGACACGCCGCCTGCAACAACGCCGCCGATTGTTGAGTTTCCTTTTGTGCCTAATAAGCCGCGATAGTCTGCTGGCTCAAACGGTAAATGCTGGTTTTCAGTCGCCAATAATTTTTGAATTTCTTCAAGGCTTGTTCCAGCATTTGCAACCAGCGTTAAAGCGCCTGGTTCAAAAATTGATACGCCTTTAATTGCAGATGTATTGATAACACTGTCTGCGACAACTGCATTGCCAATTGGCCTTGTGCCACCACCAATAATTTTAAGTGTTTGTTTGTTACCAATTGCGTTTTTTACAAGATCGCAAAGCGCATCTTCTGATTTTGGTTTTTCTAATTTTTTCATTTTACTCACTCAGATGCTTTATAGTTTTCGCGATAATGTTCACGATAGTTTCCTCGGCGACTTTGACTGTTTTTCAATGGAAAAACCTTTGCAGGATTAAGCAACCAATCTGGATCGAATACATCTTTCACACGCATTTGAATTTCCATGTCTTGGTCGTTAAATTGCACATTCATCAAATCACGTTTTTCAATACCAACACCGTGTTCGCCTGTAAGACAGCCGCCAGCCTCAACACATAATTTTAAAATTTCTGCGCCAAATTCTTCGCATTTTTGCATCTCTTTAGGATCGTTTGCGTTATATAAAATAAGTGGATGTAAATTGCCGTCGCCTGCATGAAATACATTGGCTACGCGAAGGCCATATTCTTTCGACATTTCTTGCATGCGTTTTAAAACAAACGGCAGTTTTGACGTTGGGATTGTGCCGTCCATACACATATAATCTGCCAATTGGCCCATGGCTCCAAAGGCCGCTTTTCGACCTTTCCAAATAAGATCAGACTGAACAGCAGATTCGCTCTCTCGCATGACTTTTGGTTTGTGCTTTTTGGCTATTCTTTTAATTTTTCCAAGTTGTTCATCGATTTCTTCTTGGCTTCCTTCAACTTCAATAATCAGTAGCGCTTCTACATTTGTTGGATAGCCAGCTTTGGCAAATTCTTCACAGGCTTTAATCGCCAGTCCGTCCATATATTCCATTGCAACAGGTAAGATACCTGATTTGATAATATCTGATACACATGTTCCTGCAATTTCTGGATCGTCAAAACCAAGTAGAATTGGTCTTGCGCCTTCTGGCTTTGGTAATATTTTTAAAGTCGCCTCGGTAACAACACCTAGTTGACCTTCTGAGCCACAAATAAGGCCGAGCAGGTCTAAACCGCCAGCGTCTAATTGACCGCCACCAATCTCTACAATCTCGCCGTCCATCATAACAACTTTGGCACCAAGCAGATTGTTGGTTGTCACGCCATATTTCAAACAATGCGCACCGCCAGAATTCATGGCAATGTTACCAGCTATTGCGCAGGCCAATTGACTTGATGGGTCTGGCGCGTAGAAAAATTCGCCCTCTGCTACCGCGCCACTTACCGATAAATTTGTCATTCCGCTTTGCACATTTATCAAACGGTTATCATAGTCAATTTCGATTACTTTATTTAGTCTGGCAACACCAAGTACAATACTATCTGCTGTAGGCAAAGCACCACCAGCCAGAGATGTCCCAGAACCACGCGGTATAACTGGTACTCCTATTTGCTTGCAGATGGTTAGAACCTTCGACACTTCTTGTGTGGTTTTAGGCAAAGCAACCGCTAAAGGGGGGCATCTATATGCCGTTAGCGCATCGCACTCATAGGCAATTGTTTCGTTAGGCTCGTGTATTACGCCCTCTTTGCCAATGGCTTTAATCAACTCAGCAACAATTTCACGCTTACGAGCAATGATCTGTTGATCTGGTTCTGGCATGTTAATATGGGCCATCACGCGTCACCTTTTTATTATGTATGAAAATATTAGTAGAAACAACTGGTAAATAATGTTTACCAGTTGTATTGTGTTATTGCAAGCAGAGATAACATGGTGAATTGATGTACAAAACCAGCGCAAAATACATTGTGTTCGGTAAACTTAATTGACCCATCAAACAACGCTATCTATGATGTTAGAAATTTGGAATTTTAGATGTCAGTTTTTTTACAAATACCACAAAACAAAACCAGCGATGAGGTTGCTCATCAAATAGAAGAGCTGGTGATAGAAGGCGTGTTGCGCGCTGGCGAACAATTGCCTGGCGAGCGTGAGCTTGCAGAAAGCACTGGCGTGTCGCGCCCTGTGGTACGTGAAGCAATTAAATTGTTAGATACGCGTGGTTTGCTTTATAAAAAACAAGGCGGTGGAACTTTTATCTGCAATATTGTTGGCGATGTCTTTTCACAGCCCATTACCGAAGTTTTAGCACGCCACAAAAAAGCGACCCTAGATTATCTTGAATATCGCCGTGAAGTTGAAAGCATTGCCGCAGGCCTTGCCGCAGAGCGTGCGACACCACACGATAAAATTATGCTCAATGAATTAATGGAGCGAATGAAAATTGCGCATGAAAGCGTAGATTTTAATGAAGAAGCTGAGTTAGACATTGAATTTCACTCTTTAATTGGTGAAATGACGCATAATTTAATTCTACTTCACACTTTGCGAGCTTGTTATAATTTGCTCAAGCAAGGCATTTTTAGAAACCGTGAAAAGCTATATGAGATTGATGGTAGACAAATTATGTATGACCAGCATGTTGCAATATCTGATGCTATTTTAACAGGTGATAAAGATGCAGCTGTTAAACATTCTAATTCACATATGTGCTACATTTTAGAGCGCAGTGTAGAAGTTGAATACCAAGTGGAGCGAGAACGCATTTCTAATTTGCGATTTAAGCAACGTACAAAATAAAACCAAATTATTAAGCCAGTTTTGGCCCGTATTGTTGAAAGTAATTATATATGTCTAAAGAGCCACGCGTTGGACTTTTCGTCACCTGTTTAGTGGACCTTTTTAGGCCAAGTGTTGGTTTTGCAGCTGTTAAATTGCTGGAAGATGCTGGCTGTGATGTTTATGTGCCAATTACACAAACATGTTGCGGGCAACCTGCTTGGAATTCTGGCGATAAAGTAGATACGGCTGAACTTGCAATTTCGGTTATTAAAGCATTTGAAGAATTTGATTATATTGTTGCGCCTTCTGGTTCGTGCGCTGGCATGTTGAAAAAACATTACCCAGAAGTTTTTGCAAATGATCCAGCTTGGAAAGAACGCACTGAAAAGTTTTCTGAAAAATGTTATGAACTCACTAGCTTTTTAACCGATGTTATGGGTGTTAGAAAAGTTTGGGCCGAACATTCTGCCAATGTTACCTATCACGATTCATGTGCTGGGCTTCGTGAATTAAAAATCAAAAAACAACCACGCATTTTGTTGAACTCCATGAAGGGCATCAACTTATCTGAAATGACTGACAACGAAACCTGTTGCGGTTTTGGCGGAACATTCTCAGTTAAATACAGTGATATTTCTAACGCAATTGTTACAGAAAAATCTGGACATATAGAAGATGCTAACGTTGATTTGTTACTGGCAGGAGACATGGGCTGTCTTATGAATATGGCAGGGAAACTTAAACGCCAAGGAAGCAAAGTTGAAGTTCGCCATGTTGCAGAAGTGTTGGCTGGCATGACCGATAAGCCCCCTATTGGCGGAAAGGCGTAAGGAATTGATATGCAGGTAAAAAGTCAATCTTTTAAAGAGAACTCCAAAAAAGCGCTTAATGATAAAACGCTTCAAAAGGCTTTAACTAAGGTTCGTGGAAATTTCATCAATAAGCGAAAAAAGGCCGTTGATGAGCTTCCAGAATTTGACACCTTAAGAGACAATGCGCGTGATATTAAAAATCACACTTTGGATAATCTTGACTTATACCTTGAAGAATTTGAGAAAAAAGTTGTCGATCAAGGCGGCCATGTTCATTGGGCGCAAACTGCCTCTGACGCGCGCGGTCAAATTTTAGATATCTGCCGCAAAGCCAATGCAAAAACTGTCACTAAGGGAAAATCAATGATCTCGGAAGAGATCGAGCTTAATGACTTTTTGGAAGCCTCTGGCATTACACCCGTTGAAACCGATTTGGGCGAATATATTATTCAGCTTCGAAATGAAGCCCCAAGCCATATTATTGCACCTGCGGTTCACCTTACAATGGATCAAGTGCGCGAAGACTTTATAAAAGCACACTCGCATTTACCCGATGATCGCTTGTTAGAAGATCCGCAAAGCTTATTGCTGGAAGCAAGAGAGGTTTTGCGTGAAAAGTTTATGGAAGCTGATGTTGGCATTACGGGTGCAAATTTCTTAGTTGCGGAAACGGGCACTTCGGTAATCGTTACCAATGAAGGGAATGGCGATTTAACACAAAGCCTGCCACGTGTTCATATTGTTATTGCCTCGCTCGAAAAACTTGTTCCTACCTTAGAAGATATGAGCCAGATCATGCGTGTGCTTGCGCGCTCTGCAACGGGTCAAAAAATGTCGGTTTATACGACTTTATCCAGTGGCCCTAAACGCAAGGACGATCCAGATGGGCCAGATGAGTATCACGTAATTTTGCTTGATAATGGTCGAACAGACATGCTTGGCACAGAGTTTCAAGAAATGCTTCGCTGTATTAGATGCGGTGCGTGTATGAACCATTGCCCTGTATACCAACAAGTTGGTGGACATGCTTATGGATGGGTTTATCCAGGGCCAATGGGCGCTGTATTAACGCCTAATCTAATTGGGGTTGATAAAAGTGGGCACTTGCCGAATGCATCAACCTTTTGCGGACGCTGCGAAGAAGTATGTCCGATGCGCATTCCCTTGCCTAAAATGATGCGACATTGGCGAGAGCGTGAATTTGAAAAACATTTAACACCGCCAGCACAAGGCAGAAATTTAAAGCTTTGGCTCATGCTGGTTAAGCGCCCAAACCTATATAGAAAAGTCGTTAGAATTGCTTCTTTCGGTCTTAGACTGTTTGGCTTTAGAAAATCGCGGACTGGGTTTTTACCTATGGCTGGGGCGTGGACAAAAGACCGCGATATGCCAACGCCAGAGGGCAAGCCTTTTTTATCTCAGTATAAAGGAAAGCAGAAAATATCATGAGTATGCGTTCTGATATATTGAAAAAAATTCGTAAGCAAACTGCCAAAGATGGCAAAGCAGAAGTTTTACGCGTCAAAGAGGTAGCTACACGTTTGGAAAAAAGACCGCGTGGAATTGTGCCTGCCCTGCCAAATGTAAAAATGGTTATTATCAATAAATTTATAGAAGAAGCTGAAAAAGCAGATGCGATTATAACAAGTTGCGATCGTGCAAATTTAGCTTCAGACATTATTGAAATATTACAAGATAACGATTTACCAAACAGTATTTGTATGGGCGACGACCCACGCTTAAAAAAACTAAAGCAAGAATTAACTAAAGACATAAAAATCAATATAGGTACGAGTGATGGCGATGATTTGGTGTGTTTAACACAGGCTGACATTGGTATTTCTGAATCTGGAACATTGGGAATATTATCTGGCCCTGCCAGCCCAACTACCAATAATTTTCTACCCAAACATCATATTGTTATCCTCAATAAAAAAGATATCGTTAGACATTACGAAGATTTATGGGACAATGTACGCATCGATTATGGCGATGGGGAAATGCCGAGAACTGTAAATCTAATTACAGGGCCTTCGCGCAGTGGTGACATTGAACAAACGCTTATTTTGGGTGCACATGGACCGACCAAATTGCATATAATTTTATTATAGATAAATGAC
>NVRK02000021.1 GCA_002400845.2 Hyphomicrobiales bacterium
TGCAATAGTGACCTTGCGGCACAATGTATTGCGCGTTATATTGCGATTATAATTAGTTAACAGATTGATCTTAAAATGACCGACGTTAAACAGACAAACACACAGCCACCTGCCAAAAAAGACGAAAGTTTTGAAGGCTTTTTGCAAGCAGCAAAAACTGAATTAGCGCAAGATGGCGAATTTTGCGGCTCTGAAAGTATTTGTGGCGAGTGCCGAGACAGTTGCAAAATGTTGCGAGAAGCAAAATTGCGCCCTACGCGTCAACGCATCGCTTTGGCTGACTTATTGTTTAGCAAAGGCGATCGACATGTTTCTGCAGAGTTACTTTTTGAAGAAGCAATAAGAGCGCGCGTACCTGTTTCATTAGCAACGGTTTACAATACGCTTCATCAATTTACGCAAGCTGGCCTTTTAAAATCAATCTCAATCGATTCTTCAAAAACATACTTTGATACAAATACTGGCAATCATCACCATTTCTTCTTAGAAGGCAGTGATAAAGTTATTGATATGCCAGAAGGTTTTTTAACCATCGACAATCTACCAGAGCTACCCGAAGGCACTGAACTTGCTTCTATCGATGTGGTTGTTCGTGTTCGCAAAAAACAATCTGCTATTTAAACAGACTTTTTAAGCACTGCAATTTTACTGACAACTCTCTATTCGAAATCTTTGATGCGCATTTATGCTAATTAATGCATGTTGCCAATTTGCTTTTTACCGCGTGACCTAGTGATAAGCGTTAAAATCAACCAAAGCAATGCAAAGACAGCCCAAGTAGGCGCTTGCAGAATATATACGATTATTGGGTCCCATACCAATGGGTGCAAATATTGCGTTACAAATGCTTGGCTTTTTTCTAAAGTCCCAATTGAGAATTTTGACCAACTAACGCCCATGGACGTATAGGTCCAAACTGTATCCGCAATGGTGCGTGTTAAGTCTAATACAGCCGTTATTAGCGCAAGCGCTAACGAAAAGAGAGCTAGCCCTCTAATAATCGTTCTAATCATAATTTAGTCCCCAATCACCAAACAAATTATACCCACAAAGCAAAAACATCAACAGTCCACGACCCAACGTTAAGTTATCTCTTAATATTTTTGAAAAAATTTGCCCGTTAGCCAGATCAGGGCTTGTAAGGGCTGTGTTTATTTGTATATTGCGCCGACTTTGCTAGATAGATGCTGAACATCACGCCTCTATTTAACATTACAGGACAGGTGCCCAATAGTTTTATTTGTGGCCTTATTGGATCATGGATGGCGCACCAAAGTTTTTGCATCATTTTATTTTGCAAAAACTGTCCATATAAGTGAAGCGTGCGCTTTGCTTCGACACTCTAGGGGCAACCTTAGTGAGAATAATTAGGACAGGTGGCCGAGTGGTCGAAGGCGCACGCTTGGAAAGCGTGTAGGCGGGTGACCGTCTCCAGGGTTCGAATCCCTGTCTGTCCGCCATTTTACACTTCCCTATGTGGAAACCCTCTAACACCTTGAATGGTAAGGTAGTTTTTGGGTTCGAAGTCCTTCATTCTCTTAACTTGTGATATGCTCGGAAATGGTCGATTTCAGCACTATTTGTTCAAGCGCTAACGGATCAGATATCCATAGCCATCAACGGTTTGCAAGGAAACTGGTGGTGAGTTCGAACAACTATCAAAGCTGCGCATTGTTCCGGCAAGAAAAGCAGTAAATACTTACCCTGTACCGCAAGCTGTGTTCTGTAATACAGAACCGACTTGGCAAGGGAGACGCTGGCGCTCTCCCGTTGCATCCCTCTGGTTTTCACAAGGCACAAGTGAACCACTTTCTGCGGTATCTGCCAGTGCATGTCAGCATCACAACGATGCCTCAACGCATTCCTACTTTCCACAACATTTTTTGTATTTCTTGCCGGAGCGACAAGGGCATAGCTCGTTTCGCCCGATCTTTTTTTGCTTGCGAGCTCGTGAGGCTGGACGGGGAAAATCAGAGTTTGTCTTGATCACTTGCGTAAGGTTCGGTGACTCGAAAAAGCCCAATTCCTTATTCTGGTCTCGGTAGTCCCTTTCCTGTTCTGTTGTCCAATCAGAACAGTCCATCAAAATAAAATCTTCCGAATTTCTGTTTGTAAATTTTGGCGCATCAATAGCAATGCCAACAATCGTATTTAAGTGAGAGAATTTGTTTCGCGCTGCTCCACAAGCTATTTCCAGCATAGCTTGACGAACCGGACGATATTTATTTTCATAGTCGCCTGGATTGTCATGACGGACTTGAAGGAATATATATGCCTTATCTGCATAGAAAGACGGCATATAACTTAGGTTTCGCGCTACCCTGCCCGAAATATTGGGAAAGTTTTGGATGGCTTCAATCATTGTATCTGATAGGGCGCGTCGACTGAATCGAGGTTCTTTAGCCATTTCATGGATTGCACTTTTAGCATTCCAAACATCACCGTTTCCTAGAAGTTTGTCTTCAAGTGCATTGCGACCAGTACGGTTTATTAAGTCATCCCATAGATATGAGCTTTTGTTGGCCTGTTTACGCCGTTTGTAGGGCTCAATGTCTACGAAACACTCCCATTCACCCTCACCTATCATAAAGCCATTTATGTTTTCTTCATCCGTTCCAATTGTGTACCGGTTAAGCTTTTCATCAAAGTTGGTAAAATAGTGAGCTAGCAGGTCTTCTTCGCCGCAATAGCTAAGGTAATCATATTTGGCTATCGCACGCTCTTTCTCCTCTATAAATGCAGAAAAATCAAAAACGGTATCCAATTCAGAAAAAAGAATCTCTAGATTATTCGTATCCAACACATGGACTGGATCGTTGCGACCAAGGTTGAGCATAAACGGAAAACCTGGTTGTGCGTCCAAATAATCATCATAGGAAATGGCGAGGCTTCCGCTCACATTATCTTCTGAAAAAGCAAGGCACGCGTCCTTAGCCCCATGCGCAACAACAATGCGGTGAATATGCTCAATCGAAGACAAATCTATTGGAAATGGCTGGGTTGCTTTGTCATCTAAAAATATGGGACGCTGGCTCTTGATGTATCGGGTGGCTCCCTTAGCTGTTTGTATCTGCTTGTCGATCGCCTCTTTCTTCCAACGCTTCCACGTTACTTGAATATCTTTGTTGCTCCCGCCGAATTTTCGACTTTCTCGATCAAAAAAGATGAAAGCGCGATTTTCAAATACAACAAGTAAGTCGCAAAGCTCTTTTTGATCATCTTTGAAAGGATTGGGATATGTCCAAAGATTAGCAAATGTCCGCTCGGCTAAATCGTTGAGTAGCCGCTCTGTAGGTGTTACGCCTTGTGATTTTGTGATTGCCATCAAACCGTTTCTAAAGTTGGTATTTTACACATTATGCACAGTTTGATATTTCTTACAATTAGGCACTCAAGTGTGGCTAATGAAGCAGTCGTGCTTTTGGTGCCAGAGTTCGAAACCACACCCACCAACCCCGCCACTACAAATTCCAAACATACTCCCAAGCTCAAAACTATTTCACCTTACGTTGGAGCGATTCCAACAATATTTGCAAGCAAAAATGGCTAGCAAAATCTAGCTAACCCTCTCAAATTTTTATATTTTAAGTATCTCCAATAATATTGGCTCATATATATTTCACCTTACCTTTACATTAGAATAACTCTAAACTATTGTTTTTATTAAGTTTTTTGTTGATTTATTAGATTTCGTATATATGGTGCATTTAAACTCTACTTTAAAAGTATGGTTTAGAGTGAAATTATTTAACCAACCTCTCGAGGATAATATGTTGAGAAGATTACCCCCTTCGCGCAAAGGTACATTTGCGCCATTTTCTAACTTTGTTAAAGGCGCAATGGGCGCATTAGCAATTACTTTGATGAGCACAGCTGTGGCTCATGCTGAAAAAATCACAATCACAGACATCGCAGGCCGCGTTGTTGAAGTTGAAAAAAATCCACAGCGTATTGTATTGGGTGAAGGTCGCATGACTTACACACTTGCACTTTTAGACAGAGAAAATCCGTTTAAACGTGTCGTTGGCTGGAAAGACGATCTTATTAAATATGATCCGGATGCTTACCGTAAATATCTAGCTAAATTCCCTGAAATTGCAAATATTGCTAATTTGGGCAGTCCTTATTCTGGCGAATATAGCGTTGAGACACTTATAACATCAAACACACAAGTGGTTTTCCTCAACCTTGGCAACTTGCTGAAAGCGCAAGAAAGCGGCATTTTAACAAAGCTTGAAAAAGCTGGTATTGCTGTTGTGTTTGTTGATTTTCGTCAGCGTCCGACGCTTAACACCATTCCTAGCCTACAGATTATGGCGCGTATTTTAGACCAACGTGACAATGCTGAAGAATTTACAGATTTTTACGTAAAAAACATGAATTCGATTTATGGCACTGTCGCAAAAATCAAAGATGCTGATAAGCCAATCGTCTTCATCGAACGTGCTGCTGGTTACAACCCTTCAAAATGTTGCAACACTTTTGGCAGTGCCAACATGGGACGCTTGGTAGACCTTTCTGGCGGCATTAACTGGGGCACACGTTTGTTCCCGGGCTTTTCTGGCAAGGTAAACCCTGAATCATTATTTGTTGATGATCCAGATGTGATTATTGGCACTGGCGCGAACTGGGCAGAAGCAAATCCATCTACAACAGCGGTTCTGCTGGGTTATGAAGCTGAACCTGCTGAAGTTCAAAAACGTTTGAAAGCTTTGGCTAATCGGCGTGGTTGGTCAGAATTACAAGCCGTGAAGAATGGCCGTTTTCATACTGTTTACCACCAATTCTACAACTCTCCTTACCACTTTGTAGCAATGCAAGCTTTTGCAAAATGGGCTAACCCAGACAAATTTGCACACCTTGACCCCGAAGCTACTTTTAAAGAACTACACGATCGTTTTTTACCAATTGATTTTAGTGGTGTCTTTTGGGCGACATTAGAAAAGTAATACTCTTAACCCCGCATTTTAAGTGCGGGGTTGTTTTTTAAGTTTACTGGGAAGGATACTGGGAAAGTACAATGGCCGACATTTCACAAACAAACATAAATACAGCACCTATTGAAACTAGCTATGCCTCACTTGTAGGTCGCAGAGCGCTTATTCTTGGTGTTTCAACTTTATTATTAATCCTTTGCTTTTTCATCGACGTCACAAATGGTCCAGGACAATTCTCCATCTCTACCGTTTTAGAAACCATTTGGGATAAAACCTCTCACGGCATTCGGTTAGAAGTTATCATTTGGGACTTTCGTTTACCCATTGCTGTAACGGCCGTTTTGGTTGGCGCGATGCTATCCGTTGCAGGTGCACAAATGCAAACAATACTGAACAACCCACTTGCCGAGCCCTTTACCTTAGGCATTTCATCTGCCGCAAGTTTTGGCGCATCGCTTGCTATCGTATTAGGCTGGAGCGTAATTCCTGGGGTTGGTCATTTAATCGTAACAATGAATGCATTCTTTTTTGCGCTTGCAACATGTGCCTTTATTTTAATGGCCACACGCTTAAAAGGCGTGGGCAGCGAAACAATAATTCTATTTGGTATTGCGATCTTTTTCATATTCAATGCGGCACTGGCAATGATGCAATATATGGCATCTGAAGATCAAATCTCACGCATTGTTTTTTGGATGATGGGATCTTTAACCCGTGCCTCATGGGAGAAAATTGGCCTTGGTGCGGCATTGCTCGCAATCGTCATTCCGTTCTGCCTAATGCGCAGCTGGAAGCTAACCGCGCTTCGCATGGGTGAAGAAACTGCTGAAAGCCTGGGCGTAAATGTTGCTCGCTTACGCATTGAAATGCTGATTGCAATTTCTATTCTTGCTGCAACTGCCGTTGCCTTTGTAGGTACTGTTGGTTTTGTTGGCCTTGTTGGGCCCCATATTGCACGCATGATTGTTGGTGAAGATCAGCGCTTTTTCTTACCATTGTCAGCTGTCATTGGCGCTTTGGTAATGTCTACCACTTCTATTTTATCTAAGATGATTACACCTGGTATTTTATATCCAATCGGCATTATCACAGCCCTAATAGGCGTGCCTGTGTTTATCTCTGTCATTCTATCTACAAGGAAATTACGCCAGTCATGAGTTTTTCTGTAAAAAACCTAAATGCGGGTTATGACCGCAAAATGATTTTGAATGATGTGAATTTTTCAAACATTAAAAATGGTCAATTGGTTGGACTAATTGGCCCAAATGCGGCTGGTAAATCTACTCTTTTTAAAACAATCACAGGCCTGTTAAAGCCTAAACAAGGCTCGGTTGTTCTAAACGATGTTGATCTAACACAAGAAAAACGAGAAGCACGGGCAAGGCGTGTTGCCTATATGCCGCAAATATTTGGGTGCAATGCATTTCTTTCTGTTTTTGAAAGTGTGTTGCTTGCACTTAAACAAAGTTCTGGTTGGCGCGTCAAAGCCAATGACATTGCACAAGTTGAAAAAACACTATCTGATTTGGGATTAAGCCATTTATCTGGCAGAGGGCTATCGCAGCTCTCTGGAGGTCAAGCTCAAATGGTAGCAGTGGCACGAACCTTGGTTCGTGAGCCTGAACTTGTGCTGTTAGACGAGCCAACCAGTGCCCTAGATTTACACCACCAATTGTCGATTATGACCGCTGTTAGAAACGCTGTAACCAATAAGAATATCATTGGCATGATCGCTCTACACGATTTGAATTTGGGAGCAAAATTTTGTGACCGTTTGATTTTGATACGCGAGGGTAAAGTTTTAGCAGATGATGTACCTGAAAAGGTTTTATCCATGCCAGAGCTTAATGACACTTACCGCGTTGAGACTTCACTAGAATATACAAAAAGTGGCGCAATGTTTATTGATGCCCAACTTGGAAACGCATATTTATGAGCGATGCTGCAAATACAAACCTAACTTTGCGTGATGAAATTTGTGAGTATTGGTCAATGCGTGCCGAGACTTTTGACCTTCAACCCGGGCATGAGATTTTTTCAAATTCTGAGCGCGGTGTATGGCATGAATTAATCGCACGGCACTTTCAAAAAACAAAAGGCAATAACGTATTAGATCTTGCCTGCGGCACGGGTGTGATTACACATTTGCTTGACGATCTGGGCTTTGAAGCAACAGGCATTGATTGGTCTGAAGCCATGCTTGCTAAAGCCCGTGAAAAGGCCAAAATACGCAAGCGAAGTATTACATTTTTACAAGGCGACGCCGAAGAAACACGCGAACCAGATGAAACGTATGATGGCTTAATTACACGTCATTTGGTTTGGACGCTTGTTGACCCTCAAAAAGCATTTCAGCATTGGTTCAAGCTTTTGAAACCTGGTGGTATTTTACTCATTATTGATGGTGATTTTGTTACTAAAAATATACTAGAAAAAGCATTAAATTTTGCTATTCGAAAATTTACTACGGCCTCACCAGCCCATAGCGATGTCATGAGAGATCGTCATCAACACATTTTAAGCCAAGTTTATTTTAGCCATGGCGCTAAAGCTGACGAAGTAAAACAACTCTTAACTGCTGCTGGTTTTAGCGATATAGAAGTGCAATCAGATATGTCTGCTATTCACCGTGAACAGGCAAAGGCAGTTGGATTTTTAAAGTCTTTGTCTAGGCGTTCTCAGCACCGTTATGCAATTAGGGCAACTAAAGCTGAATAGCTTATTCTGTTTTGTTGCTTGGTCGCTCGTCGTTATAATGGAAAATACGAATTGGATTTGAAAATATTTTACAAAACAGTGATGGTTCAATTGCAATAAACAACGCCGCGCGGGTATTGGAATTTTAAAAATCTTAATTAATTGCTTATTTATTTTGCAGTCCAACCCCCATCTATAGAAAGGTTGGTTCCTGTAATGCCTTTTGCAGCATCTGAGCACATATAGGCTACGGCCTCCGCTACATCTTCAGACTCTACAAATTCTTTGGTTGGTTGCGCGGCTAACAGTACATCGCGCTTTACTTCTTCTTGCGTAATACCGCGCGCTTTTGCTGTGTCAGGAATTTGTTTTGCAACCAGCGGCGTTAAAACATAGCCCGGTGAAATTGCATTGACAGTGATGCCATTTGTGGCGACTTCTAACGCCACTGTTTTTGTGATACCAGCAACGCCATGTTTTGCAGCAACATATGCAGACTTATAGGGTGAAGCCACAAGTGAATGGGCGCTGGCAATATTGATAATTCTACCCCAACCAGATTTTTTCATCGGGCTAATGACTGCTTTTATTGTATGGAATACAGAACTTAAATTAATCGCAATGATCGCGTCCCACTTATCAGTTGGAAACTCTTCTATGGGCGCTACATATTGAATGCCCGCATTGTTGACCAAAATATCTACTGGACCAATGTCTCTATTTACAGTTTCAAACAGCTTTTCAATTTCTTGAGGCTTAGACATATCGGTTGCAAAATAATGCGCTTGCTGTTTTGAGATTGAAGTCAGTTCAACAACCAATGCATCAATCTCTTTTTGGTCTCCAAATCCATTGATAATAACTCGATGTCCAAGTTGGGCCATTTTTAGGGCTATTGCTTTACCAATTCCGCTAGTTGAACCTGTTATGAGTGCAATTTTAATTTTCTGCATTATTATACCAATTTTTTAGTGGACCCTTTAAGCAAACATCTTACAGCAACTAAAACTTTGCAATAGCTGTTTCTACTTAAGTAATTCTACGGGGTAAGCAATATTTCGGAATACAAATTTCTGCGACACGAAACACCCTTTCCAAATTGAACAAATGGTACTAATGAGGTAGGCAATAATTCCATCAGGCAACTGTCAGCGATAAGACAAAAAGCCTAGAATACTGTCGATACGGAGACTATAAAATGCGCACCAATTCCAATGCAAAAATTGTTACTGTTTTTGGCGGTTCTGGATTTGTTGGAAGGCATGTTGTTCGCGCATTGGCCAAGAATGGTTATAAAATTAAAGTCGCTGTACGTCGTCCAGACCTTACTGGCCACTTACAACCACTTGGTGATCTGGGACAGATAAAAGCAATTCAAGCAAATGTTCGCTATTACCAGTCAGTTCAAAGTGCTGTGCAAGGCAGTGACATAGTTATCAACTTAATTGGTACATTTAGTGTTGGTGGCAAAAACAATTGTGACGCTGTGAACGATTTTGGTGCACGCGCAATTGCTCAAGCGGCAAAAGATGTAAAAGCACGCTTCATTCATATCAGTTCACTAAGTGCAGATATTGATTCACAAGCTAATTACAGCCAGTCTAAAGCTGCTGGTGAAGAAGCTGTATTTGAAATCATCAAATCTGCGATCATCATGCGGCCTTCTGTTATATTTGGACAAGAAGATGCTTTCTTCAATCGCTTTGCAGCGATGTCGACTGTCTCACCATTCTTGCCTTTAATTGGTGGGGGCAAAACATTGTTCCAGCCTGTTTATGTAGGGGATGTTGCAGACGCGATTGTAAAAGCTGCTAATGGCGATTTAAAAACTGGGCGCATTTACGAACTTGGTGGCGCACGGGTTGCCAGTTTTCGTGAGTGCATGGAAACGATGCTTGAGACGATTGATCGTAAGCGCACTTTCATTCCTCTTCCTTGGTTCGTAGCAAATACAATTGCTAAACTTACAGGTTGGTTGCCGGGCGCACCCATAACCAGCGATCAAGTAAAAGTATTACAAAGCGACAATGTTGTTTCGCAAGAAGCGATTAAGCAAAAACGCACCCTAGAAGGCATGGGCATTGAGCCTCGCCCTATGGAAAGCATTTTACCATCTTACTTAGTGCGCTTTCGTCCACAAGGCCAATTTACGCGCCAAGGTGAAATGTAATTAGCAAGATATAAGAAACGCTTTAGTTGATTTAACTAAGCTGATCTTCACCGCTAACCTGCTGACCTAACCTGCCGATAAAGTCGGCAGGCCGGGCACCCATCCATAAATCATTGCGAATAATAATAAGCCTAGCGCAATACGGTAAATAACGAATATCAAAAAACTTGTGCGCTTAACAATTGCCATTAGAGCGGCAATTGCGAATAATGCCGCCACAAATGTTAGCATCGCGGCATAAATTGCATCCATAGGAATAGTATCGCCTGCACTTATCACCTCTGCGGTTACCAATGCGCCTGCGCCAGCAATTGCTGGTATGCCAAGTAAAAATGAGAACCTTGCAGCCTCTGGGCGTTCAAATCCTAAATAACGCGCAGCAGTCATAGTTATGCCAGAGCGGCTTGTGCCAGGAATTAGTGCTATTGCTTGGGCCAAACCAATGACCAAAGCTGGCTTTAAGGTCATATCTTCCATCATTTTAACCCGAGCTCCAAATGTATCCATCACATACATAAGAACACCAAATATAATCGCAGTTGAAGCAATGACATGTGGAGTGCGAAGATTGACACCAGAACTTTTAAGCAGAAGTCCTGCCGCAACTGCTGGAATTGTTCCTAGCAATATATACATGGCCATGCGTGAATTATCATTCATGCGTAAGCGCAAGAGATCTATTCCGCCTAACACCAATTTCCAAACATCTTTCCAAAAATATACAATAACCGCAAATAACGACCCTACATGCACCATTACGTCTGTTACTTGCCCCTGATCTTGCCAGCCTGTAAATACTGGCACTAGCGCCAAGTGTCCCGAAGATGATATTGGCAGAAACTCTGTAATGCCTTGGACGATTGCAAGCACAATAATTTGCTCGATTGTCATAAAATGAACGCCTTTAAATTATTTATCCCAATAAACCCTAATGGTTGATTGCTTTTGTAGTATCAAGGCCTACTGATTTTCATAGGTTCTACTTGCGGCGAATCAACCACCCATTTATACCGAATTACGTAAATAATTCACCAGTCAGTTAGTGACTATCTATATATCCATGTTTTACCAAGTTTATTTTTAGGAATTTTATGCTGAAACTTTACCACCATCCAATGTCAGCACCATCGCGTTACGTACGATTGCTTCTTGCAGAGTATGAGCAGTCGGCTGAGTTTACTGAGGAAAAACCGTGGGAAAGACGCCCTGAGTTCATGCAATTTAACGCCGCTGGCACTCTTCCAGTTTTAATTGACAACAATGAAACTCCAATTTGTGGCGGTGTGGTTATTGGTGAATATTTAGACGAAACATGTGGCGCTATGATGCGTGAAAAACGCTTAATGCCAGAAACAAATAAACAACGCGCAGAAGTTAGAAGGCTTGTGGAATGGTATCTTATTAAATTCGAAGATGAAGTTGGTCGCTATTTAACGCATGAGCGCATTTTCAAATTACTCATGAAACCTGAGGACGGTGGTGGTGCGCCAGATTCTTCTGTTATTCGCGCGGCTAAGGCCAATTTTAAACATCATTTTAAATACACTGCTTGGCTTGCAGCTTCGCGCAATTGGCTTGCAGGTGATAAGATTAGCCATGCAGACATTGCGGCGGCGGCGGCCTTTTCAATTCTTGATTATTTAGGTGAAATTTCTTGGGACGATGAACCAGCGGCCAAAGAATGGTATGCGCGCGTTAAATCTCGCCCTTCGTTTCGACCATTATTACAAGATAAATTAGCGATGCTGCCTCCAGCCTCACACTATATTGATTTAGATTTTTAATTTATAGTTTTGGCGATGGCTAAATCACCCAAACCAGAAATTATCGATCTGTCAAAAAGTCTTGGTTTTGACGTGTGTCGATTTACCAGCGCCTCGCTAGAAGCTGAAACAGGTAGCCACTTAAAAGATTTTGTCGCCCTAGAACGCCATGGCGAAATGGCATGGTTAGCAAATACGATTGATCGTCGCCACACCCCTACCGCGATGTGGGAAGACGCCAAAAGTGCAATAGTGTTGGGTATGAATTATGGCCCCGATAGCGATCCGCTAGAAATATTAAATCATAAAGACAAAGCGGCTATTTCTGTTTACGCGCAAAACCGTGATTATCACGATATTATAAAAGGTCGCCTTAAACAAATTGCTCAGCGCCTTGCCTCACGTTTTGATGCAAAGGTAAAAGTGTTTGTTGATACCGCCCCCCTGATGGAAAAGCCCCTTGCGGCAAAAGCTGGTTTGGGCTGGCAAGGCAAACACACAAATTTGGTATCGCGCGAACATGGCTCATGGCTATTTTTGGGAGTTATTCTAACCGACCAAATTATTGAACCTGATGCACCTGAAATCGATCATTGCGGTTCGTGCTCTTCTTGTTTGGATATTTGCCCAACCAATGCCTTTCCAGCGCCATACCAAATTGATGCTAGGCGTTGCATTTCTTATTTAACAATTGAGTACGATGGTATTATTCCGCTAGAATTTCGTGAACCAATTGGCAATAGAATTTATGGCTGTGATGATTGTTTGGCGGTTTGCCCGTGGAATAAGTTTGCTCAAACAGCACATGAAGCAAAGCTAAAACCAAGAGATGATTTAAAAGCGCCTTTATTAAAAGAGTTGCTAGCGTTAGATGACGCCAGCTTTAGAAAACACTTTTCTGGCTCACCCATAAAGCGCATTGGACGCAATAAGTTTATACGTAATGTTTTGATCGCGGCAGGCAACAGCTTTGATAATTCACTGATTGATTCGGTTTCGAAACATTTATCGGACGAAAATGAAGTGGTGCGAGCAAGTTCTATTTGGGCGCTCTCTCGCTTGTTAAGTGCTCATGATTTTAATTCAGCAAAAGACATTCATTTTGCTAATGAGCAAAATATAGACGTTCAAGCCGAGTGGCGAATGGCTAAATAATAGGACACTTAAAAGCAGATGCGTAATTTATTTATTTTCGGATATGGTTTTTCTTCAACGGCAATAGCAGCTGCCTGTAAGGATCAATTCGACCAGATTATTGGCACGACACGCAATGCTGAAAGCTTTTCTAAGCTGGTAGCTGACGCCCTTACGCCTGCGCTTTTTGATGGTGAGAAATTAACACAACAAACACAAGAGCACCTAAACACTGCGAGCCATATTTTGATATCCATTTCGCCTAACGAAAACGGCGACCGTGTTTTAAATACTTGTCGTAGCGCATTGGCTAAAAACAAAAACCTCAAATGGATTGGCTACCTTTCGACCGTTGGTGTCTACGGCAATCATGAAGGCGCATGGGTAGATGAAACGAGTGAATGTCGTCCCGTTTCCAAACGTTCTGTTGAACGGGTTGCGGCTGAAAATGCATGGCAAAAATTTTCAACTGAAAACAATATTTCCTTAGCAATTTTTCGTCTTTCAGGAATTTATGGCCCGGGACGAAATGCTTTTATGAACATAGAAAAAGGCATCGCGCGACGTCTTATTAAAAAAGATCAAGTGTTTAATCGTATTCACCGTGAAGACATTGGCGAGGCAGTTTGCTGCGCAATTAAAATTACTGCCTCTGGTATATTCAACATTACCGATGATGAACCAGCGCCACCGCAAGATGTTGTGACCCTTGCCCATGAGCTAATAGGCAAAACGCCACCAGTGGAAATTGATTTTAAAACCGCAGATCTAACGCCAATGGCGCGTAGTTTTTATGGAGAGAACAAAAGGGTTTCCAATACTAAATCAAAAACCGTATTGGGCATGGTTTATAAATGGCCAAATTATCGCGTGAGCTTAAAACGCATGTTTGACGACGCTAGCTATAAGTAGGCTCTTAAATTTTTTGCCAAAATGTGGTTAGCGAACCGCTTTCATTTTCATTAAAATTTGCACGTCCGATTTAGTAAACTCAACACAGAAAACTGATATATTGCAATTATAGGTAGCGCTAAAACTGGCTTTAAGTTTTAGCAACAAACTGGAGTACGCACTAAACCTATTGATTGGAGGTTTTCATGAAATTGAACGAATATGTTAAACGCACCCTGTTAGAAATTACCAACGGCGTTGCAGAAGCCCAAAAAGAAGCGCTGTTATACATTGCGCCAGACCATGCAAATAGCGGCAAGGCTATTCCTGCGCAGCATGTAAAATTTGATATGGTTTTACAAATCTCAAAAGAAAATGAGGGAGAGCTGCATGTGGTTTCTAAGCACAATAGCAAAAACGGTTCACCGCCTGAAGAATTGAATAGGCTTACCTTTAGAGTGCCTGTTTATTTTCAAGCACCAACCAAGAAGAATGACAGCCACTTCTTACATTCTAAGCACGACTAGTTCTGTTATGTTTTAAATAAACATGCACATGCTTATTAGGTTCTAGTCTTGCGCATCACTCGCAAGATCGCTCTACGTGCGATTACTCTTTAGTGATTCAAATCTTGCGCATCACTCGCAAGCTCGCTCTACGTGCGATTTAAACTATAATTGCGCAGACTTTAGAGGCTACGCAGTAATTCAATTTAGTTCGCTAATATCAATACAAAGCCAAGAGACAAAACACACAATACTAGAGAAATGCCTAGCACTTTGCGCATATTCTTGTTTGGGCTGGTGTTGCCAGCACGTGCGTTCTCTTTTTTAATGACAATCATATTACTACTCCTGTCTTGCGTTAATTCAAGACCATAGCAGATTTAGCCATTTTTGTATAATCAAGTGAAATCACATAATTGTTTGTTCAAATATTGCGCATAACCCGCATGCTCTCTACGTGCGATATTATGGACTGATAATTAGTTATTCATCGCCCATTTTAAGGGCTTTAATAAATGCTTCTTGCGGAATTTGCACGCTGCCGAATTGGCGCATTTTTTTCTTACCTTTTTTCTGCTTATCCAAAAGTTTGCGCTTACGAGATGCGTCACCGCCATAACATTTAGCGGTTACATCTTTACGCATTGCAGAAATGGTTTCGCGTGCAATAACCTTGCCGCCAATGGCCGCTTGAATAGGAATTTTAAACAAGTGACGCGGAATAAGGTCTTTTAGCTTTTCACACATAACGCGCCCGCGCCCTTCGGCAACCGAGCGGTGAACCATCATAGATAAAGCATCCACTGGCTCTTCGTTAACCAAAATGCCCATCTTCACCAAATCGCCAACACGGTGTTCGTGCAATTGATAATCAAATGAAGCATAGCCTTTTGAAATAGATTTCAAGCGGTCGTAAAAATCAAATACAACTTCGTTGAGCGGCAATTCATAAATTACCATTGCGCGTTTACCCACATAGGTAAGTTCTGTTTGAACACCGCGTCTGTCTTGGCAAAGTTTCAAAATCGCGCCCAAATGTTCGTCAGGTGTTAAAATTGTTGCTTTGATCCAAGGCTCATGAATTTCCTTAATCATTGTTACATCTGGCATATCGACAGGATTGTGCATTTCTTGCATGTCGCCATTGTTCATATGCATTTCGTACACAACAGAAGGCGCTGTAGCGATAAGATCTAAATCAAATTCACGCTCTAAGCGTTCTTGAATAATCTCTAAGTGTAGCAGTCCTAAGAAACCACATCTAAACCCGAAACCAAGCGCGGCAGATGTTTCCATTTCAAATGAGAAACTCGCATCGTTTAGTCTAAGCTTGCCCATTGCAGAGCGTAAATCTTCAAAGTCTGCAGCATCCACTGGGAACAGGCCACAAAATACAACAGGTTGAGCAGGTTTAAACCCTGGGAGCGCCTGCGCCGTTTGGCGTTTGTCTTCGGTAATTGTATCACCCACGCGCGTATCGGCGACCTCTTTAATAGAAGCAGTAATAAAACCAATTTCGCCGGGGCGCAAATCATCTACAACATTCATTTTCGGCGTAATCACACCCACACGGTCGATTGGATATTTAACATCGGCGCCCATCATGCGAATGGTCATGCCTTTTTTCATCACACCATCGATGACGCGCACAAGTACGATAACGCCCAAATACGCATCGTACCAACTGTCAACCAACAGTGCTTTTAAGGGCGCATCGGGATCGCCTTCTTTTGGCGGTGGTAATTGCTTAACAATGGCTTCCAGCACATCTGGAATACCCAAACCTGTTTTTGCCGAAATTTCTACAGCATGTTCTGTATCAAGACCGATTACTTCTTCGATCTGCGCCTTGATGCGTTCAGGTTCAGCGGCTGGTAAATCGATTTTGTTCAAAACCGTAACGATCTCATGGTCGTTATCAATTGCTTGATACACGTTGGCCAAAGTTTGCGCTTCAACACCTTGCGAAGCATCAACCACCAATAGCGAACCTTCGCACGCAGATAATGAACGAGATACTTCATAGGCAAAATCTACATGGCCTGGTGTGTCGATTAGGTTCAGCACATAATCTTCGCCATTATTTGCTTTATAATCTAGGCGAACGGTGTTGGCTTTAATCGTAATGCCGCGTTCTTGCTCAATATCCATTGCATCAAGAACTTGCGCGCTCATTTCGCGCTCGGTCAAGCCATTGCACGCCTGAATTAGGCGATCTGCAAGTGTGGATTTTCCGTGATCTATATGCGCTACAATGGAGAAGTTACGAATATTTTTAAGGCCGGGGTATTTTTTATCTGTGCTCATAAGGCGCGTATATAGCAATGTGGTAGCTGTGAATACAAATTTTAATAAAATTTGAAAACAAAATTAGACAAGAACATTTTGCGAGTAGAAATAAATGTTGTTACGCCAAAATTGCAACCTGATAGCTAGTGAATGCTTTGTCGCGTGCTTTGATAATAGACTTATATTCGTCACTGGCAAAAAGCACTTCAATTACCTCAATGTTTGGATATTCTAAAATCATAACATATTGCGGAATAGACGCGCCATGAATGACTTTTTTAGTCTCATAGCGTTCAAGCAATTTTGCACCAGCGGCTTCTGTCAGCGGCCCAGCAACCGCCAGATATTCCTCTAATGCTTCTGGCTCATTTGCGTTTAATGTCGTCATTGCGATTAATTTTACAGACATTATTTTCTCTCTTAATATATTTATTTAAAGCTTTTTGGCCACAATATAACGATTAATACCGCCTTTGGGATACACATCCGTTTCAATAATTTCAAATCCAGAATTATCAAATGCACCCAATAATTCTTTATGTGTTACCTTACTAACATAAGGCGCCTTGCCAATTTTTTGCATGACTTTTATCATGAATTTAATGGCAAAATTCATTTCACCAACAGCGCCACTTTTCGAGATGAAATACCCCCCTTTTTTGGTGAGGCTTGCAGCTTTTTGCACTGCTGCTGGAATATCCTCTAACAAATGCAATAAATTAAACGCCATTACGACATCGTATTTTACCTTACTGGTTGCCTCAAAAGCTTCAGCAACCATAAAACTTGCATTGTCGATGTTCTGCTCTTTTGCTTTTTCTCTACCAATCTCAATCATTTGAGATGATATATCAGTTACGGTAATATGTGACACAAGCGGCGCTAATAACAAAGCTGTCGAACCTGTGCCCGCACCGACTTCAAGGACTGTGAAATCTGGTTTCAAATAAGATTTTGTACGCGCAAGTGTTGCCTCATAATTTTTCATATCTTTAATGGGTTGCTTTGCATATTTGCGAGCTATTTTGTCCCAAAATAACGGATTATTATCTACTAATGCGGTCATAACTAATTTCCAAAAATTGATTTAGCGGAACATTATCATACATAAATGGGATGAACATTGCCTAATTACGCAATTTCTATATACATAAATGCATGAACTTTGCTATTGCGGCTTTCGACTGGAACCAAGTAAGGGCTTTTTTGGCAACGGCTGAAAATGGTTCGCTTTCTGCCGCGGCACGCTTGTTGGGGCAAACCCAACCTACTTTAAGCAGGCAAATTATTGCATTGGAGCAATCGCTTGGTGTCACTCTGTTTGAACGCATTGGCAAAAGGTTAGTAATCACTGAATCTGGCAAAGACTTACTGGAACATGCCAAACAAATGGGTGATGCTGCGAATGCGTTTTCATTATCTGCCTCAGGCAGAACACAAATCATAGCGGGCCTCGTTAGAATATCTGTAAGCGATCTGTTCTCCATTCATTTAATGCCTAAGTTTTTGCAAAAAATTCAAACTGAATTACCGCAAATTAAATTGGAAATTGTCGTTTCAAACACACTTAGCGACTTACAGAGACGCGAGGCCGATATTGCCATACGCCATGTTCGCCCGACGCAGCCTGAACTAATAGGAAAATTTATTGGCGAAAGCTCTGCTGGACTTTACGCTTCTCATACATGGATTGAAAAACACGGAGAGCCTAAAACGCTATTGGAATTATGCGAGCACTCTATAATTAGTATTGGTAATATCGATGAGATGATTTCAATCTTAAGAGAAAACGGATTGCCGCTGACCCATGAGAATCTGAAAATTCGAACTGATAGTGGGATATTAATGTGGGAAATGATTCGCAAAGGATTGGGTATTGGCGTTTTAACCTCTGAGGTCAGCAATAACACGCCAGAATTAAAACAATTAGTGCCTGATCTATTTCCACCTATACCCGTACCAACTTGGTTGGTTACCCATAAAGAACTAAATACCAGTCGGCGCATTCGCTTGGTATTTGATATGCTTGCTGATTATTTAAAAGAAATTCGGCGCGACTAAATTAAGGCCCAATATCATCAGTATCGTCATCTAATTTCAAAATATCGCGTTTGCTTATTTTACCACTCCAATTGAGTGTTTTATAATCAAAGCCTTCTTCGATGGTAGGTTTGAAAATATCGAAATAGGGAGAGAGATCGAAATCTCTTGGCGTGAACAATGCGTGATAGCGAATGTGCAAAATCTCACGTTTAGAATATCCCGATTTTGCTGATGTTCTGCCGGGTGCATTTGTAACTTCTGGCAAAATTGGATATTTTACTTCTTGAAATGCCTGAGCGATGAGTGAAGAACAAATGGCTTTAGAGGGTTCGCCTGAACCAAAGGCCAACATGCGACGGCGCCAAGCAACGGGTACTGGCGGGGTTGGAATGAAGTATCTGAGTAAATCGAAAATATTTTTCAAATCATATTGAAGACCAATTTTTGAAATCATAAAATCTATTGTCGTTTTTTTATCTTTTTTTGACAATCCAACTGGACGACAGATACGGGTGTTGAATTTTTCATATTTGGATAATTTAACCGCTGTGCACCCTGTACCAACATTTACTTCGATGAGTGTTGGGCGTTCTGACCCATCTTTTGGCTTAGGTAAATTATCTCCGACATAGAATGCGGCATGTGACCAAGTTGACTGTGTTAAATATTTAATGGCACCGGAAACAAATTGATTTCCTTCAACCAACAATATATCTCCCGGCTGCAAATTCTTGCGCAATGTGTCTTGATCTGAGGGCGTATAGGGTTTGTAACCTGACGATTCTTTTGCCAAGCGAGACGCCAAAAACGCACCAATTTTGCCTAATGTGAGATTAAATATATTCATCTAAATTATTACTACTCGCAAACTTTTATACTAATGAATTATTGATAACAGTTTGATGTATTATTGCGACAATAAAATTTAATCAATTTTGTTTTACCTGCGTGGTCATTATACTGTCCTGCATTATATTCTTATATCTCAAACTATCGTCAACAAATGCAAATTTGACTTATTGACTTAACGCTCTGCCTGACTACCTTACAGCGAAAGAGGAACAAAAATGTTTGCGCGATTTTTAAACTTTAAAAAGAAGAAATTTGATGATTTAAGTGAGCAAGAAATGCTTGCTTTAGCCATATCAAGTGAAGAAGATGATGAACGCATCTATCAAGCATATGCAGAAGGAATGCGAGCAGATTTTCCTGACACAGCTAAAATATTCGATGAAATGGCGCAGGAAGAAAATCAACATAGGCGATGGTTGGTTGATTTGCATGTCAAAAAATTTGGTGAAACCATACCTTTAATTAGGCGCGAACACGTGCGTGGATTTTATGATCGCAAACCTATGTGGTTGGTAAAACCACGCGGAATTGATGCGATACGCAAGCAAGCAGCAGATATGGAAGCGCAAGCTTTTAGATATTATTCAGCTGCTGCAAAGCGTGCCACGGATACTTCAATTAGAAAATTAATGGCTGATCTAGCACGTGCTGAAGCAGGTCACATTGGCAAAGCCATGGGGGCAGAAAAAAACTATACGCCGCAAGATATAAAATTAAGAGAGCTTGAAGTTGAGAAAAAGCAATTCGTTTTAACCTATATTCAACCAGGACTTGCTGGCCTAATTGACGGGTCGATTTCAACCCTTGCGCCAATTTTTGCGACTGCATTTGCGACACAAGATACAAAAACCACATTATTGGTTGGATTGGCTGCTTCTGTTGGCGCTGGCATTTCAATGGGCTTCACAGAGGTTGCCTCTGATGACGGTATTATTTCTGGTCGCGGCTCGCCAATGATACGTGGCGTGATTACTGGAATAATGACCACGCTTGGCGGCTTGGGCCATGCACTGCCTTATTTGATTCCAGATTTTTGGCTGGCAACTTATACAGCCTTTGCCATTGTAGCGGTTGAGCTATTCATAATCACTTGGATACAAAGTAAATATATGGAAACACCTTGGCTCAAAGCCGCTCTGCAAATTATGTTTGGTGGCGCATTGGTTCTTGGCGCTGGCATTTGGATTGGTGGATTTTAGAGAGTAAAATAAGCGTCATCCTCGGAGAAGCGGAGCGCACATCTTCCCAGTTTTCACAAGGTCCATTCCGTGATAATTAAGCAATGAATTCATCTCAATGAAACGGTATGGATACTCGGGACAAGCCCGAGCATAACAAGGGCTGAGATATGTGCCCTCGATCCTTCGACCAAATCAAACTTGCACAGCAAGTGACGATGCAGGCCGCAGGTACTTGCGAAGCAATACCGAGAGGCAACTCACCCCTTCGGCAGGCTCAACCTGATTTTGTCGTAGCCAACTTACCAAAACCCTCACCCTGAGCTTGTCGAAGGGTTGGTTTATCACTCAAAACTATCAGACCCGTTTTCTAAACCGCGCTAACCATATTCTCTATTGCCCTAATCAAAAGCGCTAAATCCTCTTCACGCGACAAGCGATGATCGCCATCTTTGATAACTGTCATTGTTACTTGGTCGGATGGCATGAGTTCTGCCAAGCGCAAAGCATGTTTCACGGGAACAGATTCATCCAACGCGCCTTGTAAAATATGTACTGGGCAATTGGTTTCAATCGGCCCTGTTAGAACTAAGTTATTTATCGCATCATCAAACAGTGTTTTTGTGAAAAGCAATTTCCAATCTGGGTCAGGTGTTGGCTCTTCGAAGAAACCATTTTGGATCACATCTTCGCGCTGCTGTTCGCTCATTTTTGGCCAAGTAAGCTCCTTGGTAAAATCAGGAGCTGGGGCAATTAAGATCATACCAGCAATTCGCGTATCACCCTTAGATTTTTTGGCACCTCTTTTTTTCAATTCTTCCAACATGCGCAATGCAATCCAGCATCCCATTGAAGAACCAACCAAAATTTGAGGGCCTGTGGTTTGCGTATCAAAAACTGCTAAAGTTTCTTCTAACCAACGCGAAATATTGCCCTTCATAAAATCTCCAGCGCCATCCAATTGTGATTCGCCGTGGCCTGAATAATCGTGCCGCAAGCACGCGTGATTGTTATCATCGGCCCAAGTTTGCAGCATTTGCGCCTTTGAACCCAACATGTCTGAGCGGTATCCGCCTAGCCAAACAAGGCCAGGATTGCCTTCTGTATTTTGGCCATATGATCTACGAAAAGCTATTTTTCTTGCATCAGCACCTTTGCCAACGGTTTCAAACTCTAGTTTCATGCTCAATGCCTTAGGTGGAATGATAATTTAGACGATATTTAGCTTATTTTTGCATGATTTTGTAATAATTACATGCTAAAGGGAATCACCAATCGTAGATTTGACATGATTTTATGGAAAATTACACGATCAAAACCTATATATGTACATGTAAGTACTAATGTAATTAACGACTTTAACTATTTGAGGAGACTATCGCCATTCGCCGTCCGCATAGAGCGCAAGCGCCCGTAAAAGATGGACCACGGTCCAACGAAGAAATCCGCGTCCCACAAGTTCAGCTGATCGATGCTGAAGGAGAAAACAGGGGCAGTGTCGACACCGCTAAAGCTATGGAGTTAGCTGTTGAAGCTGGTCTAGACCTTGTAGAGATTTCACCTAATAACAATCCGCCAATCTGTAAAATTTTGGACCTTGGTAAATATAAATACCAAGCTCAGAAAAAAGCGTCTGAAAAGCGTAAAAAACAGAAAGTGCAGGAAGTTAAAGAAATTAAGATGCGCCCTAACATCGACACACATGATTATGATGTGAAGATGCGTTCGGTTAAGAAGTTTCTTGGCGAAGGCGATAAGGTTAAAGTCACTTTGCGGTTTAGAGGCCGTGAAATGGCTCACTTAGAGCTGGGCATGAGACTTTTGAAGCGCGTTAAAGAAGACATCGCTGATATTTCTAAAGTTGAATCAGAGCCAAAACTTGAAGGCCGTCAAATGATGATGGTTCTTGGGCCACCCGCTAAATAATTTTAAATATATAAGAATTTGAAAGCCGGGCCAATTGCTCGGCTTTTTTGTGTTTATTGAATTAATCTAATTTAGTTAAAGCTGGGCGGCGGAGTATAATCACCAACATCTGTGCCTACTTCAGAGTTTGACGTATTATTTATCTCTTGCCATAATGCTCCCAATAAAGCTGATTGCGCATTAAGCATACTTTCACTGTTAGCCAAGATATTAAACTCGCCAAAACTTCGATCCTTAACCGTATCAATAATTAAGAAGTTTTTACTCTTTATTCCGTGATTTTCTGCCGCTAGTTTGAGCATATATAACCCAACCGAAAAAGTAGATTCGCTCAAGGTTGGTGTATTGGTTGCCCAAACATGAGCTAGATAATCAGATCCATTTAGAGAGAAGGCCAACTCTGGCTCCATCTTAACCGTAAAGCCAGAATTGCCGAGCACATACTCAAACCGCCCTTGCCTCTCCAGAGCCAACAAAGTCCTTTTAGACTTCCAATCAAGAATTTTAATCAATGCATTTTTATTGTATTTTTGCTGATGGCCTTTTGCAAAACTCTCCATTTTGGAACTGAGGCCTTCAAAATCCAATTTGTTTTGAATTATTTCTTGAGACAAAACTTGTAATGGACGCCAGTAATTAAAGCCTCCCCCCCTCAAAAAACCACGTAACATAGTCTTCTTTTTCTGTTCATCCAATTCAATCAACTTTAAAAAAGTCGAGAACGCAATAATTCTTTGTTTTACCATGTTTCACTTTCCGGAAATGAATTCTAGGCATTTAATATCAAGAAACCACTGAAAAGACAAGATTAAATATTTAAGTGCTGGACTTTTATAACGAATCGATCATAATTAGCAGGTGCGATAATGCATAAAAAAACCCGCAATCGGCGAACAACCAAGACAGCGGGCTTTTTCAAACTACCATTATAAGGATTTATAAAATGGTGATTAAAGTAAAACCAGGAGCAAAAGTTCCTGATTCTGGTATCTATAAAGATATGAAAACCGGTATAAAATCAACCCTTGTAAAGGGAGAGCCTGCTCCCCCATCACAAAAAAAGGGTGGCGTTTGGAAACAAATAGTCGATACCAACCCTGATAACTAGGGCTAAGTAGTTAACTTGAAAGCCGGGCAAATTGCTCGGCTTTTTTATTGCCATAAACAAAGCCCAAATTAATTTACAATATTAGCTGGCAATGTCGGCTAACGTTTTTTGTTCTAACACCTGTAAAAATGATGCAAGTGCTTCGCCAAGCAATCCTTTCAATTTACACGACGGCAGCAATTGACATGCTTTGCCTGCTTCTCCTTGTTGAAAGCATTCAGCCATCTCTAAATTTGGCTCCATCTTACGAATAACATTGCCAATCACAATATCTTTTGGAAGCATCGCTAGGCGCAAACCACCCTTGCGGCCTCGTTCTGTTTTTATAAACCCATGCGCGGATAAATGCTGTGCGGTTTTCATAAGATGGTTTTTTGACACGCTAAAACGATTCGCCAAATCTTGTACAGATTGTAGTTGGCCTGGGTTCTGCGCTAATGAAATTAAAATTCTCAGTGCATAGTCTGTTTGTAAGGTTAGCTTCATATTTAAAGTGGTATTTTAAATATTACTTATTGACAAGTAAATTAATAGTGGTATTTAAAATACCTATTAAGGAGTTGCGCTATGAAATTACTCAATGGAATTATTACAATATTCCTTTGGCCTGGTGATTGCGTTCGTCGAAAGGCAGGTATGACCGTCGAAGAAGATGGTGGCATATTACGCTCATTCGTGAATATGTGCGTATGGGGAACACTCTTCACTTGGATTGCACTCAAATTTTATACCTGAGAGACATTATGCCAGAACTTAAACGAAAAAGAGATCCATTAGCGCCGGTGCCTTTGCATACATCAATTACTGAGAATCAGATTTCGTATTTGGTAGATCGTTTTTATATTGATATTGCAAAAGATGCGCGCCTTGGGCCAATATTCTTAAGTCGCAATAATGGTGAGTGGGGCGAACACCTTGCCAAGATGAAATTATTTTGGTCTTCCGTTTTGTTGAAAACTGGCAAATATAAAGGCCAACCCGTTGTTAAACATAATGCGATTGACGAATTAAAAACAAGCGATTTTGAACGTTGGCTGGTAATGTTTGAAAAGACTGCAATAGAAGCCTTTGACAAAGACGCAGTGCCATTGGTTATGCAAATAGCACGCCGAATTGCCAACAGTCTTTGGTTGGCTAAAGTAGGCAAAGTTGGCGAAGCGCCGCCTTTTTAAGACAAACCATTTTAGTTAGTATGTGCTCACCCTTTTTGAATTTCATTGCTTTTATTTTTTGCGATTTCTGTCAGTAAAAACTGTAAAAAATGCCTTGTAAGCGAACGCGCACCAGCATTTGCAGGCCAAACAGCATAAAAAGCGGTGGGCTCCAACTCCCATTGCGGCAATGGTTCAACAAAATTTTGCGGTTCATTTGTTACTCGGCTGTCTATTGTTGAAAGAGAAACAAGGCCATTGCCACGTTGTGCTAAATTGTAACTGGCCCTGTAGCTATCTACTGTGAGAGAAATGCTTCTGGCCACTTCGATTTTGATTTCTGGATTGTCTTTGCGTTGCAAAATTACTGTTTTTGAAACTACAGGCATGCCTATCCATTGATAACCTTGGCTTTGCAAATCTGCTGGCTTTGAGACCGCCCCATGTTCTTTTATATATTCAGCAGTGCAAACCAATTTCATCGGACTATCTATGAGTTTTCTGCTTATCAAAGAAGAATCTGTAAGCGTTTGAGCGCTGCGAATGCCTAGGTCAAAACCTTCACGAATTAAGTCTCTAATTTTATCGTCAAAAGATATTGTGAGTTCAATATCTGGAAAAAGTTTCCTGTATTTTGTTAGCCCATCTAAAAAAGGCTCATAGTCGGCAATGCCGGGTGCCGCTACAGATAATTTTCCGTGTGGCGGCAAATCCTCACCGATAATTTCATCTAAGCCAGCTTCTGCAATGTCTAACATTTGGCGCGCAGATACTGCCAATTTTTCACCTGCATCTGTTAAACGTAAACTGCGCGTACTGCGGTAAACCAACGGTAATTGCAGTTCTTTTTCTAATTGTGAAACATGCTGGCTAACAACAGGAGCTGTTAGATTTAACATTTTTGCGGCACCACTAAACGAGCCTACTTCTGCAACTTTAGAAAAAATGGCGAGTGAGCGTAATTGGTCAAACATTGTATTACCCGCCTGTTATTAGGTGCCACTTGGCTATTACTCGATTTAATTTAACAATGAAATAAATATAGTGGGTATTATCAAATAAAGCAAACATCCCTATTTTCCTAATCAGGGCAGTGAGCAGCCTTCCCAGTTGGTAAGGAATTTTACTAATTTATTACCAACATTCCAAGTTACTCGCTGCCCACCTGAATTCTAGGCAAATTCGCTTGGTCTAATTTCGTTTCGACAAACAAAGGAAAGTATTATGTTTGTGAAAATTAAAAAAACAGCAGTCGTTTTAACAATCGCATTGGTAGCGGTAGTAACAGCCATATTGCCTATAACAGCAAGCGCTGACACGGCAAAAGTAGCAACCACACCAGCTGTTATGATCGATAATACAGTTACGTATGACATCTCCAAAAAAGACCAATATGTTACAAAAGACAGCAAATTATTTTTCGGTCATGGCGTGCGATACGGCGCACAATATAATGGCCCAACAGAGGCGTTTTTTATCAATGGCATTAATTAAGTCCTAAAGGGTGCGCAAAAGGCTGAAAAGAGCCGCTAAATGCTTGATATTCGACTCTTTTTCACTTGCCAAATTTTTATAGTCTGCCTATATAACCCCAGTTGATCGTCTGGCAGGGCATGCCATGATGGTCTTAGAGCGAAAGCTTCGTCAAATTCTGCGTTATTTATATTAATTGTAGGGTCTTCAGACGGAGCTTTTTAATTTTCAGTTCCAACATTAAGGAGCACGCAAATGCCCAAGATGAAGACAAAATCAAGCGCTAAAAAGCGTTTCAAACTTACCGCTAGCGGTAAAGTTAAAGCAGGCCAAGCGGGTAAACGCCACGGCATGATCAAAAGATCCAATACTTTTCTTCGCAATTCACGCGGCATGGTAATTCTATGCGCTGCGGATGCGAAAAAAATTATCAAACAATATCTGCCTAACAGCTAATCAGATACTTTATTTAAGGAAATAGATCATGGCTCGTGTTAAACGCGGTGTTACCTCACACGCAAGACATAAAAAAGTACTGAAAAAAGCCAAAGGCTTTTACGGCGCTAGAAGAACAACCATTCGCTCAGCAAAACCTGCTGTCGATAAGGCAATGCAATACGCTACGCGCGATCGTCGCACGAGAAAGCGTAATTTCCGTTCACTATGGGTACAGCGTATTAATGCTGCGGCTCGTTTGAATGGTTTAACATATGGTCGCCTAATTGACGGTATGACAAAAGCGAATATCGAGATTGACCGTAAAGTGCTTTCAGACATGGCTATCCATGAAGCTGCCGCATTTACTGCGGTTTGCGTCATCGCTAAAGAAGCTTTGACATATCTTAAAGATACGACACCAAATGCTTTTGAAAGCGCTGTTAACTAACTAGCGCTATGTATCTGGTAAAAATTTTAGATACCCGCGCTGGCTAAACGCTAGAGCGGGTATTTTTATTTGTAATTCGATTAAATACAAATAATACTGACCAAAATTTGGCGTGTGTAAAACGCTGCGAACATAATTCGGACGGAACCAAAATGAGTGACCTTAAACAATTAGAAGCGGATATTTTGACCGCGATTGAAACTGCCGCAGACGAAGCTGCGCTGGAAACAGTGCGTATTGAAAGCTTAGGCAAAAAAGGTTCTATCTCTTTACAGATGAAGACGCTTGGCAAAATGACGCCAGAAGAGCGCCAGGTTATGGGCCCTGCCCTTAACAGTTTGAAAAATAGCGTTGGTGATGCGATTGCGAGCCGCAAAGAAGTTTTAAAACGCGCTGCTATTGAAGAACGCTTAAAAACAGAAAAAGTAGATATCACGCTGCCTGTTCGCCAGTCGCCTAGTGAAGCTGGTCGCATTCACCCAATCTCGCAAGTAATTGACGAAATTACTGCAATTTTTTCTGACATGGGTTTTGCAATTGCAGAAGGCCCAGATGTTGAGACGGATTATTATAATTTTACTGCGCTTAATTTTCCTGAGGGACATCCAGCGCGCGAAATGCACGATACGTTTTTCTTCAATGAAAAAGAAGCCGATGAGAATGGCGTAAAAGTTCGCAATCTTTTACGTACCCATACGTCGCCAGTTCAAATACGCACGATGGAAAATCAAGAGCCGCCAATTCGCATTGCTATCCCTGGTAAAACGTATCGCTGCGACAGTGATCCAACCCACACGCCCATGTTTCACCAGCTAGAAGGCCTAGTGATTGATAAAGCGGCTAACATTGGCAACCTAAAATGGGTTTTGGAAGAATTTTGTAAAGCATTCTTTGAAGTTGATAATATCAACATGCGTTTTCGCCCTTCTTTCTTTCCGTTTACAGAACCTTCAATGGAAGTAGACATTCAGTGCGACCGCTCGGGCAATGAAGTGAAGTTTGGAGAAGGTGATGACTGGATGGAAATTTTGGGCTGCGGCATGCTGCATCCAAATGTTTTGCGTTCTGGCGGCCTAGACCCTGACGTATATCAAGGTTTTGCATGGGGCATCGGCATTGATCGTATCGCCATGCTAAAATATGGCATGCCAGATCTTCGCGCCTTCTTTGATGCAGATGCTAGATGGTTATCGCATTATGGATTTAGACCACTGGACGTTCCAACTTTATTTGGAGGCTTGAGCAGATGACTGCTAATAAGAGCGGTAATAAAAAAACACGATTCACCGATGCTGCCTTGCTAAAAGGTAAGTACGCTTTTCATGCTGAGCAATTGCGGGTTGGTTCTTCAACTTCCGCTAAAAAAGTTGATTGGACAACAATTGAATGTGGCAATCAGGCTGAAGAAACCGCGCAAGAAGTTGCCAAGCATATTTTTGCGTTCAACGAAGCGCTTGATCCTGAAAAGGAACAGCTTGAAATTATTTCTTTGACCGCTGTGGGACAGATGAAGGTATTGGGCCTTGCACCAGGCGAAGGTGATATTTTGCGTGTGGATGGTGTTTTGATGCCAGATGAATTGCCAACTTCTGTTGTGGTTCATGCTTCGCAATTAGCGCTTACATTTGTACGCGTTCCAATTAAGTCAGATGAGCCTGAGAAGGAAAGCGAAAGCAATCGTATTGGGTTCGTGATTTTTGATGATCTGCAAGACCGCCAAAAAGCGCGTTATAAAAAGAATAAGTCAAAAGCTAAAAAAGTCAAAAAATCAAAAGTTCCGACGATGGACGAGCTTATGAAGGTGGCTTTGAAAGCCAAAAAACTGGCTAAGAAAAAGTCTAAAGCAACAAAGGCGGCTAAAGCGGCAACTAAAAAAATTGCTAAAAAATCTACGCCCAAAAAACCAATTAAGAAAAAATCTACCAAAAAGGTAAAAGCAAAATGAAGTTCACCCTTTCTTGGTTAAAAGACCACCTAGACACAGATGCATCGCTTGACCAAATAGTTGAAGCGTTAACAATGATTGGCCTTGAGGTTGAAGAAGTTGATACGCGCGAAGCGTTTAAACCGTTCACCATTGCCAAAGTATTAAGTGCTGAAAAACACCCTGATGCTGACAAGCTAAAAGTGCTTAGCGTTGATGTGGGCGATGGAAAACCGATACAAGTTGTTTGCGGTGCGCCCAATGCGCGTGAAGGTTTAATTGGCGCATTTGCTGGTGCTGGCACGTATGTTCCAGGCATTGATGTTACATTGTCTGTTGGCAACATTCGCGGCGTTGAAAGTTTTGGTATGATGTGTTCTGAGCGTGAGCTTGAACTGTCTGAAGACCATGACGGCATTATCGACCTGCCAGCTGATGCACCTGTTGGAACGTCATTTGCAGACTATGCTGGCCTTAATGATCCGATCATCGAAATTGGCATTACGCCTAACCGTCCAGACGCGCTTGGTGTTGCTGGTATCGCACGTGATCTTGAAGCGTATGGCATTGGCACTGTTAAGCCAGTTGCAATTGCTGAACCTAAAGGCACATTCGACAACCCAATCAGTTTAACAATTGAAGCACCAGAGTTTTGTCCAGCCTTTGGCCTGACATATGTTAAAGGTGTGAAGAACGGTCCGTCACCAAAATGGATGCAGCAACGATTGAAAGCCATTGGTCTTCGTCCAATTTCTGCACTTGTTGATATTACCAATTATGTAACTTTCGATTTGGGTCGTCCGCTTCATGTATTTGATGCTGATAAAGTTATGGGTAATCTGGTTGTTCGTGGCGCAAAAGACGGCGAAGCCTTTAAAGGTCTTGATGGTAAAGACTACAAACTCGCATCATCAGTCTATGTCATTGGCGATGATAATGGCGCTGAATCTTTGGCTGGCATTATGGGCGGAGAAACAAGCGGCTGTACCGATGAAACCGTCAACGTTCTTGTTGAATCTGCACTATGGGACCCAATGATTATTGCGCGTACGGGCCGCGACATGGGCATTAACACAGATGCACGTTATCGTTTTGAGCGCGGTGTTGACCCTGCATTCATGGAAGCAGGCCTGCACCACGCAACTAACCTTGTGATGGAACTTTGTGGTGGCGAACCATCAACCAGCGTTATTACTGGCAAAGTACCTAAGCCTGAACTCGTCATCGACTTTCCACTTAGCGAAACAAAACGTCTTACGGGTTTAGAAGTTTCTAACGAGCGTTCCATCGAGATTTTGCAAAGCCTTGGCTTTGGTGTTTCTGTGGCAGGTGATACCATTCAAGTTGCTGTTCCAAGCTGGCGTCCAGATGTATTTGGTAAAGCTGATTTGGTTGAAGAAATCATGCGAATTTATGGCATTGATAAAATTCAATCTACGCCGCTTCCTTCTATCGGTGCTATTAGCAAACGCATTTTGACCAATGACCAAACACGCCGACGCAATGCCAAACGCGGCCTTGCATCGCGTGGAATGCTTGAAGCGATTACATGGTCGTTCATCGCAGAAGATCACGCCAAGCTGTTTGGCGGCGGTGTGCCAGAATTAAAATTGGCAAACCCAATTTCTACCGATATGTCTGACATGCGTCCATCTCTTTTACCGGGCTTAATGTTAGCGGCACAGCGCAATGCCGATAAAGGTGTTGGTGATGTGGCTTTGTTTGAAGTGAGCCACACGTTTGAAAGCGACACACCTGAAACACAGCGCAGTTGCGCAGGTGGTATTCGCCGTGGCACAGCTGGCCTTATTGGCAGTGGTCGTGACTGGGCAGGCGCGGCGGGCAATGTAGATGTTCAACTTGCAAAAGCGGATGCTTTATCAGTTCTTGAAGCATGTGGTATGAATATTTCGAACCTTCAAATCGTAACAGATACACCAAAATGGTATCACCCGGGACGTTCTGGGCGCATTCAGATGGGGCCAAAAATTGTTCTTGGTACCTTTGGTGAATTTCACCCAATGACGCTTGAAGCATTAGATGTTTCTGGCCCTATTTGCGGTTTTGAAATTTATCTAGATGCAATTCCTGCACCCAAAGCAAAGGCGACAAAAACAAAACCAGCATTGGTTCTGTCTGGTCTTCAAGCAGTGAAACGCGATTTCTCTTTTGTACTGGATAAGAGCCAAGAAGTTGCCAAGCTATTGCGTGCTGCAAATGGCGCTGATAAAAAACTCATCACAAATGTTTCTGTGTTTGATATTTTTGAAGGTCCTTCACTGGGCGAAGATAAAAAATCTGTTGCGATTGAAGTAACCCTTCAACCAAAAGATAAGACCTTTACCGATGAAGAAATTGAAGCTGTTTCTGCTAAGATTATTGCCAATGTTGAAAAATCGACGGGTGGCACGCTTAGAGGTTAAACTTATTAATCTATATTAATTGAATATCAAAGCCGAGGTTTACGATTATGTATTCCTCGGCTTTTCTTTTTGCATAACACCTACTATTCTAGTTGCAGTCTTATGAGGAGAAAAACATGTTTCGCTGGGGAATATTATCAACTGCAAAGATTGGCTGGGAACATTTTATTCCAGCAATCAACCAAGCAGACAACGGCATACTAGCTGGCATCGCCAGTAGAGATTTAAAAAAAGCGACAAAGCTTGCCGTAAAATTTGGCGCATTAGCCGCCTATGGTTCGTATGAAGAATTGTTGGCATCGCCTGACATTGATGGTGTGTATATTCCACTGCCAACTTCGCAACATACCCAATGGGCCATTCAAGCTGCTAAAGCTGGCAAGCATGTTTTGTGTGAAAAACCAATTGCACTAAAAGCGAATGATATTAATCGTATTATTAAAGCGCGCGATAAATACAATGTGGTAATAGCCGAAGCCTTTATGGTTACCTATCATCCTCAATGGCATAAGGTTCGCGAGCTGATAAAAAAAGGCGAGATTGGAAAATTACGCCATGTGCAAGCTTCATTCTGCTACCATAATGTTGACGCTAAAAACATGCGCAACAAGCCAGAACTAGGCGGCGGTGTAATTCCTGACATTGGTGTTTATCCAACCGTAGTTACAAGATTTGCAACGGGCAAAGAGCCAATTACGTTAGAAGCTAACATTGAGTTTGATCCAAAGTTTAAAACTGATCGCTATGCAAGTGTGCGTGCTGACTTTGGAGATTTCGATCAAACATTTTATATCTCCACACAAATGGGGCTTCGCCAAACTTGTGTCTTTCATGGTGATAAAGGCTTTATTGAATTGTCTGCCCCCTTTAACTCAAACCTTTATGAAGGTGATGAAGTTAAAGTGCATAATCAAAATCACAGCCAGACAAAAGTGTATCGCTACACAGGTTTAAATCAATATCGTTTAGAAGCAGAAACTTTTGCCAAAGCGTGCATGTCTGGCAAGAAAAAAGATATTGCGGCGGTGTATTCTCTGGAAGAATCTTATAAAAACCAGCGCGTTATTGATGCGATTTATAAATCAAACACAGCTAAGAAAGCTGTACGCGTTTAACCATGGCAGACCCGCAACTCACCATTCCAGAAAGCGAATTGTCTGAGAGCTTTATTCGTTCCGCTGGCCCTGGAGGGCAGAACGTCAATAAGGTTTCAACAGCTGTTCAGTTGCGGTTTGATGTTGCCAACTCGCCCTCGTTAACGAATTATGTGAAAGCTCGTTTGATGAAATTGGCTTCACATTTAATGACCCATAGTGGGGAGTTGATATTAGAAGCATCAAAATTTCGCCAACAGGGTATGAACCGTGAAGATGCCAGAAAACGTTTGGCTAAACTCATTGCAGAGGCTTCTAAACCGCCGCCGCCAAGACGGCGTAAAACCAAACCAACGAGAGGTTCTGTTGAACGTCGCTTGAAGAAAAAATCTGGGCGCAGTAAAGTTAAAAAAATGCGCGGCAGAGTGCAAGATGAGTAATTTTGTATACTTTATTTGCACGCTCACCTTTAAATTAGCGTAGCGATCATGGGTAACCTATCGTAAATAGTAATGGAATATTTTGGCACAACCAAGTAGATGATTACTTGATGGCATATTGATTCGTCAAAATTTTTAGACAGCAGAGTGGCTTAGAGATTTTCATATGATGCATTATATCAAGAATTTTATATTAGTTGCTTTAATTACTAGTGTCACTATCGGCGCGGTTGGCGACAATTATGCATTCGCTGAAAAGCCTGCCAAGCAATTATTTGGTTATAAAAAACTACCGGCTAAAACAAGTGCTGCATCACATGGCTTTTACAGCAAAGGTTGTTTGGGCGGCGGTGTTGGCATGCCTGTCGATGGACCTAATTGGCAAGTAATGCGCTTGTCGCGTAATCGCAGATGGGGACACCCAGAACTTATTAAAACTGTTCAAGAGCTTTCATTTAAAGCGAAAGCAGACGGTTGGAACGGTATCTTGGTTGGTGACATTTCACAGCCACGTGGTGGCCCAATGCTTACAGGCCACCGTTCTCATCAAATTGGTTTAGATGCAGATTTATGGTTCACGCCTATGCCCAACAAGCGCTACACGTATAGAGAACGCGAAGATACCAGCGCAATTTCTATGCTTAAACGTGGTACTGTGTATGTAGATGATAAAAAATGGACGAAAGCGCATGAGCGTATTTTATACCACGCTGCGAAGTTTCCTAAAGTTGAACGTATTTTGGTGCATGCAGGTATAAAAAAGAAATTATGCGATACTGTAAAAGGCGACCGCTCTTGGCTGAATAAAATTCGTCCCTATTACGGCCACCATTATCATTTCCATGTTCGCATTGGTTGCCAACCAGGATCACCCAATTGCAAACGTCAAAATCCAACGGGTTCTGACATTGGCTGTGGTAAGAAACTCGATTGGTGGTTTAATGTTGCTTTTGCACCTAAAAAACCAAAGAAAAAAGATCCTAATAAGCCAAAGAAAAAACCTAAAAAGCGTAGAGTGACGACTCTGTCAGATTTACCAAATAAATGTAAGGCGGTTTTATACTCAAGTGCTAAGTCTGCTAATAGATCAGAATTTCGCCTGCCAAGCATTACAGCTTTTGCAGGCCCTCAATTAGTGCAACCTGAATTTGATCCATCGGCAGCACTGCGCAGTAGGCCTATTGAAGCTGGGGCTGTCTCGAA